>NZ_CP021358.1:1833592-2139191 GCF_002157205.1 Kushneria marisflavi | reverse complement strand
GAGAGCTGGGCCGGCTTGCGATTCAAAAGGTTCTCGATCTGCAAAAGCTCGGCGGCGCGCTGAATCGCTTCGCGGCGTTTGGCCTTTGGGACCTTGCGCATCTCGAGTCCGAAACCGATATTGCCGGCCACCGTCATGCTCGGATAGAGCGCGTAGGACTGAAACACCATGGCGATATCGCGTCGCGACGGATGCAGATCGTTGATCCGCTCACCGTTGAGCAAAAGCTCACCTTCGCTGATGGCATCAAGCCCCGCGATCATGTTCAAAAGGGTCGACTTGCCACAACCCGACGGCCCGACCAGCACCAGAAAGTCGCCCTTCTCGATGGCGATGTCGATGCCCTTGAGCACGTGGGTGTCGCCAAAGCGCTTGTGGACGTTGTGAATATGTAAAAAGCTCATGAATGCCTCAGCCCTTGACCGATCCTGACATCAGACCGCGCAGAAAGTATTTGCCCGCCAGGATATAGACGATCAGCGTCGGCACCGCCGCTACCATCGCCGCCGCCATGTTGACGTTGTACGCCTTCACACCCGTGGAACTGTTGACCAGATTGTTAAGTGCCACCGTGATCGGCGCGCTGTCGCCGGAGGTAAAGGAGACGCCGAACAGGAAGTCGTTCCAGACGTTGGTGAACTGCCAGATGATCGTCACCACGATGATCGGAATCGAGGCCGGCAGCAGAATGCGAAAAAATATGGTGAAAAAACCGGCCCCGTCGAGCTTGGCCGCCCGCACCAGCTCGTCGGGAAAGCTCTCGTAGAAGTTGCGAAAAAACAGCGTCGTAAAGCCGATCCCGTAGACAACGTGCACCAGTACCAGCCCCGTGGTGCTGTTGGCGATATGCAGGATGCCGAGTACCCGCGCCATCGGCAGCAAAATGATCTGAAACGGAATGAAGCAGCTGAACAGGATCAAGCCGAAAACGATCTTGTGGCCTCGAAAGCGCCACTTGGTCAGCACATAGCCGTTGAACGCCCCCAGAAGCCCCGAGATCAGCACTGCCGGCACCACAATCTTGATGCTGTTGAAGAAATAGCCGTGCACGCCGCTGCACTCGAGCCCGATGCAGGCACTGCCCCATGCCTCACGCCACGGCGCGAAGGTCCACGTTTCGGGTAGCGCGAGCATGTTGCCCTGATGAATCTCCTCAAGTGGCTTGAATGAGGTCACCAGCATCACGTAGAGCGGCATCAGATAGAGCACCGCAAACGCCAGGAGTACGGCGTAGAGCAGCGCGCGCCCAAAGGGGTTGCGACGCGCGACGGTAGATCCGGCACTCATGATCGAGGCTCCCGCAGTTCGGAATAGAGATAGGGAATGATCAGCGCCGCAATCACCGCCAGCATGAACACGGCGCTGGCCGCGGCGATGCCCATCTCGTTGCGCGAAAACGCATAGGAGTACATGAAGGTCGCCGGCACCGCGGTAGCATTACCCGGACCACCGCCGGTCATGGCGACGATCAGATCAAAGCTCTTGATCGCCAGATGTGCCAGCACCACGATCGCGCTCAAAAAAACCGGGCGCAGCTGGGGAATGATGATGCGGCCATAGATCTTCCAGGTTGGCGCGCCATCGATCTGGGCGGCCTTGATCATTTCGCCATCAATACCCCGAAGACCTGCCAGGAACATCGCCATGATAAAGCCGGTCGCCTGCCAGACGGCGGCGATCACCACCGTATAGATCGCCATTTTGGCGTCGATCAGCCAGTTGAAGCTGAAACTCTCCCAGCCCAGCGAGTGCATGGTGCGCTCAAGCCCCAGGCCAGGATTGAGAAACCACTGCCAGGCCGTGCCGGTGACGATGAACGACAGCGCCATCGGGTAGAGATAGATGGTTCGCAGCGTGCCCTCGGCGCGAATGCGCTGATCCAGAAGGATCGCCAGCAAAAGCCCCAGCACCGTGCAGATGACGATATAGAGCAGCCCGAACACCCAGATGTTGTGCAGCGCGATGCCCCAGGTCCAGGAAGACCACAGCCGCGACCACTGCCGGGTGCCGGCCCAGGTGTAGTCCGGCAGCATTCCCGAATTGCTGAAGGAGATCCAGGTCGTCCAGAGAATGAAGCCGTAAACGAAAAAGAGCACCAGCACGAACGACGGCGAGAGGACAAGCCTTGGCAGCCAGTGCTGCAGGCGATCGCCGATGCCCCGCGAAGAGGGTGATGTCGACATCGAAAACCTCGGATCAGGACCATGGCCCCGCCAGGGGTGGCGGGGCCGGTTGCGTCACATCACTGCTCGATCAGGAGCGCGCGCCCTGCACTGCCATTGCCAGCTGCTCGGCGGCCACGTCGCTGGGCATGTCGCTGTTGACGAATGAGGAGATGATGTCGAAGACCGCATTTTTCACGCTCGCAGGCGCAGCGTAACCATGCGCCATGCTGCCCATTAGCGTGTTGCTTTTGGCAGCCGCCTTTGCCTGCTCGTAACCGCGTTTGGCACAGGCATCGAGCTCATCAGAGGAGAGATCGGTACGCGCCGGCACCGAGCCCTTGAGCTGGCTGAAGGTGATCTGAAATTCCGGCGAGCCGATGATCTCGGCCATGGTGCGCTGCATCGCCTGCTGCTGTTTATCATCGGTCTTGAACATGATCATCAGATCGCTGTTAAAGGTCACCGCATCCTGCGTCCCCGGTGTGCGGAAGCACATGAAATCCTGCTCAGGCTTGAGACCGGCGTTGAGGAACTCGCCCTTGGCCCAGTCACCCATGATCTGATAGAGCGCGTCGCCCTTGATGACCATCGCGGTGGCCAGGTTCCAGTCACGGCCCGGGGAGTTGTCATCCTTGTACTGCAAAAGCTCCCGGAAGCGATCAAACGATTGGGTCATGGTGTCGGAATCCAGCGCCTCTGGATCAAGATCGATCAGGGCCTGGCGATAGAAGTCAGCGCCGCCGGTGGCCAGCACCACGTTTTCAAACACGGTCGCGTCCTGCCACGGCTGGCCGCCATAGGCCAGACCGGTATGACCGGCGTCCTGGGCCTTCTTCATCGAGGCAATGAATTCTTCCCAGCTACTAGGCTGCTGGATGCCGAGTTCATCCATCATCGACTTGTTGGCCCACACCCAGTTGGTCGAGTGAATCTCGAAGGGAGCAGCAATCCAGTGGCCATCGCTCTTGGCAAAGCGCTGAATCGGCTGCGGGAAGACCTCGTCCCAGTTGCCGGCCTTTGCCACGTCATCCAGCGAGCTCAGCGCATCGCGGTCGGCCCAGTCCTGGGCGTCATAGCCCAGCACCTGCGCCGCGGTCGGCGGATTGTTGGAGGTGATACGCGAGCGCAGCACGGCCATCGCGTTGGTGCCTGCACCGCCCGCGACCGGCATGTTCTTCCAGCCGATACCGTCATCTGAAAGCTTGTCCTTGAGCGCACCAAGGGCCCTGGCCTCACCGCCGGAAGTCCACCAGTTGAGCACTTCGACCTCGCCCTTGTCGGTGCTCTCCTGAGCAAAAGCCGTCGACGACAGCGCGATGGCCAGCGGTATGACACCGGCCATCAGGCACTTGTTGAACATGGTTGTCATGGCGTGCGTCCCTTGTGTTGTTGTTAAGGCGAGTCGATATCGTGATCAGGGGGACCCACGAGGGCGGGCGCGAACGTGGGCGGTAAAGAACTATTACTCAGGCATTAGCGCCTCACAATACAACCATCGACGCAGACCACGGGGCGTCTTGCGAGGCACTCACCGAGATCGGGCAGCAACGTCGTAGCACCTTTATGGCCGCATCCTGGTGTGATCCCACCGACACCATGTCATGATCAGATCCTTCCTCTGACACGGAGCTTTCATGGTGCAGCAGTCCCCCATTACCGCGCCGGCCCCCTTGATCTGTTTTCAGGGCAATTGTGCCGGTCGCAACACGCTGGGCATGACCGGCGCGCTCGCCCTTGCTCAGCACCTTGCCCGACACCTGGAGATTCCCCTTCAGACCCTGGGCGCGCCGGGTCGCGCACTACCGGGCGGCTGGGAGCAGGTGCTGGAGGCCATTACGCCCGATTTCGTCTCGATGGGCCGTTACCTGGAAAAGATCATGATCTCGGGCAAGCGCCCGGTGCTGACCATGAGCCGCTGCGCCGGGGGGTTGGCCACCCTGCCGGTGGTCGCGCGCCAGCACCCCGAGGCGTGCATCGTCTGGTTTGATGCCCACGGTGATCTCAATACGCCGAAAACCACCGGCTCGGGCTATCTCGGCGGCATGGTGATTGCCGGGGCTGCCGGCCTCTGGGACAGCGGGCTGGGCAGCGACCTGAGCCTGGATCAGGTCATTCTGGCCGGCGCTCATCAGCTTGACCCCGACGAGCAGGCATTGATCGATGGCGGACTGGTGTGTCATCTGCCCTCTTCCGGGTTGAATGCCGAGACACTGCGGCACGCCATCAACGGCCGCCCGGTCTATGTTCATCTGGACTGCGACGTGCTCAATGCCGGCGTGGTGCCCAGCGATTATCAGATTGAGGGAGGACTCACACCACAGGCGCTGGACGCATTGATGACAGCCTTGGTCGAGGAAAACGTCATCGGCATGGAGATTGCCGAACTCGAATCCCACTGGCCGGGACAGTCCGAGCCGGCCGATGTGACGGCACTGGTCGAGATACTGGCACCGCTGGCCAAAAGGCTTTTGTCCGTGGATGCACCATGCGCGCCCTGATCCATGACTTTGAAACGGCCGGCGGCCGGGCACGCGACTGCGGCGTGGTGCAGCTGGCCGTCCTGGGGGGCGCGCTGGGAAGTGACGGCGATTTTGATCAACAGTGGCAGTCCTGCGAACGCTACCACCCGGGCGGGCCGATTGACCCGGCGACCACCCGGGTGCATGGCTTTCATGACAGGGATGTCGCGCACTGCCCCGACTATCGCCATGCCATCCCGCAGGTCTATCGCGAGGCCGCCCGCCAGGGGTTTGATGCGCTGGTGATCGGCTACAGCAATACCAGTTTCGACAACGTGATCGCGCGCCGGCTGGGCTGTCGTCCAGGGCGCAGTCTGGACCTGTTCATTCCTGCCTATCGGCTCAAAAAGCGCGACGGTCTGGCAAGCGCGTCACTGGGCAACATGTATCGCGAACTGACCGGTGACGAGCCGACCCACGCCCACGATGCGCTCTTTGATGTGACCATGACCGCAGCGCTGATCACGCCGCTGATGGCGCGCTTTGGCTTCACCGGATTTGCCCCCTTTCTCGACTGGGCTACCACCGGACAGCCCGTGCCCGGCATGCGCCTACGCTATGGTCCGGCCCGCGGACACACCATCGAATCACTCGATGATGACGCTCTGACCCAGGCGCTGACCGGCTGGCGCGGTGGCAGCATCGATGTGCTGGCCTCGCTCGAGGCTGAATATACCAGGCGTGGCCTGACCGCACGCCCCGAGCAGGGACGACTTTTCTAGAGGCTTTCCTGCTCGGCATGGGTCGCGCGATCGGCAAACACCTCTTTTGCGATAAAAAGCCCGTTCAGGGCGGCCGGGAAGCCGGCGTAGACCGCCATCTGCATGATAATTTCGACAATCTCCTGCTGACTCACTCCAACATTGAGCCCGGCCTCGATATGCACCTTCAGCTGAGGGGCAGCTGTGCCCATCGCCGTGAGTGCCGCGATGGTGGCGATTTCACGCTCACGCAGGGCAAGTCCCGGGCGCGAATGGATATCACCGAAGGGAAACTCCAGCAGATAGGTCGCAAAGTCGGGGGCGATATCAGCCAGTGCGCTGACCACCTTTTCGCCGGCGTCACCATCAATGGCCGCCAGGGCCTGACGGCCGCGGATCAGTCGATCACTTTCACGGGGTTGGTTCATTTTTCGGGTGTCCTCTCATGATGGGCGGCGTGATAGCCTTCGATCTTGGTATCCAGTACCTCAAGCGATGCCTGAAGCAGACGTACATGCGCCCGAACCCGCTCGCGATGGGCTTCGAGCAGCGCGCAGCGTTCCAGTGCGGTGTCTTCTCCGCGGGCGCGCAGTGCGGCGTAATCGAGCATTTCACGAATCGGCATACCGGTGGCGCGCAGGCGTTCCAGAAAGGCCAGCCATGCCAGCACGCTGGCGTCATAGTCGCGCTGCCCCGAGCCATCGCGCCGGGGCGGCGGCAGCAGTCCGATACGCTCGTAGTAGCGCAGCGTATGGGCCGAGCGCCCCGAACGTCTGGCCAGTTCTCCAATTTTCATGCATCCCTCCCGTACGGATGACGAAGAGGTTACGGCCTGGAGCGCACTCCAGGTCAAGCAAAAGGATCACGTCACGACCGCTGCCGTTCAAACCACATTGCCCGTCATTCAAAAGGAACCCTCCGGTTGTGGCATTGCCGCCTGCGCGGCACTGGCCGGACTGACGTACGACACCGCCCGCAGCCACGCCGCCGAGCTGGGTATTCATGCCGGTGATCGCACGCTCTGGTCGAACACGGCCCATGTGAGAAGACTGCTGCGTGCGCTGGACATTGATACGGACCCGAACGAGCGTCCCTTTACCGGCTGGGAGGATCTACCGGATCGGGCGCTGCTGGCGATCAAGTGGCGCCTCATCAACGGGGTGCCCTTCTGGCACTGGGTCGTGTTCGTGCGCGAGGCGGGAGAGAGTGTGGTGCTGGACTCAAAGGCGGCACTCAAGAACAACGTGCGCCGTGACTTTGCCCGCATGAAGCCAAAGTGGTGGATCGAAATCGGCCCGGCATAAAAAAACCGGAGCACAGGGCTCCGGTTGGATCAGACGCGAAGATGGCCGGATCAGATATCCAGATTCGCGACCAGGGCGTTTTGTTCAATGAAGTCACGACGCGGCTCGACTTCATCGCCCATCAGGGTGTTGAACATCATGTCGGCGCCGATGGCGTCCTCGATGGTCACCCTGAGCATGCGGCGGCTTTCCGGGTCCATGGTGGTTTCCCACAGCTGATCCGGGTTCATCTCGCCCAGCCCCTTGTAGCGCTGAATGCTGAAGCCGCGACTGGCCTCGGCCATCAGCCAGGTGAGGATGTCGTGGAAGTTCTCGACCGGCTTTGACCGCTCGCCGCGGGCAATGTAGGCACCCTCTTCAAGCAGACCGTCAAGCGCCCGGTTGAGCGCGACCATGGCGGCGTAATCGGCCGACTGGAAAAAGCCCAGACCCAGTGGGTAATCGGTTTCTACCCCGTGAGCACTTAGAACCGCCGCCGGCAGGTACAGGCCGCGTTCTTCACTATGCACCAGACGGAAGGTATAGCGCGGGCCGCCTTCATAGGCGATACGCTCGTCCAGATCCGCCTGCAGAGTATCGGACCAGCGTGTCATGGCGTCCTTGTCGGCCAGCATCTCTTCGCTGACCGGGTCGGCGTAAATCAGACGCTTGAGCACGTCGGCCGGATAGACACGCGCCAGACGATCCAGTCGGTCCATCACGTCACGATACTGATGCACCAGCTTCTCGAGATGCTCGCCACCGATGCCCGGGGCGTCGGCGTTGACGTGCAGCTGCGCGCCATCAAGGGCGGTTGTGGTCAGATGCTGGATCAGTGCTGCCTCATCCTTGAGATACATCTCGTTCTTGCCGCGCTTGATCTTATAGAGCGGCGGCTGGGCGATAAAGATGTGGCCGCGCTCGATCAGCTCCGGCATTTGACGGAAGAAAAACGTCAGCAGCAGGGTTCGAATGTGCGAGCCGTCGACATCGGCGTCGGTCATGATGATGACCGAGTGATAGCGCAGCTTGTCAGCATTGAATTCTTCACGGCCAATGCCGCAGCCCAGTGCCGTGATGAGCGTGCCGACTTCTGCCGAGGAGAGCATCTTGTCAAAGCGCGCCTTCTCGACGTTGAGGATCTTGCCCTTGAGCGGCAGGATCGCCTGAGTACGACGATCACGCCCCTGCTTGGCACTGCCACCGGCAGAATCACCCTCGACCAGGTAGAGCTCCGAACGGGTCGGGTCCTTTTCCTGACAGTCGGCAAGCTTGCCGGGCAGACCGGCAATGTCGAGCGCACCCTTGCGGCGCGTCATCTCGCGGGCCTTGCGGGCGGCGTCGCGGGCGCGGGCAGCGTCAATCATCTTGTTGACGATCGCCTTGGCGTCAGCGGGATTTTCCAGCAGATAATCGGAGAGCTGGCGGCTCATTTCCTGCTCGACGGCCGTTTTCACCTCGGAGGAGACCAGCTTGTCCTTGGTCTGGGAGGAGAACTTCGGATCGGGCACCTTGACCGAGATAATCGCGGTCAGACCTTCACGGGCATCATCGCCGGAGGTCGCGACCTTGGATTTCTTCTGCAGCTCTTCAGCCTCGATGTAGCTGTTGAGGCTGCGGGTCAGCGCGCCGCGGAAACCGGCCATGTGCGTGCCGCCGTCGCGCTGCGGAATGTTATTGGTGTAGCAGAAGATGTTTTCGCTGTAGCTGTCGTTCCACTGCATCGCCACTTCTACCGCAATGCCATCCTCGCGCTCGGCATTGAAGTGAAACACCGGATTGATGGTGGTGCGATTGGTGTTGAGATGGTCCACAAAGGCACGCAGACCGCCCTCGTAGTGGAACAGCTCCTCGCGACCATCACGCTCATCGAGCAGACGAATCGCCACACCGGAGTTCAGAAACGACAGCTCGCGCAGGCGCTTGGCCAGAATATCGTAGTGAAACTCGATATTGGCAAAGGTCTCTGCAGACGGCTTGAAGTGGATCTGGGTACCGGAACGTTCGGTATCTCCCACGATTGCCAGCGGCGACTGCGGCACGCCGTGATGATAGATCTGTTCGTGAACCTGATTCTTGCGCCAGATGGTGAGCTTGAGCTGCTCGGAGAGCGCATTGACCACTGACACGCCTACGCCGTGCAGTCCGCCGGACACCTTATAGGAATTGTCATCGAACTTGCCGCCGGCGTGGAGCACGGTCATGATCACTTCCGCCGCCGACACACCTTCGGAGTGGATATCGGTCGGAATGCCACGGCCGTCATCGGAGACGGTCACGGACTCATCGGGGTGAATGACGACCCGGATTTCACTGCAGTGGCCGGCCAGGGCCTCGTCGATCGAGTTGTCGACGATTTCAAACACCATGTGATGCAGACCGGTGCCATCATCGGTATCGCCAATGTACATGCCCGGGCGCTTGCGTACCGCGTCCAGTCCTTTAAGAACCTTGATACTCGATGAGTCGTAAGCCTGTGGTTCGCTCATTGATGCTCCCGGGTCATCGTGCCGTCGGCATGTTTGCCAGACGACCCTGTTTCACGTGAAACCTTTTTACATCGGTATCGACATGCCAGTGCCCCTCAAGCGAGGCGGGCTCGATACCGGTCAGAAAGGTCTGACAATTCATCTGTTCCAGCAGCCGACAAAAGGCGCGACGGTGCTGCTCGTCAAGTTCGGCGGCCAGATCATCGATCAGATAAAGGCAGCGGTGACGGTCTTCGTGCTCCAGAAGCCGCCCCTGCGCCAGTTTCATGGCGCTGACCACCAGTTTTTGCTGTCCTCTGGAAAGCACCTCGGACGCCGGGTAGCGGCCCATGCGCAGGCGCAGATCGGCGCGCTGAGGCCCCTGCTGGGTAAACTTCATCTGTCGGTCGGTCGCCACGCTCTCCAGCAGAATCTCCTCGAGCGGACGGCTCTTGTCCCAGCCGCGGTAATAGCGCAGGGACAGCTCCGGCAACTCGATCAGCTCGACAAGCGTTGCGTTAAACACCTCGGCAAAACGCGCCATCCAGTCATTGCGCATGGCGTCCAGTCGATCGCTCCAGCGCGCCAGTTCACGGCTCCAGAGGGCCAGCGACTGTTCGTCAATTCTATCATGTCTGAGCAGCGCATTCCGATGTTTGAGCGCACGTCTTACCCGGCGCCAGACATCGAAAAAATCGGGATAAACGTAAAACACGCCCCAGTCGAGAAACTCGCGCCGCGCAGCAGGTGCCCCTTCGATCAGACGAAAGGCATCCGGGTTGATCAGCTGCATGGGCAGGTGACGCGCCAGCTCGGCAATGCGGTCGATCTTCTCGCCGGCCACCCGCACGTTGAGGCCATCACTGTCGCGACGTCGCTCCACGCCCAGCGGCAGGGCCGGATCGCCGGTCAGGCGGCCAAACAGCGTCAGGGCTTCCTGATCGTGGGTGATGGCATGCTTGAGCTGACGGGTACGAAACGAGCGCCCCATACCCAGGATGTGCAAACCTTCCAGCAGGCTGGTCTTGCCGCTGCCGTTGTCGCCGAAAATCAGGTTGACGTGCGCACCCGGCTGCCAGGTCACGGCAGGCAGGTTGCGCAGCCCCTGAAAATGAAGATGATCAAGCGGCATGACGATCCCGAAGGGACGCGCGCCCGACCGATGCCGGGCGCTGGTGTGGCAGACAAGCTGGCAGGCGATGGCGCAAAAACGTCAGAGCCGCATCGGCATGACGACGTACATGGCATCGCCGCCGCCGGGCGCTTCCAGCAGCGCACTGCTGTTGGGATCGGACAGCGTCAGCTGAACCTGATCGGTGTCCAGCACGCTGAGCACATCGATCAGATAGCCAACGTTGAAGCCGATCTCCAGCGCGCTGCCGCTGTAGTCGATCGCCACGTTCTCTTCGGCCTCTTCCTGCTCGGGATTGTTGGCCAGCACCCGCAGATTACCCGCTTCCAGATTGAGCCGCACACCACGGTACTTCTCGTTGGAAAGAATGGCGGTTCGTGAGAGCACCTGACGCAGCTCGCCACGCTCGGCCAGAATCTGCTTGTCGCCGCCTTTGGGGATCACCCGCTCGTAGTCGGGGAACTTGCCATCGACCAGCCGCGAGGTAAAGGTGTAGGCCCCGGTGCGGACGCGCAGATGGCTGGCCCCCAGCATGAGCGTGATCGGCTCGTCGCTGTCATCGAGCAGGCGCGAAAGCTCCACCACGCCCTTGCGCGGCAGAATCAGACGCTGCGGTTCCTCGAGCGAGATATCCGCGCTGCGTGAGCAGACCGCCAGACGGTGGCCATCGGTGGCCACGGTGCGGACCAGATGATCGCGCAGCTCGATGAGCATGCCGTTGAGATAATAGCGCACGTCCTGCTGCGCCATCGCAAAACCGGTGGCGTCGATCAGCTGCTTGAGGGTGCGCCGCGGCAGGGTCAGTTCGGTACTGCCCTGATTTTCATCGATGCTTGGGAATTCGGCCGCCGGCAGGGTCGACAGCGTAAAGCGCGAGCGCCCCGAACGCAGCAGCGCCCGGCCCTCCTCGATGGCCAGGGTAATCTCGGACTGATCGGGCAGCGACTTGCAGATGTCCATCAGCTTGCGCGCCGGGACGGTCACCGCGCCGCTTTCCTCGATGCTCGAGGGCGCGACGCGACCGATCAGCTCGACCTCGAGATCGGTACCGGTCAGCGACAGTTCGTCATCGCTGACCGTTAACAGGACATTGGAGAGCACCGGCAGGGTCTGACGGCGCTCAACCACGCCCGCTACCAGCGATAGCGGGCGCAGCAGGGCTTCACGCGAAATGGAAAATTTCATGGGGCTCCACTCTTTTCAGGCTCTTGTTCCGGCCACAGTGTTGTCATGTCGGTCACCGCCGATGAGGGCGTGGCATCAGCCAGACGCCTGGTCATCAGCTGGTCAAAAGACGCAGCAGGTTCTTGTAGTCTTCGCGGATATCGGAGTTCTCTTCGCGCAGCTCCACCACCTTGCGGCAGGCATGCAGCACCGTGGTGTGATCACGACCGCCGAAGGCATCACCGATCTCGGGCAGACTGTGGTTGGTCAGCTCCTTGGCCAGCGCCATGGCGACCTGCCGCGGGCGGGCCACCGAGCGCGAGCGGCGCTTGGAGTGCAAATCGGCCACCTTGATCTTGTAGTACTCGGCCACGGTGCGCTGGATGTTATCCACGCCCACCTGCTTGTCCTGCAGCGCCAGCAGATCCTTGAGCGATTCGCGGATGAACTCCTGATTGATGGGCTGCCCCATGAAGTGGGAGTCCGCGATCACCTTCTTGAGCGCGCCTTCCAGCTCGCGCACGTTGGAGCGGATCTTCTGGGCGATGAAAAAGGCAGCATCGTGCGGCAGATCCGCCTTGGCCTGCTCGGCCTTTTTCATCAGAATCGCGACGCGCGTTTCAAGCTCCGGCGGCTCGATGGCGACCGTCAGGCCCCAGCCAAAGCGCGATTTCAGGCGCTCCTCGACACCGCTGATCTCCTTGGGATAGCGGTCCGAGGTCAGAATCATCTGCTGGCCGCCTTCAAGCAGGGCGTTGAAGGTATGGAAGAACTCCTCCTGAGAGCGCTCCTTGCCGGCAAAGAACTGAATGTCATCAATCAACAGCGCATCGACGCTGCGATAAAAGCGCTTGAAGTCGTTAATAGCGTTGAGCTGCAGCGCCTTGACCATGTCGGCCACGAAGCGCTCGGAATGCAGATAGACCACCCGGGCGTTGTCTCGAAGACCGGCCAGGTGGTTGCCAACGGCGTGCATCAGGTGCGTTTTACCCAGACCCACACCGCCATAAAGGAACAGCGGGTTGTAGGCGCCACCGGGATTCTCGGCCACCTGGCGCGATGCAGCCCGCGCCAGCTGGTTGGACTTGCCCTCGACAAAGGTTTCGAAGGTAAAACCCGGGTTGAGACCGCTTTGATGGCGGATGCTGCCTTCGACCTGCACCTGGCGCTCGCCACTGTCGCTGCGTCGTCCACCCATGGTGTTGCCGGAAGGCGGCGCCGCGGGGATTTCACGCTCGTCCTGATAGTCGCCACGAGGCGAGGTTGGCGGCGAAGGCGGCATGGGCGCCGAAGACGTACGGGTCACGCCCGTAGACCAGCTCTCCTGAGTGCGCGCAGCGGTACTGCCCTGTGGTGCAGAACCGTTTTGCTGCGGCGCATCCGCCGACCGTGATACGGGATTGGATACCGTGCGGCGACTGCCGATGTCCAGCGACACCTTCGGCGGACGACCCTGAGCCAGCTCGCGCATCAGCTCGTTGATACGCTTTAAATACTTGTCATTGACCCAGTCACGCACAAAGCGATTGGGGGCCAGCAGGGAGAGTTCGTGGTCACTGGAACCGCTTTCGGCCTGCAGGGGACGGATCCAGGTGTTGAACTGCTGAGAGCTCAATTCATCCTGTAAATAGTCAAGACATTGCTGCCAGAGAGCGATGGACACACGCGACCTCTATTAATGGTGAGTCGTGCAAATGGGGCAGTAGTGTAACGCCCGCGCATCAGGTTATCCACACCGGGATAGTAGCTGGAACCCCCTGTGGATAACCTTATACTCGCTGTCCGGGCTTCTCCGGGTCATACGGCGGGCCCTGAAAAAATCATGGCACCGTCTTGTGCACAAAGTTATGCACAGAACGGTCGTTTCGATGAGTGGATAAAAATTGCACGTCTTCGTTGAATTCTCTAGAATCCCGGCTCTTGACCCCCGTGCGCCTCGATTTTGAGGGCATCGGTGTCACCGATCACTCAAGTCTCAATTCGGGAATCGCAACCATGAAACGTACTTTCCAGCCCAGCGTGCTCAAGCGCAAGCGTAACCACGGTTTTCGCGCTCGTATGGCCACCAAGAACGGCCGTCAGGTCATTTCGCGTCGTCGTGCCAAGGGTCGCAAGCGCCTGAGTGCCTGATCCCTCGAAAGGATCGGTCCAGCTTATGACCAATCAGGGATTTCCCCGCGGTCTCAGAATCCTGACCGCCGGGGAATACCGTCATGTTTTCGAACATGCCAGTTTCAGAATTCACGGCAAGGGGCTTCTCGCACTCGCCACGCCGAACGATCTAGGTCACGTTCGTGTAGGGCTGGTATTCAGCAAGAAGAACGTACGCCGAGCCGTGGATCGCAACCGTCTCAAGCGTTTGACTCGAGAATCGGTGCGACTGCGCCAGCAGTGGCTGCCGAGCGTGGATATCGTTGTGCTGTCACGCAAGGGCGTACACGAGATCGACTCGGAAACACTGGCCAGACAGCTTCACGGCATGTGGCGACGTCTTGAAAAGGACGTTAAACGCCAGCCGGAGCATCAGCAATAATACGAGGCGCGACGAACCGTCGAGTGCGACCCGTCGTTTTCTTGCGCCGCGTCGACATTTTCCCACCGGGCAATCCCAATGGATCTGAAACGACTTCTTTTTGTCATCCCGCTGGCCGTACTTGCCTACCTGATGATCATTCAATGGAGCAATGATCACGGGCAAAACGACCTGCCGGATGAAGCGCCTCCCGCCCTGTCCCAGCAAAGCAGTGACGTTGAACCCGGTGAGCAGTCGCTTGATGCACCCGACACGGCCAGTGAGCGTGCCAGCACCCCGCAGCCCGGCAACACGACTGACAGTCCCGACAGCGCTGCTGACGCTCAGAACACCAGTCTGATCAGTGTTCGCACCGATGCCCTTGACCTGCGCATCGACCCGCGCGGTGGCGATGTTGTCTATGCCGCCCTGCCCAAGCATCTACAGCGCCTTGATAGCGATGCGCCCTTCGTTCTGCTTTCCGATGACCAGCGCCGCAGCTACATCGCGCGCTCCGGACTGCAGATGGAAGGCCACAAGGGGCGGATTACCTTCACCCCCGAAAAAACCCGCTACCAGCTGGGCGATGATCAAAAGACGCTTCAGGTCGACATGCGGGCAACCGTCAACGGCGTGGACATCATCAAGCGTTTCACCTTCGAGCGCGACAGCTACAAGGTGAAGGTCGATTATCTGATCGACAACACCTCACAAACGCCTGTCAGTGCGCGCTTTATCGGCCAGCTGGCCCGTGACAACAGCGATGATCCGACCAGCGGTGCCGGTGTGGGCATGCATGCCTACCTGGGCGCGGCCTTCTCTTCGCCGGACGATCACTACCAGAAGGTCAGCTTCGAAGACATCCAGAACGGCAAGTTCAATAACACGGACGTTCGTGGTGGCTGGGTGGCCATGATCCAGCACTATTTCACGACCGCCTGGGCACCCAATCAGGATCAGCAGAACCTGTATTACGCTGACGTTGACCAGCGCGGACGCAACGTGGCGGCCTTTGCCAGCCCGAGCGAAACCGTGGCACCGGGTCAGACCGGTGACCTCTCGGCGACCCTTTATATGGGTCCCAAGGAACATGATCGACTTGAAGCCGTGGCCCCGTACCTGCAGCTGACGGTTGATTTCGGCTGGCTGTGGTTTTTGGCCAACCCGCTGTTCTGGCTGCTGACGCATATCCATGCGCTGATCGGCAACTGGGGCTTCTCCATCATCCTGTTGACCGTACTGGTCAAGGCCGTGCTCTTCCCGCTCTCTGCCACCGCCTACAAGTCGATGGCCAAGATGCGCAAGATGGGCCCCGAGATGAAGCGCATCAAGGAAATGCACGGTGACGACCGTCAGAAGATGTCGCAGGAGATGATGAAGTTTTACCAGAAGGAGAAGATCAATCCTCTGGGTGGCTGTCTGCCAATCGTGATTCAGATGCCGGTCTTCATTGCACTGTACTGGATGCTGATGGAATCGATCGAACTGCGCCACGCGCCGTTCATGCTCTGGATTCATGACCTGTCAGCGCAGGACCCCTACTTCATCCTGCCGATCATCATGGGTCTGACCATGTTCCTGCAGCAGCAGTTGAACCCGACACCGCCGGATCCCACTCAGGCGAAGATCATGAAGATGCTGCCGATCGTCTTCACCTTCTTCTTCCTATGGTTCCCGGCCGGTCTGGTGATCTACTGGATTACCAACAACCTGCTCTCGATCACGCAGCAGTACTTCATCACCAGGCGCATCGAAAACAGTGATGTTGAAAAGGAAAAGACGGTCTAGGCCGTACGTGGCATTCGCCACACTGAAAACCCCTGCCACGGCAGGGGTTTTTCTTTATCCGCCATGCGGGCGGTTGTGACACAATAGTGCCGCCTAAACCACCTGCCGATCACGGAATGCCCCGGGCCGTCACCATGCCAGACAGCACTGTCATTGCCATCGAACTCTCCGCCGTCGTCGTTGCCATGGAGTCGGCCACCCCTACCGTCCTGCTCACCCGTTCCCTTGATCGCTGCCGGGCGCCCATGCTGCCGGCAGGCGATTTCGACCCCCGCCGCCACCGTACCTTCGAACTGGGCCTGCGCGACCGTGTCGCCCGCCAGACCGGTCTGGCACTGGATTACGTCGAGCAGCTCTACACCTTCGGTGATCAGGACCGCCTTCAACCGGATGCGCCCGGTGACATCACGCGTCATATCTCCATCGGCCATCTGGGGCTGGTCTCGCAGCAGCAGGCACTACGTGATGAGCAGACGCTCTGGGCCAGCTGGTATGACCATTTTCCGTGGGAGGATTATCGCCATGGTCGCCCGGCGATCATCGACATGATCATCGCCCCGGCGCTGTCCCGCTGGACAAATGAAGCTCCGGACGAGGCCACCCGCGAGGCGAGGCGCCAGCGCGCACAGCTGGCCTTTGGCCTGAACGGCGCTCGCTGGGTAGACACCCGGGTGCTTGAGCGCTTTGAGCTTTTATACGAAGCCGGACTCGCCTCGGAGGCACAGCGTCATGACGACGTCGAGGTCGTGACCTCTCTACCGGGCGAGCCCCTGATGTCCGATCACCGTCGCATTCTTGCTACTGCCATGGACCGTCTGCGCGGCAAGCTGCGTTATCGACCGGTCATCTTTGATCTACTGCCCGAGCACTTCACCCTGTCTCAGCTGCAGCTGACCATTGAAGCCATCATCGGCTGCCGGCTACACAAGCAGAACTTTCGCCGCACGCTGGATCGCACCGGCCTGGTGGTACCGACCGGCGCCGTGGATACCACCACCGGCGGCCGTCCGGCCGAGCGCTTTCGCTTCTGTCGCGAACAGTGGCGCCAGCAGATGGCCCCGGGCGTGCAGACCCCGCTGGCCCACAGCGAATATCAGTAGGCGGCCCTGCCGTACCGGCCTGCACTCGCAAGACCATTCCCGGCCCGACCGCAGCAGGGGTATGGAGCTGATCACTATTGGGGACCCTCACCCACTCGGCGCCCCGGCTCGGCATCGGATTGGATACGACCGTTCAGGACAGCCCTGACTGAGACATCACAAAAAGGCACAGAGGCATCTGCAACGCGCCTGCTAGAATGGCGCGTAAATTTGTCGTCACGCTTCTCAAAGGATGAAGAGATGAGCATCGATCCCAATGCAGGGCAGCAGCCCGACGAGCAACGCCTTGCCCATCTGCCGCGTCTGGTGTCGCGCTACTACAGCGAGCGTCCTGATGTGTCGGATCCCGCCCAGCAGGTGGCCTTCGGAACCTCCGGCCATCGCGGCTCATCGCTGAAAACGAGCTTCAACGAGTGGCACATTCTGGCCACCACCCAGGCGATCTGTGACTACCGTCATGAGCAGGGCATCACCGGGCCGCTGTTCATCGGCATGGACACCCACGCGCTGTCCGAGCCGGCCTTTGTCTCCGCCCTTGAAGTTCTGGCTGCCAACCATGTCGAGACCCGCATTGATGCCGGCTGTGAAGAGACGGGCGGCGAGCCGGGCTATACGCCCACGCCGGCGCTGTCCAATGCCATCCTCAACCACAATCGCGATCGCACCAGCGATCTGGCCGATGGCATCGTGATCACACCATCGCACAATCCGCCGGTGGATGGCGGTTTCAAGTACAACCCCACCAACGGTGGTCCGGCCGACACCGGCATCACCAAATGGATTCAGGAGCGGGCCAACGAACTGCTGGCCAACGATCTTGAAGGCGTCAAGCGCGTCAGCTATGCCGAGGCTCTCAAGGCGCCCACCACACAGCGCTTTGACTTCATCGACAGCTACGTCTCGGGCCTTGAAAGGGTCATCGACATGGCCGCGATCCGGGACTCGGGGCTGACCTTTGGCGTTGACCCGCTGGGCGGGGCCGGCGTGCACTACTGGACGCGCATCGCCGAGCGTTATCAGCTGCCGCTGGAAGTGATCTCTACCACCGTCGATCCGACCTTTCGCTTCATGCGCCTGGACTGGGACGGCAAGATCCGCATGGACTGCTCCTCGCCCTACGCCATGGCCGGTCTGATCGAGAACAAGGACCGCTTCGACGTCTCCTTTGCCTGCGACACCGACCATGACCGTCACGGCATCGTGGCCCGCTCGACCGGTCTTTTGAATCCCAACCATTATCTGGCCGTGGCGATCGAGTACCTCTTTACTCACCGCCCGCAGTGGAACGATCAGGCCGCTATCGGCAAGACACTGGTATCGTCGTCGATGATTGACCGCGTCGCTCAGGGCATCGGCAAGTCCGTGGTCGAAGTCCCGGTCGGCTTCAAGTGGTTCGTGGATGGTCTGATGGACGGCAGCCTCGGCTTTGGCGGTGAAGAATCCGCTGGCGCCTCGTTTCTGACCTTTGATGGCCAGCCCTGGTCGACCGACAAGGACGGCATCATTCTCGGCCTGCTGGCGGCGGAAATGACCGCCGTGACCGGCAAGGACCCGGGCGAGCGCTACCAGGCGCTGACCGAGCGTTTTGGCGCACCGGTCTATGCCCGCGTGGATGCCCCGGCCGACCGCGACCAGAAGGCCCGCCTGGGCAAGCTCTCCCCCGAGCAGGTTACCGCCTCCCAGCTTGCCGGCCATGCCATCACCCGCAAGCTCACCGAAGCCCCCGGCAACGGTGCGGCCATCGGTGGCCTCAAGGTAGAAACCGAGGCTGGCTGGTTCGCGGCACGTCCCTCGGGCACCGAAGACGTCTACAAGATCTACGCTGAAAGCTTTGAAGGCGAAGATCATTTGAAGCGCATTCAGGAAGAAGCGAAGGCGCTGGTGGACGGCGTGCTCAAGGGCTGATCGCTTTTGGTGAGAAGATAAAAAGCGAGAAAATCAAAAGGGCCGGCAATTGCCGGCCCTTTCTGTGTCAAAACGGGTGCAAGACGTGACCAGTTCGGCCCTACTGACCCGAGTTGTCCGGGCGCTCCATATCAAAGCGCACGCTCTCGTTGATGGTGTAATAGGTAGTGGGCCCGCCGGCACGCAGAATCGGCTCGGCCATCGCGGTCTGATAGATCCCCTCATCCAGCAGATGCTGATCGATGTGCACGCCCACGACCTCACCCAGCACCAGCCAGTTATCAAGCTTCTCGCCATCGGCGGATTCAAGCTGGATCAGTTGACTCAACCGGCATTCAAAAGATACCGGCGCTTCCAGCACGCGCGGCGTCTTCACCACTTTTGAGGCTGCCGGCGTCAGACCGGAAAGCGCAAACTCATCCACCTCGGCGCCTACGCTGGCGCTCGAGGTGTTCATCTTCTCGGCCAAGGCGCGCGTGGCCAGATGCCAGCAGAACTCACCGGTGGCCTCGATGTTGGCCACGCTGTCCTTCCAGCCGGCGCTGGCAAAGCCAATGATCGGGGGCGCGGCACAAAAGGCGTTGAAAAAACTATAGGGCGCCAGATTGAGCCCGCCTTCGCTATTTTGCGACGAGACCCAGCCGATCGGGCGCGGGGCAATGATCGCCTTGAAGGGATCGTGCGGCAGGCCGTGGCCCTTGCGCGGCTCATAAAAGTGAAACGGCTCGGTCATGAACGCTCTCCTGTATTGCGGTATCAATTAGCCTGCGAACCACTATAGCAACGATCACACCGGTTAACCGATGCGATCGACCGGCGCTTGCAGCGTTTGGTCCCAGCGCTGACAATCGTTGCCCTATCATTCATGCCGCCTCTGCCGGCTTTGACCCTTCGGAATTCGTATGCTCGATCAGGACACCATCAGTGCGCTGGCCACGCCGCCCGGGCGCGGCGGCGTCGGCATCATCCGCCTCTCCGGCGCCAGAACCGCTGACATCGCCCGGGCCATGCTCGGCTTCGATCCCGAGCCCCGACGCGCCCACTATGGCCCCTTTCTGGGCAATGACGGACAGGTGCTCGATGAGGGGATCGCGCTGTGGTTCCCCGGCCCACACTCCTTCACCGGTGAGGATGTGCTGGAGCTTCAGGGCCACGGCGGTCCGGTCATCATGGACTGGTTACTGGAGCGTACCGTGGCCCTGGGGGCGCGTCTGGCGCGACCGGGCGAGTTCTCGGAGCGGGCCTTTTTGAACGACAAGCTCGATCTGGCCCAGGCCGAGGCGATTGCCGACCTGATCGAGGCCAGCTCCCGCGCCGCGGCCGAAAACGCGCTGCATTCGTTGCAGGGCGAGTTTTCGAGTCGGGTACAGGCGCTGGTCCAGAGCCTCATCGAGCTTCGCATCTTTGTCGAGGCCGCCATCGATTTTCCCGAAGAAGAGATCGACTTTCTCGGTGACGGTCGGGTTGCCGAGATGCTTGCAGGCGTGCGGGCAAACCTTTCCGAGGTGCGCGCCAGCGCCGCTCAGGGTGCGCTGATGCGTGAAGGGATGAGCGTGGTCATCGCCGGGCGCCCCAATGCGGGCAAATCGAGCCTTTTAAACGCCCTGACCGAGCAGGAAACCGCGATCGTCACCGACATTGCCGGCACCACCCGTGACGTGCTGCGTGAGCATATCCATCTCGATGGCATGCCGTTACACATCATCGATACTGCCGGGCTTCGTGACACGCCGGACGCGGTGGAAAGAATCGGCGTGCAGCGCGCCTGGGCCGAAATCGAAAAGGCCGACCGCGTGCTGCTCATGGTCGACAGCCGCGAAAGCGGTGAACTCAATCCGATGGCAATCTGGCCCGAATTCGTCGAGCGCCTGCCTGACCCCTCAAAGCTCACGCTGGTACGCAACAAGATCGATGAGAGCGGCGAGACCAGCGAGCCTGACCTTGCCAGCACGCCGCCGGTGATTCGCCTGTCCGCCACCACTGGTGCCGGTGTGGACCATCTCAAGGCACACCTCAAGGGGGTAATGGGCTTTCAGTCGACCAGTGAAGGGCGTTTCTCGGCCCGCCGTCGCCATCTCGACGCACTGGATCGCGCCGGGCAATCACTCTCCCACGGTGCGGATCAACTGACCGGTGCCGGGGCCGGCGAACTGCTGGCTGAAGACCTGCGCGCCGCCCAGGATGCGCTTGGGGAGATTACCGGCGAGTTCACTGCCGATGAGCTGCTCGGCGAGATCTTCGGCAGCTTCTGCATCGGCAAATGAACCCTGCGCTCTATCGGCATCAAAAAAATGCCTCGCATCAGCGAGGCATTCGGGATTTTGTCAGATCGTCATGTCAGATATGTTCGGAACGCTTTTCCGGTGTCTCGCGCATCAGCGTGGACGGGGTCACGGTTGCCGCAGCGGCGGCCGCGCTCGCCGGGCGGTAGGCCACATGGTAGGCGAGTCCTACAAAGAGTGCGCCCCCGACGGCGTTACCCAGAAAGACCGCCACAAAGTTGGGCAGATACGCCATCCATGTCACTTCACCGGCAAAAATGGCGGCCGGGACGATGAACATGTTGGCCACCACGTGCTGAAAGCCGATCGCCACAAAGGCCATGACCGGAAACCAGATACCAAGGACCTTGCCGGCGACATCGCGACTGGCCCAGGCAAGCCACACGCCCAGACAGACCAGCCAGTTACAGCCTATGCCGGACACGAAGGCGTGCCAGAAATCTGCCGAGAGCTTGGCCCTGGCAATGGCGACCGTCGTGTGCAGGAAGGCGCCTTCGGTCAATCCCAGAAAATGCCCAAAAAGCCAGGCGACCGCCACACTGCCAATGAAGTTGGCCACGGTCACGATGACCCAGTTGCGTATCAGCGCGCTCACGCCAATGCGACGGGAAAAGAGCGCCATGGGCAGAGCCATCATGTTGCCGGTCAGCAGTTCACCACCGGCCAGCAGGGTCAGCACCAGCCCGACCGGAAAGACGGCCGCACCGATAAAGGTTTTGAACGAGCCCCATTCAGCAGGCATGGTACCGGTCACGCGAATATCGAGCAGAAAGCCCACGGCAATGAAGGCACCGGCCAGAATGCCCAGAATGATCAGCGATGACAGAGGCGTCTGGTGTTTCTTGACGCCGGCATTGACCGCCAGTCCGGCGGTTTCATGAGGAGTATAAAAGGACATGGTGTTCTCGACTGAAAGCGATGCCATAACAGGGGCGCCGAACAATGGGCCGGGCCGATGGAAGACCGCTGCAAAACCTGGTTTAAACTTAAGATAATGCGGTGATACGCCGCAGGGTAGCATGGCCTCACAAGTACGGAAACATTTTGTAACTTATCTAAATGACTCAATCCTTGAGCAGGAAAAGCTGCCATGCCGCTTGATAGCGTGATCGATCCGCGGGAATCCGTTCTCGACTATATGTTGCTGGATGTGTTCACCGACCAGCCCTTTCAGGGCAATCCGCTGGCCGTGTTTCCCGAAGCCGGCGCCCTGAATGCGCGTGCCATGCAGCGCATGGCACGCGAGCTCAATCTGTCGGAGACGGCGTTCATGACCGCAACCGCCATGCCGGGGGTATTTGACGTGCGCATCTTTACGCCGCATCAGGAGCTGCCCTTTGCAGGTCATCCCACCATCGGTGCGGCGTGGCTGTTGCGCGAGATCGGCTGGCATGACGATCAGACGCCGCTGATCCTGCGCGAGCCAGCCGGTGAGGTGCCCATTCGCTTTGACGGTGCGCATGCCTGGCTCAGTGCGCCCAACCCTCTGAGCGTAGCCCCGAGCCCGCTGTCGCGTCAGGACGCCGCAGCCCTTCTGGGGCTGGCATCGGAGGCGCTGGTTGAAGCGCCGTTGATCGGCTCGACCTGCAGTTCGCCCTTTCATCTGATCAGACTGTCCAGCACTGCCGCCCTGGCCGAGGTTCACGCCAACCCTGCCCTGCTGCCGGAAACCCTGAAGGGCGAGCACGGCGCCAATGTCTATCTCTACGTCGAGGAAGGGGCAGGCCGCATCAGAACACGCAAGCTGCGCATTACGGATCAGGTAGTGGAGGACCCGGCCACCGGCAGCGCGGCCGCACCGCTGGCGGGTTATCTGGCACAGCAGTCATCAGAGACCGGGACGCTGGAATATACGATCGAGCAGGGAATCGAGATGGGCCGCCCCAGCCGTATCGCGGTACTGGTCGAAAAAACCGACCGGCAGATCACGGCCATTCACGTGGGCGGAACGGCCGTGGTCATTGGCGAAGGGCGGCTTCGCCTCTAGCAGCGCCAGTACTCAGGCCAGGCGCGCACGCTTCTCATGGCGTCGCGCCAGGCTCCAGATGGCAAGCCCCCCCAGCGCCAGCAGCGCGCCCACGACACCGGTTGAGCGAAAGCCAAAGCCCAGCGCCAGTGCCAGGCCGGCAAGCCAGGGGCCAAGGGCATTGGCCATGTTGAAGGCCACGTGATTAAGCGCCGCCGCCATGTTCTGCGCCTCGCCGGCCACATCCATCAGCCGGGTCTGCAGGATGGTGCCAAGCGCGCCACCGATACCGATACAAAAGACATCAAGGCTGACCAGCCATGGGTTGCCCGCCACCAGCGGGAAGGCGCCAAGCGCCACCGCGCTCCAGATCAGCAGTCCGCCCGCCGTAGGCATCAGCGCACGATCGGCAAAGCGCGGTACGACAATGTTGCCGATGGTCATGCCCAGACCGAAAACGGCCAGCACCAGCGGAATGGTGGCTGACGTCATCTGCGTGATGCTGTCCAGCGTCGAGGTCAGATAGGTATATACCGAGAACATGCCGCCAAACCCGACGGCGCCAATGGCCAGTGTCAGCAGCACGGCCCCGTTTTTCAGCGCCCTCAGCTCTCCTTTCGCACTGCGCTCGCTGGCCACCCCCGTTTTGGGCGCAAACAGGGCGATCATGACCACCGTCAACAGGGCCAGAAAGGTAACCAGCCAGTAGCCCCAGCGCCAGCCCACGGCATTGCCCAGCCAGGTGGCCATCGGCACGCCAACGATGGTGGCCACCGTCAGCCCCAGCATCACCATGCCCACCGCGCGCGTGCGCTTGCCGCTGGTCACGACCGACGCCGCCATCAGTGCGGCCAGTCCGAAGTAGGCGCCGTGCGGCAGACCGCTGAAAAACCGGAACAGCACCAGCGAGCCGTAGCTTGAAGCCAGCGCGCTCAGGCCATTGCCGAGCGCAAACAGGGCCATGAGAATCAAAAGCAGCCATTTGCGATCAATACGCGCCGCCAGCACCGTAATGACCGGCGCACCGATCACCACCCCCAGCGCGTAGGCGCTGATGATATGACTGGCCGTCGACGGGTCGATCTGCATGTCGTGCTGAATAAAGGGCAGCAGACTCATGGTGGCAAATTCGGTCGTGCCAATGGCAAAGCCACCGGTCGCCAGTGCCAGAAGAACAAGCAGGGGATGGGTATGACGAACCATGACGCCTCGCACGTTAAAGTAAAAAGCCAATACTCATCGCACGCGCTCTGAAAGAGGCCGTGCCATGGGGCATCGTGTGTGAAACAGGGGATCGAATCCAGCGATAGCGGCCCACGAACCGTGACCGTCTATACTGCCGAAACCTTAAATCGGACCGGGATTTTAGACTATGGTCGAAGACTCACGCCACGGCGAATACAAGGTCCCCGGCGGCAAGCTGCTGGTGGCCGACCTTACCCTCGACGAGGGACGGCTCTCCTCGGTGCGTTTGTCGGGAGACTTCTTCCTTGAGCCCGATGACGCTCTCGACGCCATCAATCAGGCCCTGACCGGCGCCAGCATCGCCCTGAGCACGGCTGATCTGACCGAACGGATACAGCAGGCGCTGCCGGAGGGCACCGTCATGGTGGGCCTGTCAGTTCCTGCCATAGCCACCGTCATTCGCCGGGCGCTGGCCGGGGCCTCCGACTGGCGCGAACATACCTTCGGCCTGATTCATCGCACACCGGAATCCCCCGCACTGCACATGGCCCTCGATGAAGTGCTGACGCGGGAAGTCGCCGAAGGCCGACGCGGGCCCACGCTGCGCGTCTGGGAGTGGGACCGGCCGGCCGTGATCATCGGCAGCTTTCAGTCGCTGTCCAACGAGGTCGACATGGACGCTGCCCGAGCGCTCGACATTGAGGTGGTGCGCCGCATCAGCGGGGGCGGGGCCATGTTTGTCGAGCCGGGCAACACCATCACCTGGTCGCTGGTCGTACCGGAAACGCTGGTCGAGGGGCTGTCATTCGTTGAAAGCTACGCCTTTCTCGACGAGTGGGTGATTCAGGCGCTGGGCGACATGGGCATCCGCGCCTGGTATGTGCCGATCAACGACATCACCTCCGAGGGCGGCAAACTGGCCGGTGCCGCGCAAAAGCGCCTGAACGGCGCGGTGCTGCATCATGTCACCATGGCCTATGACATCGATGCCGAGCGCATGATGAAGGTGCTGCGCATCGGCCGCGAGAAGCTTTCAGACAAGGGCATTGCCAGCGCCGGCAAGCGGGTCGATCCGCTGCGAAGTCAGACCGGCCTGTCACGCGAGACCATCATCGAGCGCATGGCGGCTTCCTTTGGCGAGCGTTTTACGCTGACCCCTGACGATGTGCGCCCCGAGGAACTGAGCGCCGCGCAGGCGCTGGCCGAGTCGAAGTTTCAAAGTGAAACGTGGCTGAACCGCGTGCCCTAGGCCGGCAGGGCGATGCGCCGTCAGTCAAGAACCGTCAGTCGAAAACAATGTCGGCGGCCTTGTGCTCGGCCTTGTGCTCAGGCTCGACGTGGATGGTGATGCGCACCTCGCCCAGCGCCTGGCGAAGCCCGGCCTCGATACGGTCACAGATCTCATGAGCATGAAACACCGTGGTCTCGCCGGGGACCACGAGGTGAAAATCAACAAACGTGGCGCGCCCGGCATGGCGGGTGCGCACGTCGTGCGCCTCGACGGCGCCCTCCCCGGTCACGGCGATGACGTGGTGAATCAGCTCCAGGGTATCGGGTGGGACGGCTTCATCCATTAATCCGCTCAAGGATTCACGGATCACCTTGGCGCCCGACCAGAGAATGTTAATGGCCACGATGATCGCTACCAGCGGGTCGAGTATCCACCAGCCGGTCGTCATGGCCAGCACCACCCCCACGACAACGCCGGCCGAGGTCACCACATCGGTAAAGAGGTGTCGGCCATCAGCCACCAGCGCCGGCGAGCGCTCGCGCCGGCCGACGCGAATCAGCGCGCGCGACCAGACGGCATTGATCAGGGTGGCGACCAGACTGATGACAATGCCCATCAGCGGCAGCTCAAGCGGCTGCGGGTCCATGATGCCGGTGAAGGCCTCGCGCAGGATCAAAAGGGCGGCGATGATGATCATCACGCCTTCCAGCACAGCGCTGAAGAATTCCGCCTTGTGATGGCCGTAGGGGTGGTTGTCGTCGGCCGGCATGGCGGCCACCCGAATGGCGATCAGCGCCGCCACGGCCGTCACCACGTTGACCATGCTCTCGAGCGCGTCCGACAGCAGGGCCACCGAACCGGTCAGCGCATAGGCCAGAGTCTTGAGTCCGAGCACGGCAAAGCCCACCAGCAGGCTGCCCCATGCAAGTTTCATCGTCTTCGACAAGACGCTATCCTCATGATGTTAAGCGTCATAGCCTAATCATCGTCGACAGGCCGGACAACGTGAATTCCTGATCACGATGCATTGTGGGGCCGCCTGAAGACACCGCCCTTTGTTACACTGGCCTTTTACCTCATCCCGTTCACCCTTCTGATTCGATTCAAATCCATGGCGCTACGCCGACTGCTGCTTGATTTTCTGGCGACTCATCGCCGTGCCTATCTGCTGGCCATTACGGCACTGCTGGCGGTGGGCCTGCTTAACATGGCCCTGCCCTGGTGGGCCGGACGCATCATTGATGACCTCAATGAGGGACGCATCGGCATGCCCGGGCTCTGGCGCAGTGCCGCCGTACTGGTGGCGGTGGCACTGGCCATGTATGGCCTGCGTTATGTGTGGCGCATGCTGCTCTTTGGCGCCTCCTATCAGCTGGGCGTGGCCCTGCGTGACCGCTTCTATGAAAAGCTGACCCGGCTGGACCCGGGCTTTTTCCAGCAGCGGCGCAGTGGTGATCTGCTGGCACGCTCGACGCAGGACATCGATGCCGTAGAAGTGGCTGCCGGTGAAGGGGTGCTTTCCAGTGTCGACGGCGCGCTGACGCTTGCACTGGTGCTGTCGATGATGATGTTCGTGATCGACGCCCCGCTGGCGCTGATCGCGCTGATTCCCTTCCCCTTCATGGCCTGGGGCTTTTATCGGGTGGCCAGCCGGGTGCAGGGCTATTTCGGCCAGTCGCTTGAATGTTTTTCCGCGCTCAACGACCGCACCCAGGAAGCGATTGCCGGACTGCGGCTGCTGCGCCAGCACTCGATGATCGAAGACGAGATTGAAGACTTTGACCGACGAGCCGAGGCACACGCCCGGGCCAACTATCAGGTGCAGCGCATGGAGGCACGCTACGACCCGGTGGTGTTTATGGCGCTGGGCAGCGCGACGCTGGCCACCATCGTTGCCGGCAGCTGGCGCTATCTGGACGGAGCGATCACGCTGGGCGAACTGACCAGCTTTACGCTGTATCTGGTCCAGCTGATCTGGCCGATGTTCGCACTGGGCTGGTGTCTCAATATCCTTCAGCGCGGCGAGGCGGCGGCGAGGCGGCTGACCGAATTCTTCCATGAGCGCGAAACCATCAGCGATGAAGGTACGCAGACCCGGGTCTCCTCTCCCGCGCTTCACATCAATATCGAGACCTTTACCTATCCGCTGGCGAACACGCCGGCGCTTTTTGATCTGGATATCACCATTGCCCCGGGCGACAGTGTCGGGATCGTCGGCGCTACCGGCAGCGGCAAATCGACCCTGATCCGTCTGCTGCTGCGCCAGTATCCGCTGACACATGGCACACTTACCCTGGGCGAGCAGGCCCTGAGTGACTATCAGCTCGACGCACTGCGCGCGATGTATGCCTATGTGCCCCAGGACCCGTACCTCTTTGCGGCAACGCTGGGGGAAAATGTGGCACTGGGCGTGCCCCACGCCAGCGACGAGGAGATTCGGGCCGCCCTGTCGGCAGCCGCCTTCGGGCCGGATCTGGAACGTCTGCCCGATGGGCTCGAGACTCGTATCGGCGAACGGGGCGTGACGCTCTCCGGCGGCCAGCGTCAGCGGGTGGCGCTGGCACGCGCCCTGCTCTCCCCGGCCCCCATCCTGCTGCTGGATGACACGCTCTCGGCGGTGGATCAGACCACCGAGCAGCAGCTTTTGACCACGCTGGAAGCGGAGCGCGAACGCACCTGTCTGATCGTGAGCCACAGGCTGTCGGCCGTGCGTCACGCCGATCATATCGTGGTGCTGGATCAGGGCCGCGCGGTCGAACAGGGGCGTCACGAGGCACTGCTGGCTCAAGACGGGCACTACGCCCGGCTGTGGCAGGAGCAGCAGATGCGCGCGACGAAGACGCCGTCATGATCAATCGTCGCCTGCTGGCATTAATGCTGCGCCCGCTCATGCACAATCGCCGTCGCCTGCTGCTGGCCATTGTCCTGCTGCTGACCGCCACCGCCATGGATGTGATGGGCCCCTGGCTGACCAAGCACTATATCGATACCTATCTGGTACCGCGGGATCTTCGCGTCGAGCCGCTGACCCTGCTGCTGGCGCTGTATGTTGCGACTCAGGGGCTGGCGGCGCTTGGGCGCTATCTGCAGACGCTCTATTTTGCCCGCATTGCACTCGACGCCGTGCATGCCCTGCGCCGACGCGTCTTTCGCCACGTCATGCATCTCCCCCAGCACGTCCACGACGCCACGCCCACCGGCGAAATGGTGGCGCGGGTAACCAACGACACCGATGACCTGCGCGAGCTCTACGTCGAGTTTCTGGCTACCGTATTGCAGAATCTGATGCTGTTGATCGGCATCCTGATCGCCATGGCGCTGATGGATGTGAAGCTGATGCTGATTGCCGCCACCCTGATTCCGGTCGCCGCCGTGATCATCTGGGGCTATCAGCGCGCCAGCGGCCCGGCAGCCGTAGAGGTTCGCCGCCTGCGCGCCGGACAGAATGCGCGCATCAACGAGGCAATCGGCGGCATGAGCGTGCTGCAAGCCTTCAACCAGACCGAACGCTTTCGAGCGCGCTATCACGATCTCAACGTGGCGCAGTATCACGCCCGGCTGCATACCATCCGCATTTCAGCGCTGTTGCTGCGCTCGGCGCTGGATCTGGTGGGCGTGATCATTCTGGCGGCGCTTTTAATCGGTTATGGCGTCGACAGTCTGGTGGGCGGGGCAGAAATCGGCGTGCTCTACGCCTTCGTGACCTGGCTGGGGCGCGTCTCCGAGCCGCTGATCGAAATCACCCAGCGCTTTAACATCTTTCAGCAGGCAGGCGTGGCCGGCACGCGGCTACTCTCCTTGCTGGACCGACCGCAGGCGGCCGCCGGCGACGATAACCGGGCAATCGAGTCAGCCGACTATCGACTTGAGACACTGGCGTTTCGCCATCACGGTGCCGATCACAACACGCTTGATGACGTCACCCTCGACATTCCCGAAGGTCGCTTTATCGGGCTGGTCGGCCATACCGGCAGCGGCAAGTCGACGCTGCTGGATCTGCTGGGCGGACTGCAGCCGGTCACCAAAGGCCGTCTGCTGCTCGATGGCCGTCCCATCGAGACGCTCTCACCGTCGGTGATCAACACGGTGATGGCCAGCGTTCCGCAGGAGCCCTTCATTCGCTCGACCACACTCAGAGACAATCTGCTGATGGGACTTGAGGCCGATGAAGCCAGCATGGCGCGCGCCCTTGATGAAGCGCAGTTGCGCGAGCTGATCGACCGTCTGCCCGACGGGCTCGACACGCCTCTGGGCGAGCGGGGCCTGACCCTGTCCACCGGCGAGCGCCAGCTGCTGGCGCTCGCTCGGGCGTTGCTGCGTCAGCCACGTATTCTACTGCTCGATGAGGCCACCGCCAGCGTCGACAGCCTGACCGAATCGCGCCTTAATCGGGCACTGGCCGGTCTCAAGGGGCGGGTCACCATGGTGGTGGTCGCCCACCGGCTTTCAACCATCGCCAGAGCCGATGAGGTGGTCGTCATGCAGGCCGGGCAGATCATCGAACATGGCGCACCCGGACAGCTGCTCGACAATCCCGAGGGCGCCTATTACCGGCTCTGGCATCAGCCGAGCAACGACTTGAACTGACGCGTTCCTTGCCGGCCACATGACGGCTTGCCGTCACTGGCCGTCGATGCTATTTACGTACCATGATGAATGTTTACAGGCCCCGAGGCGTCACCGAGGGCAGAAACGCTCGAGACATGCGACAGCGCCTGAACGCCATGCCAGGCTATAGTCTGAAGGTATTAATACTGTCGGCCCCGCCCTGGCCGATATCATCCATCTGTCCTGAACGGAATTGACCCGGGCTGATTTCGGAGAGAACCATCACCACGTTATCTGAGCCTTCGCGGCCCCTGCGGGTCTGCCATGAATGCGATCTCGTCAGTATCGTGCCGCCGCTGGCGTGCTCGGAAAGCGCCCGCTGCCCGCGCTGCCAGCATGAGCTGATGACGCGAAAGCGTGCCCCGGCCCAGCATGCGCTGGCGCTGGCAATTGCCGCCGTGGTGGCCCTGGTCACCTCGCTGGCCTTTCCGTTCATCTCCTTTTCTGCCCGCGGGTTCGAGCGCGCCATCAGTCTGACCGATGCCATGACGATCCTGTCGACCGGCAACTACACCGTGCTGGCCGTGGTGCTGTGGATGGTGCTGTTGCTGCTGCCGATGCTCTATCTGGGCATGGTGATCATCCTCCATGGTGCCCTGTTGCTGGGCCATCGCCCGCCTCGTGGCATGCTGATGCTGCGCACCCTGCGCCACATTGAACACTGGATGATGGCGGATGTGTTCCTGATCGGCGTGCTGGTCAGCCTGGTCAAGATCCTGTCACTGGCCAGCATCGGCTTTGGCGTTTCCTTCTGGGCCTTTTGCCTGTTCGTGGTCCTGATGCTACTGATCTCGCGCAGCGTGGATCGCGACTGGCTCTGGAGTGTCATGGCCCCGGAGCCGCCACCGCCGGAACATGCGCGCACCGGAAAAACCGCGCAGGCACAGAAGCTGGTGGGATGCCCGGTCTGTGGCACGGTCAACGACTACCATCATCACCGGGCGTGCTACTGCCGCCGCTGCGGCGAGAAACTGCACATGCGCCGACGCCACAGCGTGCAGAAGACTCTGGCACTGCTGGTGGTTTCGGTACTGCTCTACATTCCGGCCATGGTGTTGCCGATCATGACCGTCTCGAGTCTCAATGACACGACCACCCAGACCGTCATTGGCGGCGTACTGCTGCTGATCGATCACGGCGACTACCCCATTGCAGCCATCATCTTTCTGGCCAGTGTGGTCATTCCGGTGGCCAAGCTGCTGGCGCTTTTCTGGTTGTGCATCAAGGTTGGCCGGCCACAGCCATGGCGACCGGAGGTGCGCATGACCCTGTATCGGATTACCGAGTTCATCGGCCGATGGTCGATGATCGACGTCTTCGTGGTGGCCCTGCTGGCAGCCCTGGTCAGGCTGGGGCTTTTGATGCATGTCTCGGCCGAGCCCGGCATCATCGCCTTCGGCGGTGTGGTGATCCTGACCATGATCGCCGCGATGAGCTTTGATCCGCGCCTGATCTGGGACGCCGCCGATCATCCGGACCTTGAAAACAACGACATTTCCACATTATCCCCTCAGCCGGTGGTTGCAGGGAAAGCACAGGACACGGGGCAATGAGCGAGACCACCGCGCAGCGAAAGAAGCACCGACATATTTCTCCGGTCTGGCTGATCCCGCTGATTGCGCTTTTGATCGGCGGCTGGATGCTCTATCACACGCTCGCCTCACGCGGGCCGGAAATCACGCTGATCATGAATAATGCCGAAGGTATTGATGCCGGCAACACCATGATCAAGGCGCGCAACGTCGATGTTGGTGAGGTCACCTCGGTATCGCTGTCGGAAGACACCTCTCATGCCGTGATCAAGGCACGCATGAACCCGGGCACCGACCGCCTGCTCAACGAAGAGACCCGCTTCTGGGTCGTCAAGCCTCGCATCGGTCGTGAAGGCATCAGCGGGTTGAACACCGTGCTGTCGGGGGCCTATATCCAGCTGCAGCCGGGGCATTCGGACAATGCCCAGGAGAGCTTTGAAATGCTGGAACAGCCTCCTGTCGCACCGCCGGATGCCAAGGGACTGCGGCTGCACCTGACCAGCGCCGCCGCCGGTTCGCTCAACGTCGGTGACCCGGTCCTGTTTCAGGGCTTTACCGTCGGCCGGGTCGAAAACCTCGAGTTCGATACCGAAGACCGCGTCGTGCACTATCAGCTCTTCATCCAGGAACCCTATGAGGATCTGGTGACCAGCAATACCCGCTTCTGGCTGGCGTCAGGCATCAATTTCGATCTGACCTCCGAAGGCTTCTCGCTGGGACTGGGCTCGCTGGAGTCGCTGGTCAGTGGCGGCGTGACCTTTGGCGTACCGGAAGATATTCCGCCGGGCGAACCGGTGGGGGCCAACAGCAATATGGTCTTTTCCCTGTACAGCGATGAAGAGAACGCGCTGCAGGGCAGCTTCAGCCACTATCTGCGCTACGTGGTCATGATCGATGACACCGTGCGCGGGTTGTCGCGCGGGGCACCGGTTGAATACCGCGGTGTACGCATCGGGACCGTGGATACCGTGCCCTATCGCATCGATCTGCTGCAGGAAAACCAGGTCGAGGGGTTCCGCATCCCGGTACTGATCCGCATCGAGCCTCAGCGACTGCAGGCGAAGGTGGACGAGGAGTCACTCAAGGACTGGCGGGCACGCATCAAGGCCATGTTTGACCATGGCCTGCGCGCTTCGCTCAAGACCGGCAATCTCTTTACCGGCGCGCTCTTTGTGGACACCAACTTCGTGGACAATCCGCCTGAACAGACGCTCACGGAATACAACGGTGTGACCGTCTTCCCCAGCGAACCCGGCAGCTTTGCCCAGATCGAACAGAAGGTCACCGGCCTGCTCGACAAGCTCAACAATCTGCCTGTCGAGTCGTCGCTCAACCGTCTGGATTCGACCCTGGCCAGCTCCGAATCGCTGATCAAGGAGCTCAATGAAACGGCCAGCAGCCTCAATGAAGTGCTCAATGACGAAAGCACTCGTGGTCTGCCCAGCGATGTCCAACGCACGCTGCGCAGCATCGAGCAGACGCTGTCGAGCTACTCGAGCGAGGCACCGGCCTATGGTGAGCTGACCTCGACACTGAAAAGCCTTGAGCAGCTGATGCGCTCGCTGCAACCGGCTGCGCGCACCATCAGCGAGAAACCCAATTCGCTGATCTTTAACCGCGGCGAGATTCAGGATCCGCAACCGAGGGCACGCCCATGATGATGCAACTTCTCCACACGTCCTGGCGCGGCGCGGCACTTGTGGCACTCACGGCGCTGGCCGGATGTGCCGGCCAGGCCACCGAGTTTCACCGTTATACGCTGCCGCTGGCCGATCAGCGTGCGCCCGAACCCGGCGTCTCGCTACCCGACAGCGCCCCGACCGTGGCGGTCTCATCGGTGCGGCTGGCCGACTATCTTGACGGCCAGGGGGTGGTCTATCAGACCAGCGACATCGAGGTGAACGAGGCCCAGGCCAATCTATGGGCCGATAGCCTGAGTGCCCAGCTCACCCGCAGCCTGCAACGTACCTTGAGCGGCCGGTTGAAGGATCATCGCGTACTGGGCGAGACCCTGGCCGGTGATCGCGCTGATACCGGCGTGCGAGTATCGCTGTCTCGCTTTCAGGGGCGCTATGACGGCATGGCGGTGCTGGCCGGGCAGTATCAGCTGCGCGATGCCGGCGGCAATCTGCTGACTCAACAGCCCTTCGAGATCGAGCGCCCGCTCGATGACGACGGCTACCCGGCGCTGATACGAACGCTTTCACAGGGCTGGGAGAGCGTCGGCGAACAGATTGCCGACGAGATTACGCAGCAGGAACAAAAGGCCATGATGACCGAGAGCGCTCGTGCTCGTACGACGCCGGCCGACTCGACCTGAGCCGCTTGAGCATCGTGATCCCAGGGTTTTGAAACACACGCCCTGAAACAGCAAAAGGCCCGCCATCATGGCGGGCCTTTTGTCGGTATCCCTGGTGCGCGCCTCAGGGACGCTCGGGCATCCACCAGTCACTGGTATGAGAGGCCTGATCACCGTATAGCGCTGCAAGCTCGGAAAACGCCTCATCAAGCTGCGTTTCCAGCTGCCACGGCGGGTTGAGCAACAGCAGTCCCGAGCCATAAAGCCCTCGCTCCCCGGCACTCTCGTGGTGGGTCAGCTCGCTGCGCCACACCTTGGCGATGTTGTGGCTTTTGACGCCGTCCAGCAAACGCTGATGCCGCGCGTCACCCAACAGCGGATACCAGATCAGCACCACGGCGTGGCGCATCTGGCGCACAACCTGCGCAAGCGTCGAGGCCACCGCGTCATACTCGTCCTTCACTTCATAGGACGGGTCGATCAGCACGCAGAGTCTGGGCGTTCGAACCGGCAGCTGATGCACCAGCCCGCCGAGGCCATCGCGCTTGAGCCGACGTACATGGGGCGTTTCAAGCGAGGCATCCTCGAGATGGCGATGCTCACCCGGATGCAGTTCATAAAGGGTCAGGCGATCGTTGTCACGCATGGTGCGGGCAAACCACCAGGGGGACCCCGGGTAGCGCGACAGCGTGTCCGGATCATCCTGAAGAGACGCCAGCGCGTCACACCAGCGCGCCATCAGCCCGGAGTGTTGATCACGCGTGCGCCACAGCGGCAGCACCCCGTCACGGTACTCGCCAAGCCTTGCGGTCTCGGGCGCCTCCAGCGGATAGTGGCCGCGACCGGCATGTGTATCGATCAGACTCAGGGCCGAGTTCTTTTCCATCAGGCGCTCGATCAGCGCGAACTGGGCCAGATGCTTGTGCACGTCGGCAAAGTTGCCGGCATGCCATGCATGTTGATAGGAAAGCACGCTCCCTCCTTGAAAAAGCGTCGCCGCAGTCAACAGACTGCGGCGACGACACGGCCGGCAGAACTGCCGATCCGATGATCAGCTGTTGCCGTTGGGCACCAGTGTGACCGTGACGCGACGGTTCTGCGCCCGGCCTTCAGGGGTGTCGTTGCTGGCCACGTAGTTGCTGGCGCCATAACCCTGCATGATCAGGCGGTTGAAGTTGACGCCACCACGGGCCAGATAGTTGCCCACGGCCTGAGCCCGCAGCTCGGACAGGCGCTGGTTGTAGGCCGCAGCACCGGTAGAATCGGTGTAGCCGGCAATGTTGACCAGCGTATCGGGATACTCGCCGAGCACCTTGATGACGCCATCCAGCGGAGCATGAATCTGCGAGGACAACTCGCTGGAGTCGCTGCCAAAGGTAATGGCGCTGGGCATGTTGAGCTGAATCTGATCGCCGACACGAGTCACGCTTACCCCGGTGCCCTGCATCTCCTGACGCAGCTTGGCTTCCTGAGCGTCCATGTAGTAGCCGACGCCACCACCGGCGGCAGCGCCCACGGCCGCACCGATCAGGGTCTTGTCGAGACGGTGGTGACCACTTTTGGTGGCACCGGCCACACCGCCGACCAGCGCACCAATGCCTGCGCCCTTGGCCAGACTCGAGGTCTGCTGCTCATTAGTATAGGGATTGGTAGTGGTACAGCCCGTGGCGGCCATGACTACGGCCAGTGGTGCCGCCATCCAGATGCTTTTCTTCACGTCCTGCTCTCCTGTGAGTACCGTTCGGGGCCTATCCCCCGATCTTTCCGAATCTGCAGGGCAGACACTGCCCTGACGTATGGCCCGTCATGAGCGGGCCAGAACCGAATCATCGCATAGCGCCAGCAAATCATTGAGAAACAAAAGCCCCAACGGCGTGGCCTGAATGCGTGAGTGTGTTTCAGACATCAACTCGCGTGCGATGGCCGCTCTAGTGTGAGCGTCCAGACGCGCATCGTCGAGCCCGGTATGCTGATGCCAGAGCGCGCGAGGGACGCCGTCACTCAGACGCAGGGCATTCATCAGAAATTCGAGCCCGCGCTCATCGCGTGAAAGCCTTCGGTGGCCGGCCAGAAAACCACGCGGATCATCATGGCGGGCGAGATAGGTCTCGGGCTGGCGGGTTTTCCAGCGCCGCTCGATCGTAAGCCCCTCATCATCCGGGCGCGATATCTTGCCATGGGCGCCGGCTCCGATCCCCAGGTAGTCCCCAAAGCGCCAGTAATTCAGGTTGTGTCGGGCCTCATGTCCGGGACGCGACCATGCCGAAATCTCGTAGCGCTGAAACCCGGCACCCTCCAGCCGTGCCTGACCGGCGTCCTGAATGTCGGCCAGCACGTCCTCTTCAGGCAGCGTCGGCGGATGCGAATAAAAGGCCGTATTGGGTTCGAGCGTGAGCTGATACCAGGACAGATGCGAAGGCGCAAGCGCCAGAGCCTGATCGATGTCGGCAAGCGCACGGGCCTTGTCCTGCCCCGGCAGGCCATGCATCAGATCAATGTTGATCTCGTCGAAACCGACCTCACGAGCGGTGGAAATGGCACGTACGGCCTCATCTGCATCATGAATGCGGCCCAGCCGGGCCAGTGCGTCGTTGTCAAAGCTCTGCACCCCCACCGACAGCCGATTGATACCGGCGCGGCGAAAGTCAAGAAAGCGCTCGCGCTCAAACGTCCCCGGATTGGCCTCCAGGGTAATTTCGATGTCCGGTGCGAGGGTCAGGCGTGCCTCGATGCCGGCCAGCAGTCGCTGGTAGCCGGCGCCACTGACCAGGCTGGGCGTGCCGCCGCCGATAAAAATCGACGTCAGCGGCCGTCCCTGCACGTTGATCATCTCGGCATCAAGATCGGCCAGCAGGGCATCGATATAGGCCGCTTCGGGCAGTGCACCCGATAGCGCATGAGAGTTGAAGTCGCAGTAGGGACACTTGCGCACGCACCATGGAACATGGATATATAGCGCCAGGGGCGGCAGGAAGGACATCAGCGCTCCATCTGCTCAAGCAGGGCGGTCAGCGCGCGACCGCGGTGACTGATCCGATTCTTGAGCTCGGGAGAAAGTTCAGCCACGCTCAGACCCTGCTCGGGCACCCAGAACAGGGGATCATAGCCAAACCCGCCCTCACCGCGCGGCAGGGAAAGAATTTCTCCGGGCCAGCTGCCCTGAACGATGATGGGCACCGGGTCCTCGGCATGGCGCATATAGACAAGCACGCAGTGATAATGCGCGCCACGCTGACCTTCGGGAACATCAGCCAGCGCCTCGAGCAGCTTGTCGTTGTTGGCCTGGTCATTGCCCTGAACACCACTGTAGCGCGCCGAATAAATACCCGGAGCACCGCCCAGTGCTGTCACGGCCAGACCGGAGTCATCGGCCAGAGCCGGCAGACCGCTGCCCAGACAGGCCGCACGAGCCTTGAGCAGTGCATTTTCAACAAAGGTCAAGCCGGTCTCTTCAACGGCCGATATACCATGGTCGGCCTGAGTGGTCAGTTCCCACGCCAGCGGCTCCAGCAGCTCGCGGAACTCCCGCAGCTTGCCGGCATTATTGCTGGCGACAACGAGAGAGCGTGTAGCAGACATAAGGCATGATCCCCTGGTGTGATTGACGACCCATTTTAAAGCGCCATGTCATCACACTGGAACATATTGTTGTGGATTAGCCGACCGAAGCATACCTGGCATGATACAAATAGCGTGATATTAACCAACGAATTGGCCGTTAAAACAGCGCCTGCCCGAGCGATGCTCCAGACGCCGTTTCGGAGTAAGCTTGAGCAAAGCCTCGTCGTTGGCTGTCACAACATGAGCTGATGAACGGGCATCAAGGGGGCACCGTGGATAGTGACGTGGATAGTGAAAAGAAGGTAGTCGTACTACTGGTGACAGAGATCAACCCGCAAAGCGAACTGTTCATGCAGTACGTGCGGGACCGAATCGGCTGTGAAGTAGAAACGCTGGCACCGCGGGATGCCGTGCCGGCAGAAGACGACATACAACGTGTGGTGTTGCTGGACGCCGATCATGTCAATGAAAAGGACATGTATCACTGGGAAGAAAGCGCCGCCAGCGAAAGTGCTACCCTGACGCTGGCCGCCTTTAACCTTGCCGATGAAAACCAGGCCGTCAATCTGGCGACCACCTTTCGTCTGCAGGGCGTATTCTATCGCCGCGACTCGCTGGCCCTGATCTGCAAGGGCATCGCCAAGCTGATCAATGACGAACTCTGGATGTCGCGCAATCTGATGACGCGACTGATTCGTTTCTATCGCCGTCAGCAGATCAACGCCTTCCGGCCGGCCAATGGCCTGACGCATCGTGAGCTCGAGATTCTTCGCCTGCTGGGTACGGGAGCGTCCAACACCGAAATCGCGAATCAGCTGTTTGTCAGCGAACATACGGTCAAGTCGCACCTTTACAACATCTTTCGAAAACTCAAGGTACGTAACCGTATTCAGGCCATGAACTGGGTACGTCAGAACCTGGGTGGGGCACCCATGCCGCCCTCCTCTCGCAGCACGTCATCCGACACCTGATCCTTCCGATCGGTGTCACGACATGACAAGGGCGCCCTCGACCGTACAGGCCGAGGGCGCCCTTTCAGTATCTACCCGTCATCGGTAATGCCTTGATCAGGCAGACCGCGCTGCAGGCATGTTGTCCTCCTGCACATTGGTACCTACAGGGCGCAAGGCGGGATAGCTGGCCGTCAGGCCATTGACCTGCTTGAGCTCTACCACGATGTCGCGCTCATGCGAGGAATAAACGAAATTATCGATGTCTTCCTGAATATCAGGATCAATGAATGCCGCCTCACGCGCATCGATGATCAGATGACTGCCATCAGCGATGTCATCCAGGTAGAAACGTACCTTGTCCCGATTGAGGAAGGAGACATCGGTATGAAAGCGCAGCAGGGCGTGGCGATCCTGCTGGGTAAACGAGACCGAGGAGTGATAGTTGGCCCGCACCAGAAAGTAGAGCCCGCACAAAAAGCCGATGATGACGCCTTCAAGCAGGTTGGTGACCATGATCGCCACCACCGTCACGGCAAAGGGCACAAAGCGCTGCCAGCCCTGATGATAGTGCGCAAGGATCGTGGCCGGGCGGGCGAGCTTGTAACCGGTGTGCAACAGCACGGCGGCCAGACACGCCAGCGGGATAAATTCCAGTGCGCCCGCCACGAAAGCCACGCTGCACAGAAGCAGCACGCCGTGCACAAAGCTTGAAAGGCGTGTACGTCCGCCCGCCTGCACATTGGCCGAACTGCGCACAATCACGGCCGTGATCGGCAGCCCCCCTACCATGCCACTGACCATGTTGCCGATGCCCTGCGCCTTGAGTTCACGATGGGGTGGCGAATGACGCTTGAGCGGGTCGATCTTGTCCACGGCCTCAAGACTTAACAGGGTTTCAAGACTGGCCACCAGTGCCAGCGTCACGGCCGTCATATAGACCTGTGGCTTGAGCAGATCAGACACCATCGGCAGTTGCAGCTGACCAATAAAATCAACCGGCCCACCCAATCCCGGCAGGGAAATGCGCTGCCCGCCATCCAGAGCGCCGGGCAGACCCAGTGACAGCGCCAGTCGATCCATGGCGATAGCCACCAGTACGGCCACCAGTGGACCCGGAAAACGCTTGATTGCCGCCGGCATGAAAGGTTTTTCCCAGCTGACCAGAATCGCCAGCGACACCGCCGCAATCGCCAGCGCCACCGGCGACAGCCCGGCGGCCAGTCCTTCAAGGTTTAAAAGCGAGACGTCACTGTCCTGCGAAAGGCCCAATGCCAGCGGAATTTGGTTTAGAATCAAAATCAGTCCAATGGCGGCCAGCATGCCCTTGATCACGGCCGAGGGAACAAAGGCGCCAATCTTGCCAAGACGCAAAAAACCGAACAGCAGCTGCAGCGCCCCGGCCAGCACCGTGGCCATGAAAAGCCCGCTCAGACCAATCTGCTCCACCGCGCCCAGCACGATGACGGTCAGCCCGGCGGCCGGACCGGACACACTCAGGGAAGAACCGCTGAAAAGCGACACCACAATACCGCCGATAATGCCGGCAATCAGGCCTGAAAGCGGCGGCGCTCCTGAAGCCAGGGAAATTCCCAGGCACAGGGGAATAGCGACCAGAAAGACCACGATGCCGGCAGGCAGATCCTGTGGCAATGTCTTCAATGAAAATGCTTTGCTCATGTTATCCGTCTCTTTTCATGAATATTGACATTACCGACGATCAAACTGCACATGCCTGAACGGCCTCACAGTGTTCACCGTCCCAGCGTTCGATTTCGCGCAGTCTTCCGGTTTCGAGCGCATATACCATCCCATGTATTGTCGGACGCTGATGGCATGACCATTGCGCCTTTATCAAGGGCAGCTCACTAAGCGTCCTGACCTGGTCGATTACATTGAGCGCTACCATTTGATCAAGACGGTCAGCATCATTGTTCATTTTTGCCAGCTCATTGGCATGCCTTCTTCTGATATCACGAATGCCATCCAGATGATTATCGAGATGAGAAAACCCGGTATTTTCATCTGTCATTGCGGCCTGAACTCCTCCGCATCGATGATGACCGCAGACGATGATATGACGGACCTTTAATACAGCAACAGCGTATTCAAGAACGCTCATAAAGCCCGCTTCATTCGGGCAGACCCGGTTGGCGACATTGCGGTGAATGAACATTTCCCCCGGCGAGGTATTACAAATCTGTTCGGCAGGAACACGGCTATCGGAGCAGCCGATCCACAGCACTTCCGGAGATTGTCCGGCACTCAAGCGATCAAACATGTGTGGATCGCGATGTTTGATTTCACCGGCCCAAGCCTGATTTTCCAGCAGCAATCTCTCGACAAAACGCATCCGGCGCTCCTTTATTTTGTAACTAAACGGTTAACAAACCGTTTCAAATACATCCTTAAGCGCAATTTCCTGTGCACAATGCGCCATTTGGTGTAGATGCACGTTCTGACCGCTCTCATTCAAAAATCGATCGCCTTATAATCGGGGGCATCTTCAGGACCCCGGTCGCGTCGGCTATCGGTACGATCATCCGAACCCCTAGCCTGTTCTAAATGATCGAACTAGAACGTTAGTCGCAAGAGCTTAATCAGCTCTGAACCTTAAGTGCTTTTAAGTAGTTGTTTTGTTTATTTTTTTACTTAATCTTACTTAGCGTAAAGGGTGCCCTGTCCGGCGCGCCGGATTTTGGCACATCCCCCAGTTTTGATTGCGATCGGGCGTCTGAAGGCCTTCATACTCTTTACCAGGGCCACTTTCATGGATGTGACAAATATTGCACTGATCATGGTGACCAAAAGCAGCCCCCAGAATGAGCTGTTTCTGGATTACCTCCGTCAGCAGCTGGATTGCCATGTACAGCAATTGCCGACGGACGAGCCACCCGAATTGCCGGAGCATTTAAGGCACTGTCGCGTTGTGGCACTGCTGGATGATGATCATCTGGAAGAATCCGTGCTGCGCGACTGGACGCAGCAGCTGGGCCAGTATGACGATGCCATTTTCACGGCCTTCAACATGAGCAATGAAGATCGGGCGGTCGCCCTGATGATGCGCATGCCGCTACACGGCATCTTCTATCGGGGGGATTCCCTTGAGCTGATCAGCAAGGGGATTCGCAAGCTTTTCGAAGGAGAGATGTGGCTGTCACGCCCCTTGATGGAGCGTCTTTTGTGCGCCTACTGGCATCGGCAGCATGACGAGCAGCTGCCGCTGGCAAGCCTGACCCCGCGGGAGCAGGAAATTCTGGGACTGCTGGATAGCGGTGCCAGCAATCTGGATATCGCCGACCGCCTGTCCATCAGCGAACATACGGTCAAGTCGCATCTGTATCACGTGTTCAGAAAGCTCAAGGTGAGAAACCGGGCACAGGCGCTGAATCTTCTTCGTCAGCAGCCCACGACCGTGGTGGCCGCGCCCCGCACAAGACGGGACACGGCCTGATCCACTACCTGCCGAGCGCCATCAGTCCAGACGCAGCCGCTCCTTGATCAGCGACACCAGCGTCAGATTGGCATCCTCGGCCGTGGTATCCAGATGAATCAGATAGGCCAGCTCATCCTCGCCGAAGGCTTCGCGCGAGGCGAGCTGGTGATCAAGCACCTCAATGCCTGCCTCTGATGCCTCACCACGCCTGTTCTGTCGTCGTACGAGACGATCTCGCAGCGTTGCATCATCCGCTTCGAAACTGATTAAAAGCGCCGCCAGACCACGCTTCTCGGCCTCGTGTCGTAGTCGATCGCGCTGAGCACGCTTGAGTGCGGTAGCATCGATACAGACCGGATAGCCGGCTTCCATCAGCGTACCGCTCAGCGAAGCCAGTCGCTCATAGGTCTGACGGGTCATGTCATCGCTGTAGATGCCACCGGCCACGCTTGAGCCCGAATCGGCCTCGGGCGCCAGCTCGCAAAGACGCTTGCGCTCGACATCGGAACGAAGCCGTATGGCACCGAGCGAGCGCACAACCTGCTCGGTAAACCGGCTCTTGCCGCTGCCCGACACCCCCACGCTGATCAAAAGCCAGGGGATATCGATCTCGCTGTAGCGCTCGGCCAGGGCGATATAGCTGCGATAGTCGGACATCGCCGCGTCACGATCCGCCGGATGCAGGTCCGGCTGCTGCAGGCGAAACAGTGCCACCTTGGCCCGCACCATGGCGCGATAGGCCTTGTACCAGGGCAACAGGCGAACCAGTTCGTGATCGCCACTGCCTTCCAGATAGCGATTGAGCACGTGACTCGACAACGCCTGCTCACCACGCGCCTCAAGATCCATCAGCAAAAAGGCAAGCTCGCAGCAGACGTCGTTGTAGCGCAGGTCATCATTAAACTCGATACAGTCAAAGATCAGCGCCCGACCCTCATGCTGTACCACATTCGCCAAATGTACGTCTCCGTGCGTTTCACGTACGAAGCCGCTGCGCTGACGCTTCGCCAGTAGCGGCTCAAACCGGTGATACAGCTCCTCGGCGCGCTGGGCCAGCTCCTCCAGACGACGAAGATCGTTTTGATCCTCCAGCAGAGGTCGGATCTGATCGAAGTTCTGCACGACCGGTGCATAGACGGCCTCCGGAGCACCAAAGGCACTGTCCGCCGACACCCGTTCGGCGCGCTGATGGAAGGCGACCAGTTGATCCACCATGTCATCCATCATCGTGCGGGTCAGCTCACCATTGGCCTGCAGCGTCGAGAAAAGCCCGGCGTTGTCGAACTGGCGCATGCAGATGGCATATTCGAAGGGCTCGCCGTCTCCCCCCAGCACGGGCGCATCGGGCGTGCCGCTGATGGGTACGACCCGCTCATAGAGATCACCCGCCAGACGCCAATTGAGACGCACTTCGTCTTCACAGAAACGGCGGCGGCGCTCAAGCGTCGAGAAATCCAGAAAGCCGAAATCCAGCGGTTTCTTGATCTTATAGGCGCGCTCGCCGGTCAGAATGACCCACGAGATGTGGGTCTCGTACACCTGCAGGGTCGACACGTCATGATTGAAAAACCGGCCGCTTCTCAGCGCGCTGATCAGTGACTGACTCAAGGGGCTCACTCCGGATCAGTAATGAAAGTCGCCCGCCGACGTGTCGGCGGGCGGGCATGACGCCGAAAGGCGCCGATGGTCAGGTCAGGGTTGCAAACACCGCCTCGGCGGCCTCAAGCGTGACACTGATGTCCTCGTCCTCATGGACGCTGGACATGAAACCCGCTTCAAACGGCGAGGGCGCCATGTAGACGCCGCGATCCAGCATCGCTGTAAAAAAGCGTCTGAAACGCTCGACGTCACAGCCGGTCGCGGCCGCGAAATCGTTAACCTCGGTCTGATCGGTAAAGAAGATGCCAAACATGCCGCCGGCACGGTGGGTCAGAAGCGGCACCCCGGCAGCCCTTGCCCGCTGCTCGAGACCGTCACACAGCAGATTGACGCGCTCGGTCAGGCGCTTATGGAAATCGGGCTGGCGCACCTTTTTCAACAGCGCGATTCCCGCGGCCATGGCCAACGGATTGCCGGAGAGTGTGCCAGCCTGATAGACCGGTCCCAGCGGCGAGAGATACTCCATGATCTCACGCCTGCCACCAAAGGCGCCGACCGGCATGCCGCCGCCGACGATCTTGCCCAGACAGGTCAGATCCGGTGTGATGCCGTAGTAGGCCTGAGCACCACCCAGCGCCACACGGAAACCGGTCATGACCTCGTCAAAGATCAACACCGCGCCGGACTCGTCACATACCTCGCGCAGGCACTCCAGAAAACCCGGTACCGGCGGAATGCAGTTCATGTTGCCGGCCACCGGCTCCACAATCACGCAGGCGACCTGATCGCCGATCTCGCGAAAGCACTCGCGTACGCCCTCGACATCATTGTAGGAGAGCGTCACGGTGTGTTCGGCAAGCGAGGCCGGGACGCCCGGCGAGCTGGGTTCACCGTGGGTAAGCGCGCCAGAACCCGCCTTGACCAGCAGCGAGTCCACATGGCCGTGATAGTTGCCCTCGAACTTGACCACCTTGTCACGACCGGTATAGCCACGGGCCAGACGGACTGCGGACATGGTGGCTTCGGTACCCGAGTTGACCATGCGCACCATGTCAATCGACGGCATGATCTCGCAGATCAGCTCTGCCATGTCGGTTTCGACCGCGGTGGGCGTGCCGAAGGAAAGGCCGTCTTCCAGCCGGTCACGGACCGCGCTCAGCACATCAGGGTCGGCATGACCGGTAATCATCGGCCCCCAGGAGCCGACGTAGTCGATATAGCGCTTGCCCTCGACGTCAAAGAGGTAGGGCCCGCGGGCGCGCGAGACAAACATGGGCGCGCGTCCCATGCCCTTGAAGGCACGCACCGGGGAATTGACGCCACCGGGGATGCGGTGCCCGGCACGGGTAAAAAGCGTCTCGGAGGTAATATGATCCATCTTCGCGCTCCTGTGGAAAAAGGGATCGCAGATCGGTCCCGAACGAACCGTCTGCCGATTCAGGGTTACCCACACCCCGTTGATCGACGCCTGCCGATACCGGGTGTGGATAACATAGAGAAATTATCGCTTCATGGCCTGGTTGAGCCGCCGCACGGCCGCCCCCGGGTCATCATGGCCGAAAATACCGTGCACCAGCGCAATCAGATCCGCCCCGGCGCTGACCGTGGCATCAATATTGTCGGCATCAATACCGCCGATCGCCACACGCGGCAGGTTAAAACGGGCTACCTGCGCCAGGATCGCCAGATCCGCCGGTGGCGCGTCCGGCTTGGTACGCGACGGGTAGAAACGACCAAAGGCCAGATAACTGGCGCCTTCACCGGCCGACTGTTCGGCAAACTCGAGGCTGTCCTGACAGGTCGCGCCGATAATGGCCTCCGGCCCCAGCGCCTTGCGCGCCCGGACGATCGAGCCGTCACTGCGCCCCAGATGCAGTCCGACGCCCAGCCGCCAGGCCAGTGCAGCATCGTCGTTGATGATCAGGGGCGTATCGTAGTGGTCGCACAGCGCCTTGAGGGCGCGCGCCTGACGTTCGCGCTTGCCTTCGTCACCGGATTTATCACGGTACTGCAACAGCGCAATGCCGGCATCGAGGGCAGCCTCGCATCGATCGATAAGCGTGGCATCATCCGGCATCAGATGTTCATCGGTCAGGGCGTAGAGTCCCTGCTGCCACTGGGTCATGTCGCGCGCTCCTGAATCGGTAAATGAAATGGCCCGCTCAGGCGATCGGGAAGGTACTGGCCACGACCAGGTGTCAGCGCCCGCTCAAGACTTTGCCAGGTAAACTGCTGCGCCCGCTGACAGGCATTATCCAGCGTTTCCCCGCGCGCCAGCAGCGCCGCCGTGGCACTGGCCAGCGTACATCCCGAACCGTGATAACTTCCCGGCAGCCGCGGCCAGGACCACGTTTGAAAGCCTTCAGGCGTATAGAGCCGATGGGTAACATGGGGCTTACGCTGCGCATCTGCAACATCGGTACCGGTGGCCAGCACGGCACCCGCACCAGTGGCCAGCATTTGCCCGGCCTGACCGGCCGTATCCTGATCCGCGAGCGCACGATCCGTCAGTCGGGCAAGCTCGTCGAGATTGGGCGTGACCAGATCGGCCAGCGGCAGCAGCCGTTCAACAAATGCTGCCCTCAGTGCCTGACCGGACAGCTCGCGCCCGCCGCCGGCCTTAAGTACCGGGTCGATGATGACCGGCAGATGCGACCACGTCCGGCACAGTTCCACGACGGCTTCCAGCGCGGAAAGATCGGCGATAAGGCCGACCTTGATCGCGTGGATATCGCAGTCTTCCAGCAGCGCCCGGGCCGTGGCCAGTATCTCCTCGCCCGGACGGGGCGTGACGCTCTGAACGTTCACGGTGGTCTGGCACGTCAGTGCCGTCGGTACCGTCAGCGCCCAGCCGCCCATGGCGCGAATCGCCTCGGCATCGGCAATCAGCCCGGCGCCGCCGGTCGGATCATGACCGGCCAGAACCAGTACGCAGGGCAAAGACATCAGAACGGTTTGACCACGGAAAGAATAACGATCGCAATCAGCAGAATCGCCGGGATCATGGCAAAGACGCGGTAGTAGCCGCCGCCGCGACGGTTGGTACCGGAAGCAAAACGTTTCATGTGTGACTTGCAGATATGATGAAAGCCGATCAGCAACACGACCAGCACGGCCTTGACGTAAAACCAGCCCGCCGTCAGGTAGTACTGAACGTCCAGCGCCAGTAGCCAGATCCCGAACACCAGGGTCAGAATCATGGCCGGTGTCATGATGGCGGCGTAAAGCTTGCGCTCCATGATCTGGAAACGGGTCGACCCCTGACCGTCATCCTGGCGCACCGCATGGGCGTGATAGACAAAAAGCCGGGGCAGATAAAAGAGTGCGGCAAACCAGCACGTAAATGAAATGATATGAAAGGCCAGAACCCAGGGGTACATACGCACATCCTCAATAGCGGTCGTCGTCAGGTCGTCTTTGATGGGGACATGACCCCATCAGTGATAATAGTTTTCAATGGCTTCCCGCGTGATGATACCTGAAACCCGATGCATCATCGGCGCAGTAATGTGTCTGACGTAGAGGGCATCCACCCGCTGATCGTCAAGGCATGCAAAGGCTTCCGATAGTGTCGCCTGAAGATCGATCGGTGCCAGCTCCAGTCGCTTGCCCGGAATCTCCAGCAGATCGATAGTGTACTCTTGATCAACGCCGGCCTGATCCTTCTCTTCCAGAGCGCGAGCCATGTCGGCGGCGAGCAGCGCCAGAGGCGCCTTGCCGGGCTCGCGATCGGCCTTGTGCTGGTCAGGCTGGCGATGGATCAAAAGCCACGTGGGTCGGGCATCCAGAATCACCCGTGCCCGCTCCCGGGTGATCACCGCCGCCGTCACACTAACGCTTCGATCCATCACCGCCCCGACACCTACCCTTGAAAGCGCCTGCATCAGGGGCTGTTGCAGCGGATGCGGCGTACTGCCCTGCCGGGTCATGACGAAAAATCCCTGCGTCCGCCAGGCCACGCGGGCGGTCAGCGTCGCACTCAGAACACTCAGCATGCCGTATAAAATGATGTCGGGGCTGTGTGTCAGCTCCACCAGCGCCATGATGGCGGCCAGCGGTGCCTGCAGCACGGCGCCCATCATGGCGGCCATGCCCATCATCACGTACAGGTTCGGCTCGCCGACCATCGAGGGCAGCAGCGCTGATGCCCCGAGCCCGAACAGAGCGCCCGCGGCGGCGCCCATCACCAGGGTAGGACCAACAATACCGACCGGAATGCCACAGGCCAGGGTGATGGCCGTCAGTATCAGCTTGCCCAGTGCCAGCGCCAGCAGTACATCAAGACTGGCCTGACCGGTTAGAATCGTTTCGACACTGTCATAACCGATACCCTGCACCTGCGGATAAACACAGGCCACTGCGCCGGTCAGCGCACCGGCCAGTAAAAGGCGAACAGGCCAGGGCACGCGGGCAAGACGCTCGCCCAGACGCGCAAGACGAATGAAACCGCCGGCCATGATGCCGATGGCCAGCGCCATCAACACCAACCATGGAATATCCAGCAGGCGCGGCTCGATGATGCCGGGCATCATGAAGGCCGGAGCCGAGCCGAAATGCAGCTGCGTAATGACGGCACCAGTGGCCGAGGCCAGCATCACCGGCATGAAGCCGGTCAGGGTGTATTCCATCATCACCACTTCCATGGCGAAGATGACCCCGGCGATGGGCGTGTTGAATGATGCCGAAATACCGGCTGCCACGCCGCAGCCCACCAGCACACGCAGACTGTTGTGCGGCAGCTTGAGCAACTGACCGATCCACCCCGAGGCACCGGCCCCGAGATGGATGGCGGGGCCCTCACGGCCCGCCGATAACCCTCCCAGAAGCGAGACGATACCTACCCACCATTGATTGAGCCAGTTGTCACGTGCCATGACCCCCTGATGAAAGGAGAAGCGTTCGATGACGTGCGAGATCCCCAGTCGACGCGCACTCTTCTTCTGCCAGCCAAGCCCCAGGCCAATCAGAATGACGGCCACCACCGGCAATCCCATGCGAACCGTCACGGGCAGGCTTTCAAAGGCTTCACCATGGCCGTCGGGCATCAGCTTCAGCGCGCCCAGATCGATCAGTTCTCGAAAGGCAATCATGATGATACCGGTCAATGCGCCGGAAATGACGGCCAGCAGACACAGCTGTGGCAATGCATCGACGCTTGCCAGCTCGCGTCGAAAGTTCTCAAGGTTCAGGCGTGACGTATCCAGAAAACGGCGCGGCAAGCTTCTCCTCCCCAGCGACACAATGGCGGATCATGGAACACCCCACCAATGAGCCTATCATTGTTTATGTTCAATGCCTCTCATGACAGACACTGACGTGTGGCGGTTGACCATAGACAGAGGGGGTGTCGATAATGGTTGTCATGACAGCCTGCGTGCTGATCCATTTCTGACATGTCCCGGACATGTCATCTCATAAGGAGGCCGCGATGAGCGGAGCAGAATCCTTTGTTCCGACACCGCTTTTCTTTACCGATGCCGCGGCAGGCAGAGTCAGGGCGCTGATCGAGGAAGAGCGCAATCCGGCCCTGAAACTGCGCGTCTACGTAACGGGAGGCGGCTGCTCGGGCTTTCAGTATGGCTTTGACTTTGCAGAAACCGTTGGAGAAGACGATACCGTCGTCGAAAATGGCGATGTCGCCATGGTGATCGACCCGCTGAGCTATCAGTACCTGGTGGGCTCCACGGTGGACTTTGAAGCGGGTCTGGCCGGCGCTCGCTTTTTGATCAAGAACCCCAATGCCACCACGACCTGTGGCTGCGGGGCATCCTTTACGGTCTGATACTTCCTATCGGGACTCGGGCGTCTGTCAAAAGCTGACAGGCGCCTTTTTTATGCCCATTTATTGTCTGCACTGATCTTTTTTGATGCCACTGTCCTGTGGATAAAAGAAAGCGCCCTTTTTGCCCATCTGCCCTGCAGCCCGCCACATGAGCTCGCTTCGTCACTTTTTTAGGTAGCATGGTCACTCTTGATGAGTATGGGGAGAAGCCTCATTGAGCCCGGTTAACGGGCAGGGGATAAATCGTGCTGTGGGTAACCCGAGCTTTTATGCACACCCCGTACAGTACCTGCCCCAGGGAAGCACGCAGCTTGCCTGGGTTTCCAGTCACATCCCAGCCTCCTGTTTTTAAAGTCTAAAAATGGCTTTTCCACAGAAATGGGTGCCCCCAATAATCACAACCACAACAGAACTTCTTATTTAAAAGACTATTTTTATTAATTAATGACTTCTCCTTTTGAAAAATCACTGTGTGGAAAACCCTGACGCTTACTCACAGCCACGTTATAATGCGCGCCATTCAACAAGGCTTATCCCCAACCCCCTGAACGGGTGTGTGGGTATCGACACGCGCTGATCAGTCGGGTGTCACGTTCATCTTCAACCCCTCGAGGTTTTTCACGTGGATTATCCGGACCGCTTTGACGTTATTGTCATCGGTGGTGGTCATGCGGGTACCGAAGCCGCACTGGCCGCCGCTCGCATGGGCTGTCAGACCCTTCTGCTCAGTCACAACATCGAAACGCTGGGACAGATGTCCTGTAATCCGGCCATTGGTGGCATCGGCAAGAGTCATCTGGTCAAGGAAATTGATGCCCTTGGTGGTGCCATGGCGCTGGCATCCGATCAGGGTGGCATCCAGTTTCGGACACTCAACTCCCGCAAGGGCCCTGCCGTTCGGGCCACTCGCGTTCAGGCTGATCGTGTTCGTTACAAGGCCGCCATTCGCCATATCCTTGAAAACCAGCCCAATCTGTCGATCTTCGCTCAGGCCGCTGATGATCTGATCGTTGAGGGAGACACCGTGCGCGGCGTCCTGACCCAGGGCAGCGTACGTTTCATGGCCGAGACAGTGGTGCTGTGTACCGGGACTTTCCTTGGTGGTGTCATCCATATCGGCATGGAGCATCACAGCGGTGGCCGCTCCGGCGATCCGGCGTCCAATGCGCTGGCAGCCCGTCTTCGCGAGCAGCCCCTGCGGGTAGCACGTCTCAAGACCGGTACCCCGCCGAGGCTTGATGCCAGAACGGTCGATTTTTCGAAGCTGGCTGAACAGCCCGGTGACACACCGCGTCCGGTGATGTCCTACATGGGCCGGCGGGATATGCATCCCGATCAGGTGAGCTGCTTCATTGCTCACACCAACGAGCGCACGCACGACATCATTCGGGCCAATCTGGATCGCTCACCGATGTATTCCGGTGTCATCGAAAGCACCGGGCCACGCTACTGCCCCTCCATCGAGGACAAGATCCATCGCTTTGCCGACAAGCAGAGCCATCAGGTCTTTATCGAACCGGAAGGGCTCGACACCCATGAGCTCTATCCCAACGGCATTTCGACGTCGCTGCCCTTCGATGTGCAGCTTGACGTCGTGCGCTCGATCGAAGGGCTGGAACGTACCCACATCGTGCGGCCGGGTTATGCCATCGAATATGACTTCTTCGATCCGCGCGACCTGAAGCACTCGCTGGAAACGAAGGTGATTCACAATCTGTGGTTTGCCGGTCAGATCAACGGCACCACCGGTTATGAGGAAGCCGCCGCTCAGGGGCTGCTGGCAGGCCTCAACGCTGCCCGTCGCGTCAAGGGACTCGAGGCCTGGTGGCCGCGCCGTGATGAGGCCTACATCGGTGTGATGGTGGATGACCTGATCCGCATGGGGACTCAGGAACCCTATCGAATGTTCACTTCTCGGGCGGAATATCGCCTGCTGCTGCGCGAGGACAACGCCGATCTGCGTCTGACCGAAACAGGTCGTCAGCTGGGGCTGGTGGATGACGCGCGATTCGAGTCCTTTGAGCGCAAGCGCACGGCCATCGAAACCGAACGCGAGCGGCTGGATCGTATCTGGATCCAGCCCGGCAGTGATGCCGCCAAAGGCCTTGTCGATCGGGTAGGTACGCTGTCGCGTGAGCATCGCCTGAGCGATCTGCTGCGTCGGCCCGAGTTGACCTATGACGACATCGCACCGCTGGCCGAAGGCGCGCCGGAAGATCCGCTGGTCCGCGAACAGGTCCAGATCCAGGCCAAGTATCAGGGCTACATCGACCGCCAGAGCGAAGAGATCGACAAGCTCAAGCGCCATGAAGCCACTCATCTGCCGGAATCGCTGGAATATGATCGCATCGACGGTCTGTCCAACGAGATCCGCCAGAAGCTCAATGCCGCTCGTCCTGAAACGCTGGCCGAGGCCGGGCGCATTCCGGGCGTGACACCGGCGGCCATCTCGATGCTGCTGATTCACCTCAAAAAGCGCGGTAATGCGCACAAGGCGCGGGTTGGCACGTCATGAGCGGCGGTATCGAACGTCGTCTCGACGACGGCATGAAAGCTCTGGAGCTGAGTGTTTCAAGCGACATTCGCAGTCGCCTGCTGGCCTTTGTTGAGCTGTTGCACAAGTGGAATCGGGCCTATAACCTCACCGCCGTGCGCGATATTGACACGATGGTGACGCGCCATTTGCTGGACAGTCTGGCGATTGTGCCCTGGATTGAAGGGCCAAACCTGCTGGATGTCGGCAGCGGCGCAGGGCTGCCGGGTATCGTGGTGGCCATCGTGCGCCCTGACGTTGTCCTGACCTCGGTCGACAGCAACGGCAAGAAGATTCGCTTCCAGCGTCAGGCCGCCTTCGAGCTGGGACTCGAAAATGTCACGCCCGTTCATGATCGGATCGAAGCGCTGGAAGGCGTCACGTTTCAGCAGATCACCAGCCGGGCCTTTGCGGCACCGGCGGATTTTATCGGCCTGACCCGTTCACTGCTGACCAAGGGCGGTCACTGGCTGGCCATGGCGGGACGAGTTGACGATCTTGTCCTGCCCGACGATATCAGGCTGGTGAACACCTGGCCCCTGCACATTCCCGGCGAACAGGGCCAGCGTCATCTGTTGAAAATGGACATCGCCTGACAAGGCCGAGCGATCAATACACAAGGAACTCTCTCTTGACCCGGATCATTGCGCTGACCAATCAGAAGGGCGGCGTCGGCAAGACCACAACCGCCGTCAACCTGGCCGCCGCGCTGGCATCGCTGAAAAAACGGGTGCTGCTGGTGGATATGGACCCACAGGGCCACGCCACCATGGGCAGCGGTATCGACAAGCACGCGCTGGCCAATGGTGGCTCGCTGGATGTGCTGCTGGGTGAGCTATCGGCAGGTGATGCGCTGGTGGACTGCCCCAATACCGGATATCAGCTGCTGCCGGCCAACGGCGATCTCACCGCCGCCGAAGTGGATCTGCTTGAACGCGACGGCCGCGAGCGCTGTCTGGACCGCGCCATCGAAACCGTCGCCGACCGTTTTGATGTGGTCCTGATTGACTGCCCGCCGTCGCTCAACATGTTGACCGTCAATGCCCTGACCGCAGCGCATGGCGTTCTGATTCCCCTGCAGTGCGAGTTCTATGCCCTCGAGGGACTGTCGGCGCTGCTGGACACCGTTGAACAGATTCGTGACAGCGTTAATCCAGCACTGGCTCTCGACGGCATCGTTAGAACCATGTTTGATAACCGCAATAGTCTGACCCGGGATGTCAGCAAGCAGCTGTCGGACTACTTCGGCGATGACCTGCTCAAAACGGCCATTCCCCGTAACATTCGTCTGGCAGAGGCCCCCAGCCACGGGCTGCCGGTCAATCGCTACGCGCGCATGTCCCGGGGAGCCCACGCCTATCGCGTGCTGGCCAAGGAACTGATTCGCAAGCTGTCGCTGTAACCCGGTCCGAACACACCAACGATCCATTCGATCCCCGAGCGCTGATGTAATGACATCGGCGCGGGTTGTTACTTCTGCATGGCCTGAACGAGGAACTGTTCATGACGCGTAAACGCGCACTCGGAAGAGGACTGGACGCACTGATTGGCGCCGGCGCCCGGCAGCGTTCACAGACCCAGGACCCCAACGGTGGTTCTGCCGAGGCGGCAGTGACCGCATCTCCCCTGATCGACAGTCGCGAACGCCTGGAGCGTCTGCCTCTGGGAGAGCTGACACGCGGGCGTTATCAGCCGCGCCGCGAGATGCAGCCGGAGCGGCTTGAAGAGCTGGCCGCCTCGATCAGAACCCGCGGCGTCATGCAGCCCATCGTGGTACGTCCGCTGCCTGAAGGCAGCGCTGCCCGCTACGAGATCATTGCCGGCGAGCGTCGCTGGCGCGCCGCGCAGATGGCCGAGCTGGATGTGATTCCGGCCGTCGTGCGGGAGCTCGACGATGAAACGGCGTTGGCACTGGCGCTGATCGAGAACATCCAGCGTGAAGACCTCAATCCGATTGAGGAAACCATTGCGCTAAAACGTTTGATGGATGAGTTCTCTCTGACCCAGCAGCAAACGGCCGATGCCGTCGGCCGCTCACGTGGGCAGATTGCCAATATGCTCAGACTGCTGGCGCTGGAAGAAGACGTGCAGACGTTGCTCGAGCGTGGCGATCTGGATGTGGGCCATGCGCGTGCCCTGCTGGGGCTCAAGGGCAACAGGCAGCGCAAGGCCGCCCGTGAAGTCGTCGAGCGCGGCCTGACCGTGCGCCAGACCGAAGCACTGGTCAAAAAACTCGCCCAGACAGCACCGGACAGCAAAAAGAAGGCGGACAAGCCCTCGGGCGATGTGGGCAGCCTGGAAAATCAGCTGGCAGAACTGTTGGGTGCGCGCGTTCAGATCAGTCATGGCAAGACCGGCAAGGGAAGCCTGACGATTCGTTACACGAGCCTCGATGAGCTGGATGGTATTCTCTCGCACATCCGTTGAGAACGTGGCCCTTAAATACGGCTTAATCCGGCATTGTAAACTGCGACGCTTTGACACAGGATCGAGCCGGTTTTGGTGCAGATAAGCTTAAAGACTGCGATTTTCGATGCCGGTGACATTGAAGCAGGCGGGGGGGTTCCTTATAATCCGCCTGCCTGACGTCATGAGTCGAATATTTCGGGAATGCATAAAATCAATGCAACAAGGCAAGCCCGCGACTCCGGCAGCGTCAAGGCGTCCGAGAATTTACAGATTGCTGATGGTTCAGCTGGGCGTCACTGTGGTGACGGCTGCACTGCTGGCAATCGAAGCGAATAATAACCTCGCGCTGTCGGCCCTCAAGGGTGGTATTGCGGGACTGGTGCCCAACGTATATTTTGCCTGGCGTGCGTTTTTATACCGTGGGGCCCGTTTTCAACGTCAGATGGTTCGCAGTTTCTACCGAGCTCAGGTAGGCAAGCATTTTCTGGCGATCCTGTTGTTCGCAGGCATTTTTGTCATATCGCCACCGCAGTCTCCGGAGTGGTTTTTCATGACATTTGCGCTGGTCCAGTGTGTGTACTGGCTGACGCCCTGGCTGCTCGGCAGACCCGGTTCCCATTAAAATCGATTCAAGGCAACGCTATGGCAGGCAACGCACCGACCTCAACCGAGTATATTACTCACCACCTACAGAATCTGACCTTCGGCCTCCACCCCGATCACGGCTGGGCCATCGCCCATAATGCCGAGGAAGCAAGGGCCATGGGGTTCTGGGCCATCAATCTGGATACCATGGGTTGGTCGATTGCGACCGGTCTGCTGTTTCTCTGGCTGTTCCGCTTTCTCGCCCGCACGGTCACCAGTGGTGTACCGACCGGACTGCAGAATGCGCTCGAGATGGTCTTCGAGTTTGCCAACGGCATCATCCGCACCAGTTTCAGCGGCCACAGCAAGATGGTTGGTCCGATGGCTCTGACGCTGTTTTGCTGGATCTTTTTCATGAACAGCCTCAAATGGTTGCCCATCGATCTGGTTCCGCAGATTGCGCACAAGCTGGGCATCGATTACATGCGTATCGTACCGACCAGTGATCCCAACGCGACGCTGGGCATGGGCTTTGCCATCTTCCTGCTGATCATCTACTACAGCATTCGCAACAAGGGGTTCAGTGGTTTTGCGAAGGAACTATCCTTTCGTCCCTTTAATCACTGGGCGCTGATTCCCTTCAATCTGATACTTGAACTGGTCGTACTGATCGTCAAGCCCATCAGCCTTGGGCTGCGTCTCTTCGGCAACATGTTTGCCGGTGAGGTCATCTTCATCATGATTTCCCTTCTGCCCTTCTGGGCCATATGGGTACTTGATGTCCCGTGGGCGATCTTTCACATTCTGGTCATCACGCTGCAGGCCTTCATCTTTGCCGTGCTGAGTGTGGTGTATCTGAGCGCCTGCTTTGAAGAGCACTGAATCCAATAACAATATTCGCCTCAAAACCCTTTTACCCCTTGTCTGAAAAAACCTGAAACAGGAGCCATTCCATGGAACTCGTCTACATTGCTGCCGCCATCATGATCAGCGGTGCCGCCCTCGCTACCGGTATCGGCTTTGGTCTGCTCGGTGGCAAACTGCTCGACTCTACCGCGCGTCAGCCGGAACTGGGCGACCAGCTGCAGACCAAAACCTTCATCATGGCCGGTCTGCTTGACGCCGTTCCCATGATCGGTGTGGGTATCGCGATGTACCTGATCTTCGTTGTTGCCGGTTAAGTAAACGCTGTACGCCGGGCCCCTTGTGCTCGGTGTCGCCGTTTCCGGCCACCACGAACCCGCAGGAGGTAGATCCGCGTGAATATCAATATGACGCTTATCGGACAGATGATCGCCTTTGCGATCTTCGTCTGGTTCTGCATGAAATATGTGTGGCCTCCGATCACGCAGGCACTCACCGAGCGTCAGCAGCGCATTCAGGAAGGCCTCGAAGAGGCTGACCGGGCTCGCGCCGAGCTGCACAAGGCCAATGAACAGGCCGAGGAAACGCTGCGTGAAAGCCGTGAGGAAGCCGCGCGCATTCTCGACAAGACACGTGTCCGTGCCAATCAGATGATCGAGGAAGCACGTACCGATGCCCGCGCTGAAGGCGAGCGCATGATTGCCAATGCCCGCAGCGAGATTGACAGTGAGATTCAGCAGGCCAAGAGCGAACTGCGTGCTCAGGTAGCAGCACTGGCCATCCAGGGCGCCGAACGCATTCTCGAGTCTTCCATCGACGAAAAGAAACATCGTGAGATGGTTGATCGACTCGCTGAAGAGCTCTGAGGAAACGCCACATGTCAGACCACATCACGCAGGCACGTCCCTATGCAAGGGCCGCTTTTGAGCTAGCGAGAGAAGACAAGGCGCTGGACGCCTGGTCAGCGATGCTGGCCGAGGCGGCGCGTCTGACCGGTGACGAGCGTATCGAACGGTTGCTCGTGGATCCGCAGCGTACACCGAGTGACAAGGGGCAGGTTTTCGTCAAGCTGCTTGATGAACTGCTCCCTAATCGTGGCGCCAATTTCCTGATGGTGCTGGCACGACAGCAGCGTTTGCCTGCTCTGGCATCGCTGAGTGATCTGTTCGAGGCTGAGCGCGCCGAGTTTGAAAGACGCGTCAGTGTCGAGATCACTTCGGCCTTCGAGCTGGACGAGGCACAAAAAGACAAGCTCGCACAGGCGCTCAAGCGGCGTCTGAATCGCGAAATCACGATCACTACTTCTGTGGACAAGACGCTGCTGGGTGGCGTTGTCATTCGTGCCGGCGATACCGTTATTGATGGATCGGCGCGTGGGCGACTGACACGGCTTTCCAGCATCCTGAACCACTGAAGTCGAGGGACATGGCATGCAGCAACTGAATCCTTCCGAAATCAGCGACATCATCAAGGGCCGGATCGAGAATCTTGACCTTGATGCACAGGCGCGCAATGAAGGCACCATCGTCGGCGTTGCTGACGGTATCGTGCGCATCCACGGACTGGCCGATGCCATGTTCGGTGAGATGATCGAATTCCCCGAAGGCATCTTTGGCATGGTACTCAACCTCGAGCGCGACAGCGTCGGCGTTGTGGTACTGGGCGACTACCAAAAGCTTCAGGAAGGCATGACCGGCAAGTGCACCGGCCGCATTCTGGAAGTGCCGGTCGGTCGCGAACTGATCGGTCGCGTCGTCGATGCGCTCGGTAACGCCATTGATGGCAAGGGTGATATCAACACCACCGAAACGGATGCTGTTGAAAAAGTGGCGCCGGGTGTTATCTCTCGTCAGGGTGTTGATCAGCCGGTCCAGACCGGTCTGAAATCGATCGATGCCATGGTGCCGATCGGTCGCGGCCAGCGTGAGCTGATCATCGGCGACCGTCAGATCGGCAAGTCCGCCATTGCCATCGATGCGATCATCAACCAGAAAGGCAAGGGCATCACCTGCGTTTACGTGGCCGTCGGTCAGAAGCAGTCGACCATTGCCAACGTGGTAAGAAAGCTTGAAGAGCATGGCGCGATGGAGCACACCATCATCGTTGCGGCCGGCGCTGCCGACCCCGCCGCCATGCAGTTTCTGGCGCCCTACTCCGGCTGCACCATGGGTGAATATTTCCGCGACCGCGGTGAAGACGCCCTGATCGTGTATGACGATCTGTCCAAGCAGGCCGTGGCCTACCGCCAGATTTCCCTGCTGCTGCGTCGTCCGCCGGGTCGTGAAGCCTACCCGGGTGACGTGTTCTATCTCCACTCCCGTCTGCTCGAGCGCGCTTCGCGCGTGAACGCCGAGTATGTGGAAAAGATCACCAACGGTGAAGTGACCGGCAAGACCGGCTCGCTGACGGCTCTGCCGATCATCGAGACTCAGGGCGGCGACGTTTCGGCGTTCGTTCCGACCAACGTCATCTCGATCACCGACGGTCAGATCTTTCTGGAAACCGGCCTGTTCAACTCGGGCGTTCGTCCGGCCATCAACGCAGGCCTTTCAGTCTCGCGTGTTGGTGGTGCGGCCCAGACCAAGATCATCAAGAAGCTCGGCGGCGGTGTGCGTCTGGCACTGGCGCAGTATCGTGAGCTGGCAGCCTTCTCGCAGTTTGCCTCCGATCTGGATGAAGCCACACGCAAGCAGCTCGAGCACGGCCAGCGCGTGACCGAACTCATGAAGCAAAAGCAGTATTCACCTATGTCGATCGCCGAAATGGCTGTCTCGCTTTACGCTGCCAACGAGGGATATCTCTCCGACGTGCCGGTCGACAAGGTGCTGAATTTCGAACGTGATCTGCTCGATTACATGCGCACCGAAAAGGGTGAGCTGATGGAGAAGATCAACAGCACCGGCGGTTACGACAACGATATTCAGCAGGGGCTGAAAAGCGGCGTTGAATCGTTCAAGTCAACGCAGAGCTATTGATGATCCGGACCCTTCGGGGTCCGGGCGCCCTGCGCTGATTGTTTAGGAGAATATCGCTATGGCAGCCGGAAAAGAGATCAAGTCCCAGATCGGGAGCATCAAGAATACCCAGAAGATCACCAGCGCCATGGAGATGGTGGCAGCATCCAAGATGCGCCGCGCTCAGGAGCGCATGGCGGCCAGTCAGCCCTATGCCAGCCAGATCCGTCGGGTAGTCAGCCATATCAGTCAGGCCAATCCGGAATATCGCCACGATTATCAGATCGAGCGTGAGGTCAAGCGCATCGGCTATATCGTGGTGACGTCGGATCGCGGACTGTGTGGTGGCCTGAACAGTAACCTGTTCCGGCGTGTACTGCGCGACGTGCGGCAATGGCGTGAAAAGGGTGTCAGCGTGGCCTTTTGCGCACTGGGGACCAAGGGCAGTGTCTTCTTTCGCAAATATGGCGGTGATCTGCTGGCAGCGACCCGTAACCTGGGGGATGCCCCCGAGGCCAGCGAGCTGATTGGCAGCATCAATGTCATGCTGGAAGCCTTCGATAATGGCGAGATCGATCGACTGGATCTGGTGTACAACGAATTCGTCAACACCATGAGTCAGAAGCCGACCGTGCGTCAGCTGTTGCCGTTGCCCGAAGAGATAGAGCAGGAGTCTGGCTCATCGGCAGAAGCGGAAACTTCAAAGAGCAGCTGGGGCTATACATACGAGCCGGACGCTCAAAGCCTGCTCGACAGGCTGCTGGTGCGCTATGTCGAGTCGCAGGTCTACCAGGCGGTGGTGGAAAACATTGCCAGCGAGCAGGCCGCTCGCATGATCGCGATGAAAAACGCCACTGATAACGCCGGTGACATCATTGATGACCTGCAGCTTCAGTACAACAAGGCGCGTCAGGCAGCCATCACCCAGGAAATTTCCGAGATTGTGGGTGGTGCCGCTGCGGTCTAGGTCGGCCCGTCGGACAGTTATTTACAGGTTCAAGAGGAATCAGGATGAGCGGACGTATCGTACAAATCATCGGTGCGGTGATTGACGTCGAGTTTGACCGCAGCGAGGTCCCCCACGTTTATGAAGCCATGAACGTGGAAGAAACCGGCACCGTACTCGAAGTTCAGCAGCAGCTGGGCGATGGCATCGTGCGTGCCATCGCCATGGGCTCTACCGAAGGTCTCAAGCGCGGCATGGCCGTTGTCGGTACCGGTGCGCCCATTTCGGTCCCCGTGGGTGAAAAGACCCTAGGCCGTATCATGAACGTGCTGGGGGAACCGATCGACGAGGCCGGCGACATTGGTGAAGACAAGCGCAGCCCGATCCATCGCGCTGCGCCAAGCTTTGCCGATCAGTCAGCTTCCAGTGAGCTGCTGGAAACCGGCATCAAGGTCATCGACCTGATCTGCCCGTTTGCCAAGGGCGGCAAGGTCGGTCTGTTCGGCGGCGCCGGTGTTGGCAAGACCGTCAACATGATGGAGCTGATCCGTAACATCGCGACCGAGCACTCCGGTTACTCGGTATTCACCGGTGTTGGCGAGCGTACTCGTGAAGGTAACGACTTCTACTATGAAATGAAGGAGTCCAACGTTCTCGACAAGGTATCGCTGGTTTACGGTCAGATGAACGAGCCGCCGGGTAACCGTCTGCGCGTGGCCCTGACCGGCCTGACGATTGCCGAGCAGTTCCGTGATGAAGGTCGCGACGTTCTGTTGTTCGTCGACAACATCTACCGCTACACGCTGGCAGGGACCGAGGTATCGGCACTGCTGGGTCGTATGCCGTCAGCCGTAGGCTATCAGCCGACACTGGCCGAAGAGATGGGCATGCTGCAGGAGCGCATCACCTCGACCAAGACCGGCTCGATCACGTCTGTCCAGGCCGTCTACGTTCCCGCGGATGACCTGACTGACCCGTCTCCGGCCACGACCTTCGCCCACCTAGATGCCACGGTCGTACTGGCTCGTTCGATCGCAGAGCTTGGTATCTATCCGGCCATCGATCCGCTGGACTCCACCTCGCGTCAGCTTGATCCGCTGGTCGTGGGTGATGAGCACTACGGCGTGGCGCGCGGCGTTCAGAACGTGCTGCAGCGTTACAAGGAACTCAAGGACATCATTGCCATTCTGGGCATGGATGAGCTTTCCGATGAAGACAAGCAGACCGTGGCCAGGGCGCGAAAGATCCAGCGCTTTTTGTCACAGCCTTTCTTCGTGGCGGAAATCTTCACCGGCGCACCCGGCAAGTACGTGTCGCTCAAGGAAACCATCCGCGCCTTCCAGGGCATCCTCAACGGTGACTACGACCATATGCCTGAACAGGCGTTTTACATGGTCGGTACGATCGACGAAGCGATCGAGAAAGCCGAAAGCATGTAAGGAGGGGCGCTCATGGCGACCATGCAATGCAGTATCGTCAGCGCGGAACGCAATATCTTCGCCGGCGAAGTAGAACGCGTTGTAGCGATCAGCGTGCTTGGCGAGATGGGGATCCTGCGCGGGCATGAGCCAACGCTGACGGCCCTGAAGCCGGGGCCGGTCCGGATTGTCCACGAAGGGGGTGAAGAAGAAGTCTTCTACGTCTCCAGTGGTTTTCTGGAAGTACAGCCGAACATGGTCATCGTGCTGGCCGATAGTGCCGACCGTGCCCGTGATCTGGACGCTGCCGAAGCTGAAAAGGCGCGTGATGAAGCCCGTCGCGCCCTGCAGGGAAAAACAGGCGAGATGGATTACCATCAGGCACTGGCCGAGATCGAAGCGGCAACTGCCCGACTGCGAACCCTGTCACAGCTGCGCAACCGTCGCGGCCAGCAGTAGTCTTGAGCAAAATTGTCGCATCATGGCCACAAGCCATGGATGCGTTTTGCCGGCGGCCTTCGGGCCGCCTTTTTTGTAACTGCCATGCGCATCTCAACCAATCCGATTAATTCGCGCCCTGATACACTGTCAGCCACAGGAATGATCAGGCATGACAGAGCATGTCATCTGTTGGGTGCATGATCGATGATCGTTTTTCATTCAGCGCGGGGGAGAGTCTTCTTTCATGTCCATTGATGTCGTGATTCTGGCTGCCGGCCAGGGCAGTCGCATGCGTTCGCAAAAGCCCAAGGTACTGCACGAACTGGCCGGCAAACCCATGGTGCGTCATGTCATCGAGTCAGCCATGAAGGCTTTCTCGTCACCTCGACTTCATGTCGTTGTCGGGCATGGCGCCGATCAGGTGCAGGCAGCACTGTCCGACCTGCCCATCAACTTTGCCCATCAGCATGAGCAGCGCGGTACCGGCCATGCCGTATCGCAGACCCTTGAAGCGCTGGGCAATGGTCCGGTGGTCGTGCTTTATGGCGATGTGCCGATGATCCAGGCGCCGACCCTGAGTGCTCTGGTCGAGCGGGTTGATGAGCAGCACATGGCGCTGCTGACCGTCACCATGGCCAACCCTCATGGTTACGGGCGCATCGTGCGCAATGACCAGGGACAGGCCGTGGCCATAGTCGAACAAAAGGATGCCAGCGCCGAACAGCTTGAAATCGGTGAATGCAACACCGGCATTCTGGCCGCTACCGGTGATCAGCTGCGTCGCTGGCTGCCGGCGCTGTCCAGTGACAATGCCCAGGGCGAGTACTATCTGACCGATATCATTGCCATGGCTGCGAGTGAAGGGATTGAAGTGGCTACGGCCGAGCCGGCTCTGGTCAGTGAAGTCCAGGGCGTCAACGATCGAGTTCAGCTCTCGGCACTGGAACGTATCCATCAGTCCCATGAGGCGGAGCGGCTCATGCGTGAGGGCGCAAGCCTGGCCGATCCGAAGCGACTGGATGTGCGCGGTGAGCTGAGCGTGGGTCAGGACGTCTTCATTGATGTGGGCTGTATTTTCGAGGGACGTGTGCATCTGGGCAATGGCGTTCATGTGGGCCCCTACAGCATCATCCGCGATGCCAGCATCGGCGATGCCACCCGCATTGAAGCGCACAGCATGGTCGAGGGCAGTGAAACGGCCGGTGACAACGCCATTGGTCCCTTCGCGCGTCTGCGTCCGGGCACGCGGCTCGAGAAGAAGGCGCGCATCGGCAACTTCGTAGAGACCAAAAAGGCACACGTGGGTGAAGGCAGCAAGATCAACCATCTGAGCTACATCGGTGACGCAACGCTGGGCAAGGGCGTCAATATTGGCGCGGGCACCATCACCTGCAATTATGATGGGGTCAACAAGCACCGTACCGAGGTGGGTCATAACGTTTTCATCGGCTCCAACTCGGCGCTGGTGGCGCCGGTCACGATTGGTGATGGCGCAACGGTTGCCGCCGGCTCCACCGTGACCGACACGGTCGAGGATCAGGCGCTGGCCATCGCGCGTGCCCGTCAGATCAACAAGCAGGGCTGGACACCGCCACATCGCAAGTAATCCGCAGAAGCCTGAAGCTTCTATCGGGCGCCGCACAGCCGTGCGGCGCCTTTTTTTGGCCCGGAGGTGTGCCCCTGTGGACGTATTCGACTTAAGGCGCATATTTTTGTGCCAAAAGCGCTGTATCAGCTTGACCTGATCGTCGTTGTAGTTTTTCATTCGAAACACAAAATCTTTCGTATCGAAAGAAATAGATTTCAATTGATGGATGTCCCTGTTCCCATGAGCCGACGTCAGACCCCACAACGCCGGGAGGCCATTCTTGATCTGCTGGCAGCGCGCGGTGAGGTGGCCGTTGAAACGCTGGCCCAGCATTTCGACACTTCGAGTGTGACCATCCGCAAGGATCTGGCGACGCTGGAAGGGGCCGGTCATCTGATTCGTCGTCATGGCGGCGCGACACTTGTACCGCGTGAAGGGGATCAGGGGCGTCATCGAATTTCGCCGATCAAGCAGGCGCTGGCACAGGCGGCCAGCGAGCGCATCGCCGATCATGCGCGGCTGATCATCGACAGCGGTAGTACCACCAGTGCCCTGATCCCGACGCTGGCCCATCGCACCGGCATGGTGGTCATGACCAACTCGCTGGGCGTGGCCGGGGCGCTGCAGGCGCTGGACAACCCCCCTGCCCTTTTGATGACCGGCGGGACCTGGGATCCGCATTCGGCTTCCTTTCAGGGTCGGGTGGCCGAGACCGTGCTGCGCGCCTACGACTTCGATCAGCTCTTTATCGGCGCTGACGGCATCGATCTGGCGCGCGGAACCACCACCTTCAATGAACTGACGGGGCTTTCGCAGGTCATGGCCGAGGTGGCGCGCGAGGTCGTGGTGATGGCGGAATCCGACAAGATTGGCCGGCGCATTCCCAATCTCGAGCTCGGCTGGGCTCAGATTGATGTATTGATTACCGATGACGGTCTGGCAGAGACCAGCCGTCAACAGATCCGTGACCAGGGCGTCGTGCTGATCTGTGTCAGCACGCAGACGCCATGACATCCCCGTGGGCCGGGCAGGACTCGGCCCTCAAGGGGGATATCGAAATTTTTGGCATTTCAGGAGAGATAAACCATGTGTGGCATTGTAGGCGCGGTCGCTGACCGTCAGGTACAAAATATCCTGCTTGAGGGTCTCAAGCGTCTTGAGTATCGCGGCTATGACAGCGCCGGCATGGCTGTTCTGTCAGCCGATGCGCGCCTGTCGCGTCAGCGCGCGGTCGGCAAGGTGGCGGCGCTGGAAGAAAAGCTGCTGGCCAATGGCCTGCGCGGCCATGTCGGCATCGCCCATACCCGCTGGGCCACGCATGGTCGTCCGAGCGAGAACAATGCCCACCCGCACCAGTCCGGTGACAGCCTGGCGGTCGTTCATAACGGCATCATCGAAAACTATGAACTGCTCAAGGCCGAGCTTGAAGGTCAGGGCTACGTGTTTCTTTCCGAAACCGATACCGAAGTGATCGCGCATCTGATGTCGCGCGAAGTCTCGCGTCATGATGACCTGCTGTCTGCCTTCCAGCACGTGGTCGAGATGCTCGACGGTGCCTACGCGCTGGCCGTGACCCATGCCGACTACCCCGACCAGATTGTGGGCGCGCGCAAGGGCAGCCCGCTGGTGGTTGGCGTGGGCATCGATGAAGCCTTCCTGGCTTCCGATCCGCTGGCGCTGTTGCAGGTGACCGATCGCTTCATCTACCTGCAGGAAGGCGATGTGGCACGTCTGACTGTCGGCGGTGGTATCGAGATTTTCAACGCCGGTCAAAGTGTCGAGCGCCCCAGCTCGGTCTTCGAACACGGGGATGGGGCCATCTCGCGCGGTGACTATCGCCACTTCATGCTCAAGGAAATCCACGAGCAGTCTCAGGTCATCGCCAATACCCTGGAAGGCCGTCTGGGCGATCGCCACGTCTTTACCCGCATTCTGGGCGCTGAAGCCGACGACCTCCTCGACCGCGTCAAGAACATCCAGATCATCGCCTGTGGTACCAGCTATCACGCCGGCATGGTCGCGCGTTACTGGCTGGAAAAGCTGGCGGGCGTGCCGACCCAGGTCGAAGTGGCCTCCGAGTATCGCTATCGTGAAGTGGTCGTCCCCGACGGTACGCTGTTTGTCACGCTCTCCCAGTCCGGCGAGACGGCCGATACGCTGGCAGCGCTGCGTTATGCTTCTCAAAAGGGCGGCTATCTGGCCAGCCTTGCCATCTGCAACGTGCCGGGCAGCTCACTGGTTCGCGAATCCGACCTGACCCTGATGACTCAGGCCGGTCCGGAGATCGGTGTGGCCTCCACCAAGGCCTTCACTACTCAGCTGGTGGCCCTGCTGCTGCTCACTCTGGCCCTGCGCCATGTTCGCCAGGGTGATGATGAGGTGCAGGCTCGTCTGGTCAACGCGCTGCGTGAGCTGCCGCGTCTGATCACGCGCGGTCTGGCACTCGACGGTGCCATCGAGACGATGTCAGCGGCCTTTGCCGAAAAGCATCATGCGCTGTTTCTGGGACGCGGCACCATGTTCCCGATCGCGCTGGAAGGGGCGCTCAAGCTCAAGGAAATTTCCTATATCCACGCCGAAGCCTACCCGGCCGGTGAGCTCAAGCACGGCCCGCTGGCGCTGGTCGACAGCGACATGCCGGTCATCGCAGTGGCGCCCAACGACGAACTGCTGGAAAAGCTCAAGTCCAACCTGCAGGAAGTCCGCGCCCGTGGCGGTGAACTTTTCGTCTTTGCCGATGAGCATGTGGCGATTAACGAAAGCGAAGGCGTTCATGTGCTGCGCATGCCGGCTGTCGATGACGTGATTGCCCCGATTCTTTATACCCTGCCGCTTCAGCTGCTCTCCTATCACGTGGCCGTGCTCAAGGGCACCGACGTGGATCAGCCGCGTAATCTGGCCAAGAGTGTCACCGTCGAATAAGACGCACTCGTTAAGGTCTGCGCCGATATCGATGGGAGTCGATATCGGCGTTTTTGATGCATTTCGCTTGATGGTGCGCCAGGCGTACAGCCCCATTCTTCTGTAATTCTGTTATAATCCTTAATTCAGACTTGTCATCCACGTCTGATCAATCAAAGCCGATAAAAGAAATAAGGAAACACCGTTTCATAGCGGCCCCTGTTTCCTGTACCCACCTTTCCTCAGGGAAGAGAGACTACTCATGTCGTCATCGTCATCTTCAAGGGCGGGCGTCATGGTGATGCTTGCCGCCTCACTGGCGGGGCTCGCCGTGGCGTTTTATGCCTATATCACACCGCTGACCGGTGTTACCGGCACGCTGGGCGCAATGGCCGTCATCATTACCTGCCTCGTACTGGCTGTGCTGTCGCTGATTCTGCCCGCCATGCACGGCAAGATTGGCCGCATTCTGCTGCGCCTGATCATTCTTGCCGTCATTGTCGGCACCGCCTTTGCCGCTTCATTGCTTCATCTCTGGTGGCTTGTCGCAGCCATGGCGATCGCCCTTGTGGGACTGATGATTGCCATATTTCGTTCGGCACCCGCCGCGCAACCCACCCGTTCATGAGGATTCAGGGAATGGACAGCCATAGAACCATTGCAAGATGCGCGGGTATTGCGGGTCTGTTTGCCGGTGTACTGATGTCTGCGCCGCTGATGGCCGAGCAGCAAAATACGCCCGAGCAGCAAAACACGCCTGAACAGCAGGACACCGCCGGGCAGCCGGCCGCGTCGCAAAGCGACCAGAGCAACCCGCATGCCAATGTTCCGCTGGTGCCGGACTCGCCGACCTGGAACAGCTTTCACGGTCAGCTCAACGCCCAGAAATACAGCCCGCTGGATCAGATCAACGTCGATAACGTTGGTCAGCTCGAAAAGGTATGGGAAGTTCATACCGGCGATATTTCCGATGGCAAGGGCGATACACCGGCCACGGTCTGGTCGGCCACACCGGTCTTTGCCAATGACACGCTCTATATCGGTACGCCGTTTTACAAGCTGATCGCCTACGATCCCGCCACCGGCAAGGAAAAGTGGCGCTTTGATACGCAGTCCTCCAGGGAAGCGCTGACCCAGCCCGTGCTCAAGAACCGCGGCGTGGCCTACTGGGAAGCTGACAACCCGGTCGAGGGCGAGTCGTGCCAGAAGATCGTCTATATGGGCACCATGGACGCTCAGCTGTTTGCCATTGACGCTGATACCGGCAAGCCGTGTCAGAATTTCGCCGACAACGGCGTACTCAATGTCGATCAGTGGAACACCATCAATCCCAAGTTCCCGCTGTCGCTTCTGCAGCCGCCGACCATCGTGGGTGACCACGTGATCTTCGGCTGGGCCGGCAAGGACTGGGCCTACGAGGAAGCGCCGGCCGGTACGGTCTTTTCGGTCAACGCGCGCACCGGTGAGCGGGAGTGGACCTTTGAGGCCCTGCCGGAAGATGTTCGCGCGAAAAGCGGTACCGCCAACGTCTGGACACAGATGTCGGCCGATGAGAAAAACGGTCTGATCTATCTGCCCGTTTCCTCGCCGTCGCCCAACTACTGGGGTGGTAACCGCAAGGAAGATATTCCGCTGGGGACTTCTACCACGGCGCTGGATATCAATACCGGCAAGGTGGTCTGGTCGCGTCAGTGGGTGCATCACGACCTGTGGGACTACGACATCAACTCCGCGCCGACGCTGATGGACATTACCGTCGACGGCAAGGAGATCCCGGCACTGGTGCAGGCCACCAAGCAGGGCTTTTTGTTCGTGGTCAATCGCCTGACCGGCGAGGATGTCTGGCCGATCGAAGAGCGTCCGGTTCCCCAGGGTGACGGCAGCGTCGAAGGCGAAGTCTATTCGCCGACCCAGCCCTTCCCGACCAGGCCGGCCCCGCTGCTGGATCAGTCCAAAAAGCCCGCCATCTGGGGTCTGGCAGATGCTGTCGGCTTTGGTCAGTGTTCGCGTCTGTGGGACAAGCTGACCTATGAAGGCATGTACACGCCGCCCACCACCCGTGGTGAAGGGGCGCTGGCCTATCCTGACAGTGCCGGTGGCGTCCAGTGGGGCGGTGTGGCGTTTGATCCCGTCAGTCAGACGGCAATCGTCAATACCTCGCACATTGTTCAGACCATCAAGCTCTACAATCGCGAAGACTATAAAAAGGCCGATAACGGTTCAGGCAATGAAAGCGGATTCGCACCGCAGGAAGGCGCGCCCTACGGCATGCGTCTGAATGTGGCCCGTAACTGGCTGGGTATGCCCTGCTGGGAGCCGCCCTTTGGTGAGCTCGTCGCCATCGACATGCACACCGGTGATGTCAAGTGGCGCAAGCCGGTCGGCGCCTCGCAGCAGTTCGGCTTCTTCATGCCGGAGCGCTGGGGTTCCCCCACCATTGGTGGTCCGGCCGTGACGGCGGGTGGTGTGGTCTTCATCGGTGCCTCCATGGATGCCAAGGCTCGTGCCTACTCGCTTGATACCGGCGAAGAGCTCTGGGAAGACCAGACCGAGGCCCCGGTAGTCGCCAACCCGGCCGTGTATGAATACAAGGGTCGTCAGTACGTCGCCTTTGTGGCCGGCGGCAACACCATCCTCAAGGATCAGGTGGGCGATCAGATTGCGGTTTACGCGCTGCCGGAAGACAAGAAGTAAGTTCCGATGCCAGACCGTTGATGACGGGGCGTCCCTTCCAGGGGCGCCCCGTTTTTCATGGCATGAAGCAATGATGCCGTGCTCTGGAAACAACCGACATCAATGTGACGGAGATCGGATAGTGAGATGTGGGGACTGATTAAAAATGCCGGCACAGGGGCCGGCGTTTTTAACCCGTCTTCTTCCCGAGGGGTCAGTCGGTTTTCATGCGCTGAATCAGCGCGCCGCACTGACTTTTTTCACCGGCGCTTGGCGAGATCAGCGCACCCAGGGCGGCTACCGGCGCCGCCAGTGTGCCAAGTGCCACGGCGGCCGCGCCACGGGCAATCAATGGTGCGGCTTCCACACCCGGCGACGGGTTCTTGAAGGTGCCACTGACATAAAGCGGCGTGCGCAGGGTGAAAATGCGAAAGCCCTTGCTCTCCGGTTTGATGGTCAGATCCATCTGTTCGCTGGCCAGATTCACCGCGCCTTCCACGTTGATGATGGCATTGTCGGTATCGATGGTGAATATCCGCGGACGTACCATGCCATCATTGAACTGGAGGTCGGCTGCGGCGCAGTGAATGGCGACCTCTTCATCGCCAAACAGCTCACCGATGAGATAGTTGCCCACGTTGAGGCCGGCAAGCTCCATCAGATTGCGACTGATGCGGCCCTGTTCGATCAGAAGCTGGAGCTCGCCATCGCTCGATCCCAGCAGCGCGGCGACCGAGTTGCCTCGTCCTGTCAGGGTGGCATCGCCGTTGATCTCGCCCAGCCCCTGGGTCAGATCACTGTCGTTGGGCAGAATCTCGCTTAGATGGAGCCCGCGTGCGTGCATGTCGATGCGCGCGCGCAGGGGCGATTCCTGACCGCTCAGACGCAGGGTGGTATTGAGATGGCCGCCGGCCACGCCGAAGCTCAGCGGGTCCAGCAGGATCTCGCCATTGTCCATGACCAGATGAGTGGACAGATCGCTCAGGGGCAGCGATTCACCGTGCACGATATTTTGTGCACGAAAGCGCACGTCAGCGTCCATGGTGTCCCAGCGATCAGTGTTGAACTTTGATACCGGCAGCACCTTGTCGGCGGGCTGGTCGGGATTGACAGAATTACCGGTATCCTTATTGTCGGCCCCTACCAGCGGAGCAAGGTCGGCAAAACGAAGCTGCTTCGATACCAGTTCACCGGTCAGCGTCGGCCGCGGGTCACCATTGACGTAGCGCAGGCTGCCGTGGATGTCGCTGTCACCGATCGTGCCGTCAAAGTCGCGGTATTCATAGGTGGCACCGTCGGGATGGTTCAGATCGGCCGTCAAATGGCCTTTGGTGGCATAGGGCGGGGTCTGGGGCAGCACGACACCGGTCAGGGTGTAGAGATCGCCCAGGTTGTCACCGGCGATGCCGACCTGCAGATCCAGCCCGGCAGGCGCCATTGGATCGTTGAGCGTGCCGATCACATCAAGGCGGGAATTGCCTGAGGCCAAGTGCACCTCCAGTGGGAAGCGTCCACCTTCACGCAGCGCTGTCGGCCCGCCTAGCCGTCCCTTGCCGTCCAGCGCACTGCCTCGCCAGGTGCCCTTGAGCTGCCAGGCAAAGCGGAAGTCGCGCTCGCCTGTTGTCGCGCTGTTCTTTGACGCACTACGGTTGTCGGCGGATGCTGGATCGTTGCTGTCGGTTTTTTGATCGCTGCCGACCACCTCTTCCCAGCGCACCGGCTCGCCCAGCGTCTCAAGCGTGGCAGTGGCGTCCACATCAAGTACCTGATCAGCAAGGGCGACCTGTACCCGGTCGACATCGAGCTGGTCGATGGCAAACTGCCAGCCGCTGCCTTCCTTTTGATCGCTTGTGTGCTTGTTGCTGTCGGAAGCCTTGGTGAACTGCCAGTTGTTGTGGGTTTCATCGATTCGGCGCAGGGTAGCGCTGGCATCGCGTACCACCAGATCATGCAGCGCAATACGCTTTTGCAGCAGGGCAAACGGGCGCAAGCTCACTGCCAGATGGCCGATATGGGCCATGCGCGCTTCATCGGTGCCGGCCTCCACGCGACGTGCCTGGTTTAGTTCGCCTGGATCGCCCAGCACGATATCGTCAGCGCTCAAGCGCGGCGAGAGATGCCAGCTGTCCCAATGCCAGGCAAGCCCCAGATCGCCCTGAATGGCAAAGGGACGCCCCAGGGCGTCGGAGACGCGGTCATTGATCGTGGGTCTGAGCCAGTTCCAGCTCATCAGGGTCATGACAAGGGCGAGCAGTATCAGCAGGGCCAAAAGCCCCCCCAGTATCCGACTGATGATACGCATGGCACGCGACATGAGCGGTCTACCTCAACGTGATGTTATCTTTTAAAGCATAGACAGCCCCGCGTCATCGTGGGTATTCCATGTGTCGATCGAGTTCTCTTCATGACCCATATCATTTCCATTCAGAGTCACGTCGCCTATGGCTACGTGGGTAATCGCGCCGCCGTACTTCCGTTGCAGCGTCTGGGCTGCGAGGTCACCGCCATCAATACGGTGCAGTTTTCCAACCACACCGGCTACGGCGCCTTTACCGGCGAGGTCTTTACACCGTCGCACCTGAAGGACGTGCTCGATGGCGTCGAGGCGCTGACCGGGCTCAAGGATGTCCAGGCCGTGCTGTCGGGCTATATGGGAGATCAGGGCATTGGCCGGGCGGTGCTGGAAAGCGTGAGTCGCGTGCGTGCGGCCAATCCGGGCGCGGTGTATTGCTGTGACCCGGTGATGGGTGACATCGGCCGTGGCTTTTTCGTGCGCGAGGATATCCCGGCCTGGATGCGCGACTGCGCCGTCCCGGCGGCTGATATCGTCACGCCCAATCAATTCGAGCTGGCCTTTCTGGCCGATCATTCGATCCGGACGCTTGATGATGTACTGACGGCAGCGGCGTGCCTGCGTGAACATGGCCCGAGCGTGGTGCTGGTCACCTCGCTGGACATCGATGACAGTTGCTCGGAGACCATCGAAATGCTGGTCGATACCGAAGCCGGCAGCTGGCGGATCGCTACCCCCCGTTTCGACTTTCCGGTAGCGCCCAATGGTGCCGGCGACTTCACCGCGGCAGTATTTCTGGCCTGCTGTCTGCGCGATGAGGACGGGATTACCGGCGAGGGGCCGGCGCGCGCACTGGAACGCACGGCAGAGGCGGTGCATGCGCTCTTTACCCACACCTGGCAGGCCGGCACCCGGGAGCTTGCCATGATTCAGGCCCAGAACGAGATCGTCTCGCCCCGCCAGCGCTTTGATGCCGAATGGGTGCGCTGATCATGACGGGCAGGCTGTAGCTGGGTCTGGCCATGTGGGCCAACGCCGACTGGCGCGGCACGCTTTATGGGCGTTACGCCGAGCCGAGTGACTCGCTGCCGGACTATGCCAGCGTCTTTTCCTGCGTCGAAGGCAATACCACCTTCTATAGCGGGGCACCGCGGGAGGACGTGGTGGCCACCTGGGCGAGACAGGCGCCGACACACTTTCGATTCTGCTTCAAGCTGCCCTCGATGCTGACCCATGACAAGCGGCTGGTGGGCATTGAAGCCGAGCTGGATCATTTTATCGAGCGGTTGGCGCCGCTGCATGATCGGCTGGGGCCGACCATGATTCAGCTGCCGCGGGACTTCGGTCTCGATGAGCTGCCCATGCTTGAAGCTACTCTGAAACGCTGGCCGAAAGCGCTGCCGTGCGCCGTGGAAGTGCGGCACAGTGAGTTTTTCCACAAGGGGGCGGCCGAACAGTCGCTCAACCGGCTGTTGATAACTCACGGGGCCGATCGGGTCATGCTGGATGCCCGCGCGCTTTTTGCCACCCCGGCCGGTGACGATGTCCGGCTACAGCAGGCCCAGCGTGAAAAGCCACGTCGACCACTCCATGTGCTGAGCACGGCAGCACAGCCGGTGGTGCGCTTTATCGGACACTTCGATGACGCCATCAATCACGCACGCTTTACGCCCTGGATCGAGCAGCTGGCGCTGTGGATGGAACAGGGGAAAAGTCCTGTATTGTTTGTGCATACCCCGGATAATCGTGCGGCGCCGCTGCTGGCGCGCGATTTTTACACGCGGCTGGCCGAGCGGATCGCGCTGCCGAGACTTTCCGAGTTTGCCGGTGAGCGTCAGGAATCACTCTTTTGATGTAACAGCGCGTGATGTGGCCGCCCACGCCTGTACAATGAGCGCCATCAATCGCTTCAGGCAGGCATCGTTGACACAATGACTCCGGAACAACATCAACAATGACGCACGGGCGTCGGCGAGGCACGGTGTCTATCGTCAAACCGGCCGCGCCTGCCGACTCACAGGGACACACAGGGTAACCTCATGACCAACAAGCCCCATTCTCATGCGCAGTGGTCCTCGCGCATCGCTTTCCTGCTCGCCGCGGTCGGCTCTTCCGTCGGGCTGGGCAATATCTGGAAATTCCCCTATATGACCGGGGAGAGCGGCGGCGGTGCCTTCGTTCTCGTCTATCTGATCTGCATTTTGCTGATCGGCCTGCCGATTCTGATGAGTGAGTGGCTGCTGGGCCGGCTGGGGCAGAAAAACCCCATTTCGACCATGAACCGCATCGCCGGGCGTCTCAAGCGCTCCAAGGCCTGGGTACTGATCGGTGTGGGCGGCATCCTTGCGGCCTGGCTGATTTTGTCGTTTTACAGCGTGATCGGCGGCTGGGCGCTGGCCTATATCCGCTACAGTGCGACTGCGACCTTTACCGGGCTTGACGGCGAAGGCGTTGGCGCGCTGTTTTCCAATCTGTTGGGAAGCCCTGGCCTGCTGCTGCTCTGGCACAGCCTGTTCATGATCTTGACCATTGCCATTGTGGCCGGCGGCGTCGCCGGCGGGCTTGAGCGGGCCGCCAAGATTCTCATGCCGGCGCTGGCCGTACTGCTGCTGGTCATGGTGGGCTATGCCGCCACCACGGGCAGCTTTGAAGCCGGGCTGGATTATCTGTTCAATCCCGATTTCTCAAGGCTCGATGGTGATGTGATTCTGGCCGCCATGGGCCATGCCTTTTTCACCCTGAGTCTGGGCATGGGCATCATGATGGCCTACGGCTCCTATCTCAGCGATGACGTCAATATCGGCCGCACGGCGCTGACGGTGGTCGTTCTTGACACGATCATTGCGCTGGCCGCCGGCATGGCCATCTTCCCGATCGTTTTCGCCAACGGTCTTGATCCGGCCGCCGGCCCCGGGCTGATCTTCCAGACCCTGCCATTGGCCTTTGGCAGCATGTCCGGCGGTGTCATTTTCGGCACGCTGTTTTTTGTACTGCTGGTCTTTGCCGCCTGGACCTCGGCGATCTCGCTGCTGGAGCCGATCGTGGAATGGCTTGAGGAGAAGTCTCCATTGAATCGTCTGCAGTCGGCGCTGGTGGCCGGAGCAGCGACCTGGCTTCTGGGCATTGCCACGGTGCTGTCGTTCAACGACTGGTCGGCCTTTACACCCTTTGGCATGACGGTGTTCGACCTGCTCGACTATGTGACCAGCAAGTTCATGCTGCCGCTGACCGGTCTTGCCACCATCGTGTTCGTAGGCTGGTTCATGGGGCGTGACGAAGTGCGCGCTCAGCTCAACATGAGCGGTATGGCCTTTGCTTGGTGGCGTTTCTCGGCGCGCTTTATCGCGCCTATCGGGGTCGCCATCGTGTTTGTTTATAACCTGATCCATTAACACGGGATCAGGACACTCGGCGGGCGCCTCTGGCGCCCGCTTTTTTATGTCTGGAAAAAGGAAAGCAGTGAGGTGTGATGTCCTCACTTGATCACAGCGTTGTCCACTGTCAATGGAAAATGTGGATAACTCTGTGGGAAAGGTGCACAACTCTTGTTCAAGCGAATGAATGCGTGCCAAAAATGGCGCTATTCGTAGCGTTTGACGAGAAAGGGCTCTGTCAGAATTGACCGGTCAATATCGGCAGCAGCGACGCTGGCTGAAGGAATTCCATCGGCCGTCGCCGTTACGCGCTGCACGCACATGGATGTTTTTTCATGACCAGCAGTCAATCCGGCAGCACTGACCGTTCCTCCCAGACGCCCTCCGGCCGTACGGCCGGCGTCCCCGGCAACCCTTCGACGGTGATCGGCATCGTGGTCAGCATGCTGCTGCTGATCGTCGTGGTGCTGTTTACCGCCCAGTCGCCCCTGAGCTTTTTCAATCTGGCCGGTCTTTTGATCGTGCTGACCGGAACGCTGGCCGCCACCATGATCAGCTATCCGATGCGCGAGATTCGCCGTGTGGTCGCGCTGGTAGGCAGTATCTTTCGCCGTGAACCCGATTTTATCCGCGAGGACATCGACGAACTGGTGGCGCTGGCCCGCGAGTGGATGCATGGCGATGCCCGCGCCGTGGAGCGGGCGCTGGAAAACACTCGCAACCCCTTTTTGCGCACCGGCATCAGCCTGGTGATCGATAACGTGCGCGAAGAGGAGATTCTCGATCTTCTGCGCTGGCGCATCACGCGTTTGCGCGCCCGGGAGCTGGCCGAGGCGCAAATCTTTCGCACCATGGCCACCTACGCGCCGGCCTTTGGCATGCTGGGCACTCTGGTTGGTTTGATCAATATGCTGGAGGTGATCCAGAACGGCGATCTGGCCGTCATCGGCCCACGCATGGGTGTGGCCCTGCTGTCGACCTTTTACGGCATCCTGCTGGCCAACCTGCTGTTCAGACCGATTGCGGTCAAGCTGGAGCGCCGCACCGAGGATCGCCTCATTGCAATGAACATGGTGCTGGAAGGGGTTTCCATGATCTCGCGCCGTCGCCTGCCCTCCTTTATCGAGGCCACGCTCAACTCCTTTATCAGTGAAGCCCACGACGAACTGGGCGAGCGTCTCCTGCCACGTGAGTCGGAAGGCAGTGGAGGCAGCACGCCGTGATGGATCACCGATCGTCGAGCTCCTCCGGTCAGGCCCGCCAGGCCGCCCGTGAGCTTGTGCTGACGGCCGATCGCAGCGATGAAAGCGATGGCTGGATGCTCAGCTATCTGGATCTTTTGACCCTGCTGCTGGTGCTATTCGTGCTGCTGCTGGCCATGCGTAGCGTGGTCCCACAGGAGGACCTGTCGTCCTCTACCATGGCGACCAGGCCCGCCGCGACAGTGATGGTCTCGCCGCTGACGCTTGCCGCCACGCAGCAACTGTCACCAGTACAAAACGTGCCGGTGAATGCCACCGGCGTGCTGCCCTGGCTTACGGCTTCTCCTTCGGCGCCCACGCCCTGGCAGATGCTGCCGGCGACCACAACGGTAGAGCCGCCACATCCCCGGGCACCGGCACGCGTGGACGTTCAGGCGGCGCTGGCGGTCATGATTCCGCTGATGGAACGGATGACGCCAATGGATGAGATGCCAGCGCCTTCAAACGAGGTCATGGCCATGGATCGACGACTGGCCGGTATTGAAGGGGTTCAGGTCACCCGCGAGCGCGAGCGCACCATCCTGCGGATCGAAGACCGACTGCTCTTCCCCAGTGCCGATGTCGACATCAGCGGCCAGGGCAGCGTACTGCTGGATCGTCTGCTGCCGGCGCTCAGGGATTTCGACGGTGAAATTTCGGTGGAAGGTCACACGGACAGTCGGACCATCTCGACGGAGCGATTCCCGTCAAACTGGGAGCTCTCCGTTGGGCGCGCCACGGCCGTGCTGCGCTACCTGAGCCGGGGCGGTGTCAGCGCCTCGCAGCTGCGGGCGATCGGCTATGGGCCAACCCGGCCGCTGGCCGGCAACAATACCGAAGCAGGCCGCGCCCAGAACCGTCGGGTCGAGCTGGTATTGAGCCCGGCTGCGACACGCTCGACCAGCCCGTAGCCACCCTTCTACCGCTTGCGATCGTGGCCGGCCCTGCCGGTCGCGGTCGTTTCACGCACAGGTGTGCGGTGTCGGCTAGCCGAAGTGATGCCGTCGTTCATCCTCCTCGCTGAGTTGCGTGGCCAGCCGTCGTGATTCGAAGTGATCCTCGATACCCCGACGGGCCTTCAGGGCACGCTCGGCGGCGCGCTGTCGGCGTTTCTCGTTTTCCTTCGCATCAATATGCAGGGCGATATCGAGAATTTCGTTGCGAACGGCATTGAGTCTGGATTGATCAGCAGTCTGTTTTTGCATGAACGATGCACCCTTCGACATTGAAATGGATCCGGGACATGACACTGTGTCGACGTGACCATGAACGTGATAGTCAGCGTCGATCAGTGCTCGCACTCAGCGTATGATAGTGCTGTTGACAATTTTATGACGTACCGCAACAAAGGGCGTGCGTCAACCAGCACAGAGGATGCACCTTGAGTGTCACGCTTTTTGATGACCTTCGCGCCCGGCTTCCGGCCTTTCGCCGCTCCGAGCAGAAAGTGGCCCGTTTTGTACTGCGCAATGCCGATGAAGTCATTCATCTGCCACTGGCCGCGCTGGCTGGCCGGGTAGGCGTCAGCGAGCCTACGGTCATCCGATTCTGTCGTGCCATCGATTGCACGGGGTATCAGGACTTCAAGCTCAAACTGGCGCAGACACTGGCGACCGGTGAGCAGTTCTCCGAGTTTTCGATGAATGAAACCGACAGCGTCGCCGAGTTCTCCCGCGGAATCTTTGATTCCACCGTGGGAACGCTTCTGGGCGTACGTGACCGAATCGACGCCACCAGCATGACCCGCGCGATCAACGCGCTGTCGGATGCCAGCCGGGTCGAGTTCTACGGTTACGGTGCCTCCGGGGCAGTGGCCATCGATGCCCAGCACAAGTTCTTTCGCCTTCGCATCTCGACGGCGGCCTATTCCGATCCACACATGCAGCACATGTCGGCGGTCACTCTCGGCGAGCATGATGTGGTGGTGGCCATTTCCCAGACCGGGCGTTCCAGCTCGCTGCTTTCGAGCGTCGACATTGCCCTGTCTCACGGCGCCACGGTCATTGGACTGTGTCCGGCGGATTCACCGCTGGCCGAAAAGTGCACGCTCGGGCTCTATATCGATGTGTTCGAGGACAGCGAGGTCTATCGCCCCATGAGTTCGCGCATCGCGCATCTGGTGGTGATCGATATTCTCGCCGTGGGCGTGGCCAAGACACGCGGCCCGCAATTGGCCGAGCATCTGGTAGCGGTCAAGCGCAGCCTTGATCCGCTGCGCACGGCCCGCCCCGACCCTTTCGACCGGGCCCGTCAGGAAAGCGCCCGCACCCGCGGCAAATCCGACGATCAATAGGCGCCGGGCAAGGCAGGGAGAGGGACCGGCAGCGCCGGATATGCTAGGGTAGAGACTTCTTTTTGATCTCTTCTCTCAGGCCCCTTCCGGCCGATTTCCAGGGTATCTGATTTCATGGACGCCTCTGCGCTACTCGATTCGCTCAACTCCGATCAGCGCGACGCGGTCGGCGCCCCTCAGGGCAACATGCTGGTGCTGGCCGGCGCCGGTTCCGGCAAGACCCGGGTGCTGGTGCATCGCATTGCCTGGCTGATGGAGGTCGATGGCCTGTCGCCCTGGTCGATACTGGCCGTGACCTTCACCAACAAGGCCGCCCGCGAGATGCGATCGCGGCTGGAGACGCTCTTGAAGGTCTCGCCGCGCGGCATGTGGGTCGGCACCTTTCACTCGATTGCCCATCGACTTTTGCGCACCCACTGGCAGGATGCCGGCCTGCCCGAGCATTTCCAAATCATCGACAGTGATGATCAGCTGCGGCTGGTCAAGCGGCTGCTGCGCGATCACAACATTGATGACGAGCGCTATCCGCCCAAACAGGTGCAGTACTTCATTGGCGGCTGCAAGGAAGAAGGCCTGCGCCCGGGCGACATTGACGCCCATGGTGATGCCTACATGCAGCAGATGGTCGATCTCTACGAGCTCTACCATCTCGCCTGTGAACGTGGCGGACTGGTCGATTTCGGCGAGCTGCTGCTGCGTTCGCTGGAGCTTTTGCGCGATAACGCGCGCCTTCTGCAGCACTACCGCGAGCGGTTTCAGCACCTGCTGGTCGACGAGTTTCAGGACACCAACACGTTGCAGTACGCCTGGCTCAAGCTGCTGGCCGGTGATCGTGCCTGTCTGACGGCGGTCGGCGACGATGACCAGTCGATCTATGGCTGGCGTGGCGCGAAGGTCGAGAACCTGGCGCGCTTTCGCGATGAGTTTCACGATACCCGCCTGGTCCGCCTTGAGCGCAACTACCGCTCGACCAGCGCCATCCTTGAGGCGGCCAACGCATTGATTCGCAACAATGCCGGGCGCATGGGCAAGGAGCTCTGGACCGACGTCACCGAAGGCGAGCGCATCTCCCTGTACGGCGGCTTCAACGACCTGGACGAGGCGCGCTTCATTGTCGATACCATTGCCGCTCAGGTACGCGAGAAGGATCGTGCCCGTCGTGATATCGCTATCCTGTACCGCTCCAACGCTCAGTCGCGGGTGCTGGAGGAGGCGCTGATTCGCCAGAAGGTGCCCTATCGCATCTACGGCGGTCAGCGCTTTTACGAGCGTCTCGAGATCAAGAACGCGCTGGCCTATCTGCGCCTGATGGTGTCGCGTGACGATGATGCCTCGCTTGAGCGCGTGATCAACGTGCCGGCGCGCGGCATCGGCACGCGCAGCGTCGAGCTGCTGCGCGCCTATGCTCGCGACGAGGGCGTCTCGCTATGGCAGGCCCTCAACGATGCGCCATCAAAGGGGCTTTTGAAGGGACGCGCCGCCTCGAGCGTGACCACCTTCAGCAATCTGATCGATCAGCTCGATAACGACACCGCGGGCCTGGCCCTGCACGAAATGATCGATCACGTCATCAGCCAGACCGGCCTGATCGAACATCACCGCGCCGAGAAGGGTGAAAAGGGTCAGGCGCGGGTCGAGAACCTGGAAGAGCTGGTCAGCGCGGCGAAGTCCGCTACCCAGAGCAACCCCTTTGATCCGATGAGCGATCGTGAGGGCGACACGCTCGGCACCTTCCTGGCAGAAGCCGCACTCAACTCCGGTGAGCATGAAGCCGATGAATTCGAGGATGCGGTGCAGATGATGACCCTGCACTCGGCCAAGGGCCTCGAGTTTCCGGTGGTGTTCGTGGCCGGCATGGAAGAGGGCCTTTTTCCGCACAAGATGTCGCTGGAAGAACCCGGCCGTCTCGAGGAGGAGCGCAGGCTCTGCTATGTCGGGGTCACGCGGGCGATGGAAAAGCTCTATCTGACCCACGCCGAGTCGCGGCGTCTGCACGGCAAGGAGACCTTCCAGCGCCCGTCGCGCTTTCTGCGTGAGCTGCCGGAAAATCTGGTCGAGGAGGTTCGCCTGCGCGGACAGATCTCGCGCCCGGTCACCTCGAAGGCCTCCAGCGTGCGCCAGGAGCAGGTCGATGGTGGCGAGGAGCTGCCGAGCCTGTCCCTGGGGCAGCGGGTCAGCCATCCGGTCTTTGGTGAAGGGGTGGTGATCAATGCCGAAGGTCAGGGTCAGCGTGCGCGGGTCCAGGTCAGCTTCGAGGAAGACGGCGACAAGTGGCTGGTACTGGGCTTTGCCAGGCTGGTACCGCTGGGCTGAAGGCGCCAGTACATCAGGCAGTCGGGTCTGTCATTAAATTGTCATGACACTGCGCGATGCTGGCGACAACATGGCGCTGCCAGGCAGCGCCCCTGATCCGTGCACGGAGTCATCATGGACATTACCAACGACCCTCACAGCCAGCATATTTCACGTCAGTTCAATCAGGAGCTGGAGTCACTGAAGACCCAGCTGCTGGCGATGGGGGGGCTGGTAGAGCGTCAGATCAACGAGGTTATCGCCGCGCTGCTGGAAGGCAATTTCGAGGCGGCCGAGCGGGTGCGTGACAACGACCGTGAGGTCAACAACTTCCAGCTCGACATCGATGACGAGTGCGCTCATATTCTCGCCCGCCGTCAGCCCACGGCCTCCGATCTGCGGCTGGTGCTGGCGGTGACGCGCGCAACTTCTGATCTGGAGCGCATGGGCGATGAAGCCAACAAGATCGCCCGTCATGCCCTGAGTCTGATCGAGGAAGGACTGACCAGCCGCGGCTTTACCGAAATTCGCCATATCAGTACCCGCGTGCGCGACATGGTGCGTCAGGCCCTGACCGCCTTTGCCCGCATGGACGTGCCCATGGCCCGTGAAGTGCTGGGCGAGGACGAGATCGTCGATCAGGACTACCAGACCGCCATGCGGTCGCTGGTCACCTTCATGATGGAGGACCCGCGCTCGATCAGCTCGGTGCTCAACGTCATGTGGATTCTGCGCTCGCTGGAGCGTATCGGCGATCATGCCGACAATCTGGCCGAATCGGTGATCTATCTGGTCGAGGGCGATGACATTCGCCATTCAAACAGCGCCCAACCCTCGCCCGACAGCCCTTCCGGTATCTGAATCCCCCCTTTTCCCTGCCGATCACCGGTCCTCTCTGCGAGGGCCGGTGGGTATGATAATCTGCCTGCCCACCCTCTTTGATGACTGGATAATCCTTCAATGGTGTATGCCGTCTCTGCGCTGGGGCGCGGGTTTTCCATGGTGCTCTCGCCCGGGCTTCGACGTTATGTCGTGATTCCGCTGCTGGCCAATCTGGCCATTTATGCCGCGCTGTTCACGTTTGTGATCCAGCGCTTCTCCGGCTGGGTCAACTACTGGATGGCCAGCGTCCCGGGCTGGCTCGAGTGGCTTGAATGGTTGATCTGGCCGCTGGTCGTGCTGTGTCTGATCATCGTGCTGGCCTTTACCTTTACGGTCGTGGCCAACCTGATCGCCTCGCCCTTTTACGGGTTTCTGGCCGAGAACGTCGAAAAGCGCCTGTCCGGGCAGCAGGAAAGCATCGATGACCGCTCCCTCTGGCGTCAGGCCATCGACAGCTTAAAGCGCGAGCTGCAAAAGCTGGCCTGGATGGCCCCCCGCGTACTGCTGCTGCTGTTAATCGGGTTTGTGCCCGTACTGCATCTGGCGGCACCGCTGTGCTGGGCGCTGTTTTCGATCTGGAGCATGTCGATTCAGTATCTGGACTACCCCATGGACAACAACGGGGTGAGCTTTCCCGACATGAAAAAGCGCCTGAGCGCGCGCTGGTGGCCGACGCTGACCTTTGGCGGCGTGGTCTCCGCCCTGATCTGGATTCCCATCGTCAATCTGCTGGTCATGCCGGCCGCGGTGGCCGCGGGCGTCATGATGTGGCGGCGTCATTACATGGCCCTGCCGGCGCCGCAATAGACCCTGTCTCGATGCAGGCAGGCGTGAGCAACACTGCTATGATGCGACCCTGTCGTCGTAACATGATGTGACATGTCGCATGAGATGCCCGTCAGGGCCTGCACAGTGACTCGTGTCATATGGCGTTTTGAAGCCCCGGATTCACCGTCCTGACGGAACACAACATGTCAAAATCCCTGCTCGTCGGTCTGGCACTGGCCATGGTGCTGGCCGGTTGCGCCAGCACGCCAACTCCTTCCCCAACGCCCGTGGTCGATACCGATGCCATTGACCGCATTTTCAGCAATGTGCCGGTCATTGACGATACAACCCCACCCCGGCGCTACACGCCGGCCCAGGGGGCGGCGCTCGAGCGTCGTAGCGGTTATCGGGTCGATCATTCGGTGTCGTCACGCGGACAGAATCAGCGCATTCGCTTTCTGGTGCTCCACTACACCGGCGGCGATGACGCGGCGGCCTTCAGGGCGCTGACCGGGGGCAACGTCAGCGCCCACTATCTGGTAACGGCGACCCCGGGCGAGTATCAGCATCAGCCGGTGGTCATGCAGCTGGTCGACGAGAATAAAAGGGCGTGGCATGCCGGGGTGAGCAGCTGGGCGGATCGCGTCAATCTCAACGATACGTCGATCGGCATCGAGATCGTCAATCGCGGCCACTACCCCTCGCCCGACGGCATGGTCTGGGACCCTTACAGCCGGGCCCAGATCGAGCTGGTGACCGCATTGGCCCGTGACATTGTCGACCGCTACCAGATCGCGCCGGAAAACGTGCTGGGCCACAGTGATATTGCGCCCGGACGCAAGGTGGACCCGGGCCCGTTCTTTCCCTGGCAGCGCCTTTACGAGGCCGGTGTCGGTGCCTGGCCCGAACGTCATGTCGTGACCCGCTATCAGCGCGAGCTGAGCGCTTCACCGTTGACCACGGCGCAGCTGCAGCGGGCGCTGGGGCTCTGGGGCTATCCGGTGAGCGTCACCGGCACGTTCGATGAGCCGACCCGCAAGGCGCTGTCAGCCTTTCAGATGCACTTTCGACCGGCCGATACCCGCGGCAATATCGATGTGGAAAGTCAGGCCATCCTGCTGGCGTTGCTGGAGCGCTACCACGGTCTGGCCGATGTTCGTGCCGTGCGTCAGTAGCGCATGAGGGCAGCGCCTGGAATCAGTCAGGCGCCCTTTCCAGCCGAGGCGCAGGGAAGATACAGCGAAAGCAGGCGCCTTCGCCGGGTTGGCTCTCGATATCGAGTCTGGCGTCATGGCGCAGCAGCACGTGCTTGACGATGGCCAGCCCCAGCCCGGTGCCGCCACTGGCCACCGAGCGACTCTTGTCGACCCGATAGAACCGCTCGGTCAGGCGCGGCAGATGCTCGGGAGAAATGCCTTCACCGTCATCAATGACCTCGACGACGGCACCATCCTTGTCCCATCGACGATAGACAATGGTGATATGACAGCCGGGTGAGGTGTAGCGCACCGCGTTGTAGATCAGATTGGACAGGGCGCTTCGCAGCTCTTCGACATCCCCGAACAGCCGACGGGTCTCCTCCAGCCGGCAGGTGATCTCGTGGCTGCCGGCAGAGAGTTCCTGCCCGTCCTCGGCGATCTGTTCACACAGCGCCACCATGTCAATGGAGCGTTCTTTGTGATGGCGCTCGCTGGTCTCGAGCCGTGACAGGGTCAGAAGATCCTCGACCAGATGCTGCATGCGTACGGTCTGTTCCTGCATGCGATTCAGGCCGCGCTTGAACGAGGTGGGCAGTGCATCATCGTTGTCCTGCCAGGTTTCGACGTAGCCGGTCAGTACCGTCAGGGGCGTGCGCAGCTCGTGGGAGACATTGGCCACGAAGTCGCGCCGAGTTTGTTCCAGACGCTGCAGCCGGGTCACATCCCGAATGATCAACAGACGTTCGTCATCGCCAAAGCGGGTGATCTGACATGCCAGCGTGCGGGCGTCATTGGTGGGGGCATTGATCGTGACCGGCTCGCTGTAATCCATTTTGCGAAAGTAGCGAATAAAGTCAGGATCACGCAGATAGTTGGTCAGGTGATGGCCGCGGTCCTGATGTTTATCCAGCCCGACCAGCCGCTCGGCGGTACTGTTCCACCAGTCCAGACAGCCGCGCGAATCGAGCATTACCACCCCCTCGCTCATCGACTCGGCGGACTCCTGAACACGCTTTAATACCGAGCGCAGGCGGTTTTGCAGCTGCTGCTGGCCCTTCTGATAGCGATAGAGTCGGTCGAACAGATCCCCCCATACCCCTTCGCCATCGGGCGGGCGCTGTTCTACCGGGGCTTCCAGCCAGCGGTAGAGCCGCCTTAGATGTCTCAGGGTAAAGGCGAGATGGATGCCCAGTCCCAGAGCCAGCCCCCAGCCCGGATAGCCCAGCAGCATGCCAAGGATGGTAAAACATACGGCCAGATAGGCCAGGCGCCAGAGTTCGTTGAGCCAGTAATGCATGCCGGCTACCGCGACGAGAAGCGATAGCCGGTACCGCGTACGGTCTGCACCAGGTGCTGATGGGCATCTCCCAGCACCTTTCGCAACCGGCGAATGTGAACATCCACCGTTCGCTCCTCGACATAAACATTGCCCCCCCAGACCTGATCAAGCAGCTGGGTACGGGTGTAGGCGCGTTCCTGATGGGTCATGAAGAACTGCAGCAGGCGGTATTCGGTTGGTCCGATCTCGAGCGCTTGTCCATCCACACTGACGCGATGGCTGACGGGATCAAGCATCAGCCCACCGACCTCGACGGTTTCCTCGACACCGGCCGGCGTCGTACGCCGCAGCACGGCCTTTAGGCGAGCGATCAGCTCACGGGGAGAAAAGGGCTTGGTGATGTAGTCATCAGCGCCGCTTTCCAGCCCCTGAACCTTGTTGTCTTCTTCGCTGCGGGCCGTCAGCAGCACGATCGGGATGTCGCGGGTAATGGGGTCGCGCTTGAGGCGACGCGCGAGATCAATGCCGCTGACGCCGGGCAGCATCCAGTCCAGTAAAATCAGATCGGGGCGCTCGTCGACGACCAGCTCATGGGCGGTGATGGCGTCTTCGGCTTCGAGAATGCGAAAGTCCGCCATCTCGAGCGCCATGGCAATCATTTCACGAATCGGCGCTTCGTCGTCGACGATTAAAACGGTTCTGGACATGAGTGGCTTCCCCTGCCGGATAGCGATGGCGACTGACGAGATGACCAACGCGATGGCGGTCGGTCACGGGCTTCGTCATGTGATCGTCATTCAAACGTCTTCATATGACAACTTTATGACACTCCCGCCGGGAATGACGCCATCGCTTCCAGAGGATTAAGCCTGCCAGGTTGCCAGTGCAATGCCGGCAAAGAGCAGTATTCCTACCCAATGATTGTTCAAAAAGGCCTGAAAGCAGCCCTCGCGGGTACGTGTGCGACATAATCGCTGCTGATGGACGAACACGACGGCAATGGCGGCAAGCGATGCCCAGTAGAAGCCATCCAGCTCCTCCAGGCGGCCCACGACCGCCAGCAGCATCAGCATCAGCACCTGCAGCGCGCCCTGAATGACCAGATCCATCCGGCCGAACAACACGGCAGTCGACTTGATGCCGATTTTCAGATCATCGTCACGGTCGACCATCGCATACCAGGTGTCATAGACCAGCGTCCAGACGATATTGGCAAAAAAGAGCCACCAGGCCACGGCCGGCACATGGCCCTGCTCGGCGCCAAAGGCCATCGGAATGCTCCAGCCAAAGGCCGCGCCCAGTACCACCTGCGGGAGATGGGTATAGCGCTTCATGAACGGATAGCTGGCGGCAAGCGCCGCGGCCCCGAACGACAGCATGATGGTATAGGCGTTGGTAAAGCAGACCAGTACGAAGGCGATCGCCAGCAGCACGCCAAACAGCGTCAGCGCTTCACGTTCGCTGATGCGCCCGGTCGCCAGCGGTCGATCATGGGTACGCTTGACGTGGGCATCGAAGTGGCGGTCGGCATAGTCATTGATCACGCACCCCGCTGCGCGCATGACATAGACCCCCAGGATGAAGATGATCAGGTTGTGACGCGTGGGCAGGCCATCGCCGGCCAGCCACAGGGCCGCCAGCGTCGGCCACATCAAAAGCCAGGTGCCGATGGGCCGGTCGAGCCGGGTCAGGCGCATGAAGTCAGGGAGACGAGCGAGGGGCGACGGCATCGTCGGGGCTCCAGTCAGGGTAAAACGAGGATGTCAGCGTAAAAACATGAGTCTACCCGAAATGACCCGGTGTCGAGTCATCCATGCATCATGGGCGCAGGCGTCGGGTGAAACGTTCATGCACGAAATACTCCTGCACCAGCAGCGGTGGGCGATCAGGCCCTAGGGTGAACAGCGAGCGTCGGCCCCACGCCACGGGCAGGTCCAGAAACCCCGGGGCATCCCGGGTCATTTCGATATCCGAGCGCTTTACCATGGATTTTCCTGGTGCCCGCGCGGCTCTGGCAAAAAGCTGATGGCCAAGCGCCTGGGTGCCCAGGCGGGCCATCCAGGGCGGGCAGCCCCTAAGCGCCATGACCGACCGCGCCGCTACCAGCACCTCGCCCTTGGCTTCCAGCGTGACCTCCCGTCGCCAGACCCGCTGTCCGGCCGCCAGGCCCAGCGCGGTCAGTTCGTCATGGCGGCCTCGCCCGGCCCCCTGGGCGTGCAATCGAACCGTGATGGGTGCATCAACCAGACGAGACAGTCTTGCTGTAAGCGAATCCCGTGACCTCATCAGGTCTGCGAGTGGATTTTCAAGTTGTACACCGGACAGCGTGATCGGTTGCCAGCGTGTCAGTGGCAGCAAGGGCCTAGGAGATTCGGGCATGAAGGCAACATCCGAAAAGAGGGTCATCGGGTATCTTTTTGTACCTGTGGGGTAAAAATATCATCCATTAGGCTGGATATACGCGACAAAGTGCCATTTTGTGCAGTTTTGGCTGGCGTGAAGCGGGGCGGCGTTGCTAGTCTAGGCCCGTCGAACAGTGTTCGCCCTGCAAGGCTGGCCTCATGGCGCTGGTGCAGGGCAGTGAGCGACCCTTCGCGCACCCTCTTGCAGTGTGCGAATTCGATATAACAATGGGCGGCACCAAAAATCGCCATGTTATTGCCCAACCAGGAGGCGTTATGCGCAAACCAGAACTCGCCGCGGCCATTGCCGAGCAGGCGGATCTTTCAAAGGACAAGGCAGGTCAGGTACTCAACGTCGTACTCGACGAGATTACCCGTAGTGTTGCCAGAGGCGAAGATGTCACCCTGATCGGGTTTGGCACCTTCACCGTGCGCGAGCGCGCCGCACGTACCGGCAAGAACCCGCAGACCGGCAAGGAAATCCAGATTCCTGCCAGCAAGAACGTTGCATTCAAGGCCGGCAAGGGTCTCAAGGACGCCGTTTCCAAGTAATCCTCTCAAAGGGATTATGGCGTTGATATCACCGGCTGCCCCAGGGCAGCCGGTGTTGTTTTATCAGGCCGTTGCCAGACGTGCCTGCCGAACGCCACGGGCGAGTTCACGTACCAGGGCATGCACGTCCCGGGTACCGGCCTCGACGCTGTCGGCGTGTTCGATGCAACTGATCAGTGCGGACCCGACCACCACGGCATCGGCGAAACGACCGATGCTGGCCGCCTGTTCGGCGCTGCGGATGCCAAAGCCTACGGCGATGGGCAGATCGGTATGGGCACGAATGCGGGTGATCGAGCGCTCGACGCTTTCCGGCGTGGGCGCGGCAGCCCCCGTGACCCCGGCCACCGAGACGTAATAGATAAAGCCCGAGGTATTTTCCAGCACCCGCGGCAGGCGCTTATCATCGGTCGTGGGCGTGGCCAGACGAATGAAGTCGATGCCGGCACGCGCGGCCGGCAGACACAGCTCGCTGTCATGCTCCGGCGGCAGGTCTACCACGATCAGCCCATCCACGCCGGCCTCGGACGCATCTTCCAGAAACCGTTCAACACCATAGCGATAGATGGGGTTGTAGTAGCCCATCAATACGATGGGTGTGTCCTGATCATCGCGACGAAACTCGCGCACCATCTCCAGCGTTTTTTGCTGGGTGTGCTGGCCCTTCAGCGCGCGCAGGGCGGCTTTCTGAATCGAGGGACCGTCGGCCATCGGGTCGGTGAACGGCATGCCCAGTTCAATGATGTCGGCGCCGGCGCCCGGCAGGCCCTTGAGCGTGTCGAGCGAGGCCTGATAGTTCGGATCGCCGGCCATGGTAAAGGTGACCAGTGCCGCACGGTCTTCAGCCTTGAGCGCCTCGAGGCGGCGAGTAATACGTGTGGCCATTATTCGGTCTCCCCGGTCTTTTTCGCCACATCATGCGGCGGCTGCATGTCATCAATCCGGCCGGGCTCGGCGGCCTCTACCGTGGTGTTCGGCAGTTTGTCGGTGTCACCGTGCTGTTCGAGCCAGTTGGCAACGCTTGCCATGTCCTTGTCGCCCCGCCCGCTCATGTTGAGCACGATCAGATGATCCTCGGGCAAATCCGGGGCAATCTTTTTGAGATGGGCCAGCGAGTGCGCCGACTCCAGCGCCGGGATGATGCCTTCGAGTTCACAGCAGAGCTTGAAGGCCTGAATCGCCTCGTAATCGGTGATCGAGACGTACTCGACGCGCTTTTGGGTATGCAGCCAGGCGTGCTCGGGGCCGATGCCCGGATAGTCCAGACCCGCCGAGACCGAGTGGGCGTCGGTAATCTGACCATCATGGCTTTGCAACAGGAAGGTTCGGTTGCCGTGCAAGACGCCCGGCTCGCCGCCGTTGAGACTGGCGGCGTGTTCGCCGGTCTCGATGCCGTGACCGGCCGCTTCGACGCCGATCATGTGGACGCTTTCGTCATCCAGCATCGGATGAAAAAGCCCCATGGCGTTGGAGCCCCCGCCGATGCAGGCCATCAGCGTGTCCGGCAGGCGCCCTTCCTTCTCGAGAATCTGTTCGCGGGTTTCGCGCCCGATCACCGACTGGAAATCACGCACCATGGCCGGATAGGGATGCGGCCCGGCCACCGTACCGATCAGGTAGAAGGTGGAGTCCACATTGGTGACCCAATCGCGCAGCGCCTCGTTCATGGCGTCCTTGAGCGTGCCGGTCCCGGATTCGACCGGAATGACCTCGGCGCCCAGCAGCTTCATGCGAAAGACGTTGGGCTGCTGGCGCTCGATGTCGGTGGCCCCCATGTAGATCACGCACTCCATGCCAAAGCGCGCCGCCACGGTAGCCGTGGCCACGCCGTGCATGCCGGCGCCGGTTTCGGCGATGATGCGCTTTTTGCCCATCTTGCGGGCCAGCAGGATCTGACCGATGCAGTTATTGATCTTGTGCGCGCCGGTGTGGTTCAAATCCTCGCGCTTGAAGTAGATCTTTGCCCCGCCCAGATGCTCGGTCAGGCGCTCGGCGTAATACAGCGGCGTGGCGCGACCAATATAGTCGCGCTGGTAGCCCTCAAGCTCGCGGCGGAAGGCCTCGTCGGTACGTGACCACTCCCAGGCTTCCTCGAGTTCGAGAATCAGGGGCATCAGGGTTTCGGCCACGAAACGGCCGCCGAAATCGCCGTAGAAGCCGTTGACGTCGGGCCCTTTCGAGAAGCGGGTGTTTGATGCAGTAGCAGACGACATGGTGATCTCCCTGTCCGTCATGATGGTGAGCCATGACAGACGCGCTCATGAAACGAATATCGATGGCTTTATCGATGATGTCCCTATCGTGACAGTTCCGGGCGCGGTATAACATCGATAAATTTGCCACAATTGTTGAGAAAAACTCACATTATCATGCCGGACTCACTGCCCCCGCTAAATGCCCTGAAAGCCTTTGAAGCCGCTGCACGTCTGGGGAGTGTCACGGCGGCGGCGCAGGAACTGAGCGTCACACACGGTGCGGTCAGTCGTCAGATTCGTGCACTGGAAGCACATCTGAATACGGCACTTTTTGAGCGTGCCGGCCGTGGCCTGGTGCTCACCCGTCACGGCCGCCAGCTCCAGGCCGGCGTCAGTGAGGCCTTCACCGGATTACGGGCGAGCTGTCGGGCCCTGAGTCGTGACATTGAGGATGCCCCCTTTACGCTGGCCTGCCCGGGCAGCCTGCTGGCGCGCTGGTTGATTCCGCGTCTGGACCGGCTACATCGGGAGCTGCCGGCGCTGAGGCTCAACGTGCTGGCCAGCGAAGGTGACCCCGACCCGAGGCGTGGCGACATCAGCGCGGCGCTGGCCTTTATCGCGCCCCCCTGGCCGTCCGACATGCAGGTCATCGAGATTGCCGCCGAGACGATCGGTGCCGTCGCCGCCCCCGATATCGCCGCTCGATTGTCAGGACGTCCGTTTGAGGCGCTGTTCGAGGAAATGATGCTGGAGACCACCTCACGTCTTCAGGCCTGGCCACAGTGGGCGACGGCCTGCGGGCTCGATGAACAGGCACTGGCAGAGGCGCGTCAGAACAGTCAGCGCTTTGAGCATCTTTACTATCTGCTGGAAGCGGCGCTGGCGGGACTGGGCGTGGCCATTGCCCCGCGGCTGGTGATCGAGGGCGATCTGCAAAGCGGTCGGCTGGTGGCGCCCTGGGGGTTTGTCGATACCGATGCCAGGCTCTGCCTGCTGCTGGCGCGCGGCACGCCGCGTCACGGTGGTGAGCAGCTGGCAGCGTGGCTGCGTCATGAGCTGGCAACACCGGCGTCAGCCTCCAGCGTTATTGAGCAATAATGTTCAAGCCTGCCGATGGCAAGTCCCTTTAAGCTTCAAAACTGATGCTTCGGGGCTGACGTTTTGGGAGAGCCACCATGAACCACGCGTTCGAGTTTCAGTTTTCCAGCAGTCGGCATGTGCCCACACTCAAGGTGCTCAGTGCCTCGATCAGTGATTTTCGCTACGACCGCCATGCCCATACCGAGTATGCCTTTGGCGTGACGCTTGCCGGGCGGCAGGATTTTTTCAGCGCCGGCGCCTATCACCGCAACCCGCCGGGCAACGTGATCTTTTTCAACCCCGAACAGCCTCATGACGGTGAGTCCGGCGGCGATCATCGTCTGGACTACGTCATGACCTACATCGCTCCCGGCGCGATGGCGCCGCTGTTTGCCGAGGCCGCCGGCAACGAGCGTGCCGACAGGCTTTCAAGCCCTCAGACGCTGATCCATGACCCGGTGCTGCGCGATGCCATTCTGGCGCTGTCGCGACTGGTCAGGGAAGGCGTTGGCAGCCTGATCGATCAGGAACATCTGCTTCAGCAGATTGCCACGAGAATGGTGCAGCGTGCCGGGCACTATCAGCCGGTAATACCAACAGAGACCCGGCCCGACCGGCTATTGATGCGCGCCTGTGACTACATCCGTGCCCATCTCGATCAGGAGCTCTCGCTTGCGCGCATCAGTGAAGCGGCGACGCTGTCCCGCTACCACTTTCTGCGCCTTTTCCGGGCGCAGTTCGGCATGACCCCGCATCAGTATGTGATCAGCTGTCGTATCGATGCCGCCAGAGGCGCGCTGGAATCAGGGGCCACGCCCGGTGAGGTGGCCCTGCGCTATGGCTTTGCCGATCACAGCCACTTCAACCGGCGCTTCAAGCGCATCCACGGCATCACGCCCTTTCAATACCAGCAAAGCCTCGCCCACTGATTCGGAACACCCTCTCATGCTTGCGATCATCGTTTATGCCCTGGGCATCATGTATTCGCCCGGGCCCGTGAATCTGCTCGGCCTCAACATGGGCCTGCATGGTCAGGCCCGGCGTGCCACGGGCTATTACCTGGGGGTGGGGCTGGCCATGCTGCTGCTGTTTTTGCTGTTCGGATTCGCTGGCGCGGCCTGGGTTAAACCGAGCGTGCTGATCGTCTTCGGGGCGCTGGGCTGCGGCTATATCCTTTATCTTGCCGTTAAAATTGCGCGTTCCAGCATCGATCCGAGCGCACTCGGTGGCGCGCCGCGCGTGATGACCTTTCGAGATGGGCTGCTCATGCAGCTGGGCAATCCCAAAGGGGTGGTAGCCACGTTGCCGATCGCGACGCTGCAGTTTCCGGCTGCCGGCATTCACGGTGTGGGACTGGTGATCTGGTCGCTTGGACTGGCGGCGCTCGCCGTGGGGGCCCCGAGCAGCTATGCCGCGCTGGGTGCGGCCCTTGGCCGGCGGCTGGAAAATGCCCGGGTGCTCAAGGGCATCAATCTGGTCATGGCGGTGCTGCTGGTCGGCGTGGCGCTTTCCATGGGATGGGAGCATGTCTGGTTGCCGCTGGCGGCGCAGATATAAGCCGGCAGGCGATGTTTTATAGATGATGTCTTATCGGACAATGCGCATTCAGCGCTCAGCGGTGCGCTGTCGATAGAGGTCGCTGGCCCGGGTCAGGTGATTGCCCATGGCCCGGGCGGCGCCTTCAACGTCATGAAGGGAAAGATAGTGCACGATGTCACGATGCTCTCTGAGCGTGACGTCCTCGGCGCCCTGAAAGCTGACGATCGCGGCGTGGTAGTCCTTGAGCCAGTGCAGCATGCCCCGCGACGTTGCCGCGAAGATGGGGTTGCCGGTCATGTCGGCAATCGCATGATGAAAGGCCATGTCGCAATCGATGAAGGCGGCCCCGGTCGGCTGTTTTTCCATCTCATCGATCAATGATTCGAGATGAGCGATGTCATCGGGCGTGGCCCGGGCCGCGGCCATGCGCACCATGCCGGTTTCGAAAAAAAGTCGCGCCTGAATGAGATGGTCGATGTTCTCCTCGGAGTTCGACAGCAACAGTCGCGCGGTGGTGTCGAACTGATCGATCATCGAGGAGACGCTGAACTCGCTGACACGTGCCCGCTCCCCGTGGGAAATGGTGATCAATCCCCGTGAAGCCAGACTCTGCATCGCCTCGCGAACGGCCGGGCGCCCTACGCCGAAGCGGCTCATCAACTCACGTTCGGGCGGCAGCTGATCACCCGGGCTCAGCGACCCGCCGCGAATCTCTTCCAGCAGCCTGTCCAGCACTTCATCGGAAAGCTTGCGCCGTCGAATCGGCTCATCGGAGGTTGGAAACATTAAAGCGATTTCCTTGTATCGAACACGTCGTCATGACCAGCGCTTTGGCATCATGACCGTATGATGGGCTGCCGCCTCGTAGGCGGCGTCTACCAGTGCCAGCGTATTGTAATTGTCCCTGCCTGAGGTATCGGCTTCAACGCCTGCGTGATGGCATTCAAGCCAGTGGGCCTGAAAGGCCACCACGCTCTCCTGAATAATGGTCCAGGGCGGCGTGCTCCAGTCCGGGCCGTGCGCTGTCACCTTATGGCACTGGCAGCCGTCGCGGGTATGAATATAAATCCTTTCGTCCGCCGTCAGGCGCAGCGAACCGCGGGTGCCGTCGATGTCGATCAGCGTCTGCGGAAAGGGGTCGGGCGTGAGATGGGTGGCGTAGCTGCAGTCGACGATCGAGGTGGCGCCGCCGTCGTGGCGCAGCATCATGGTCGCGACGTCCTCGCCCTGAATGCCGGGATTGATGCGGTTCGTCTCGCAGCTCAAACGGCTGACATCACCAAGGAGCGCGCGGGCAATATCGAGCACGTGAATGCCCAGATCCTCGATGATAAAACGCTCGGCCCGGGCCAGATACGGCTGGTTTTGATAGACATCAAAGCCGTTGCGATAGCTGATGCGTCCAAAAAAGGGCGTGCCGATTTCATCATCACGTACTCGCCGGATTACCTCGCGCACGGCGTACTGCCAGCGAAAATTCTCGTGAACGCTCAGGCTCACGCCCCTGTGTTCACAGTACTGGATCAGCGCCTTCGCCCGATCGGGGGATCCGGCAAAGGGTTTCTGGCAGATGATGGCCACGCCATGATCGGCAGCCAATCTGACCAGCGATTCATGGGCCGGCGTGGGGGCGGCGATATCGACAAAATCAGGTCGGCACTGCTCGAAAAGGGCCTGCGCCTCGGCGAAGGTCTGCGTCACGCCAAAATGGGTCTGAAAGTGCTCGCGCCGTGCCGGGTCCGGGTCGCAGACCGCCACGATCTCGACTTCCGGCAGTGACTGCCACGCCTTCATCTGATTTTCGGCAAAAAAACCGCAGCCGATCAGTGCCCCTTTCATGCTGTTTCTCCCTTCATGTTGGCTCTCCCGCGCTGTTCCCGGCGGCCGATAGGGCACGCGCCTGTCGATTAAGGCCCTTGATGATGATGATGTCATTATACCAATGGTCGAATATCAGCCGGTCTGCCCTGCCTAATATGCTCGACGCCAGTCATCCTGTTCGGGAGCAAGGGCATGAACGACCGCCACTGGCGAGAACGACATTACGGCACAACGCTGACCGAATCGCCGGTCACGCACCATGAGACAGGGGCGCTGTCGTTTGATCGTCAGGACGGCGCCCTGCGCACGCTTTGTTATCGCGGTATCGAGTGTGTTCGTGGTATCCGCCCGGTTATTCGTGACGATCAGTGGGGCACGCATGCCCTGGTGACCACGGCCGAAAGTGTCGAGGTCGACGTGACAGGCATTGAGCTGATCCATGAATTTAAAGCGGCCGAAGGGGCGCTGTCGGGCCGGTTTAAAACGCGCCTTGATGATCGCGGGGCAGACGTGTCGCTGACCCTGACCGCGGCCAGAACGATGCTGACCTGTCGCAGTGGGCTGATCGTGCTGTTGCCTCTCAAGGGTGTGGTCGGCCGCCCGGTAGAGGTCACGCACGGTGATGACTCACGGGCGTTATCCCGCTTTCCCGAACTGATCAGCCCCGGCCAGCCCTTTTTCGATATCAGCGGGCTGGAGTACACGGTGCGACATGGCCCCACCGTTCGACTGTCATTTGAAGGCGAGGTGTTCGAGATGGAGGATCAGCGCAACTGGTCGGACGCCTCCTTCAAGATCTATAGCCGCCCGCTGGCCTGGCCCATACCTTATGTCATCGAAGCCGGTGAGACGGTCGTGCAGGGGTTTTCAATGCAGCTTGAGGAGCATGGCCATGACGTCTCCTGATGTTTACCCGTGTACGCCTGTCCTGCTGGTCGATCATCGTTTGCCTGCCATCGGCTGCGGGCTGTGGCTGGATCGTGTGCTGGATGTCTCCCGTCTGGAGCGCTACCTGAGCGCCCTGCAACCGCATCATCTCGACATCGTGCTGGATGTGGCCGTGGCGGAGAGTCACACAAGGCTGGAGGTCGTCATGGCGCAGTGTGCTGTCTGTGACGTCGCGCCCTGGCTTTATGTGATCTGTGACAACGAGCAATTTGAAGACGACCTGGCGCGACTGGCCCGTTGGTGTGATGACAGCGATTTCTCGCCTGCCGGAATGCTGGTCACACCGCGCGCCTATCTCAAGAGCTACCAGCCCGATGGTGACTGGCCTGATGGTGCCTCGCCGGCCCGGGTGCTGGCATTTGCCCGGCAGCTGTGGCCTGAAACACCGCTGGGTGGCGGTTTTCCCATTTACTTCACTGAACTCAACCGCTGCCGGCCCGACCCGGAGCGCATCGATTTCATCACCCACGCCCTTTCTCCGATCGTGCATGCTGCTGATGACGGCTCGGTGATGGAAACGCTTGAAAGCCTGCCCCATCTCTTCAAAAGCGCTCGGGCGCTGGCGCCGGAAGTTCCCTATCGAGTGACCACCACGGCCATCGGGGCCTGGACCAACCCCTATGGCGAGCGGTTGACGGCCAATGAGGGCATGGCGCGGGTCACGCTCAGCGATAACGACCCACGCCAGCGGGGGCTGTTTGGCGCGGCCTGGTCAACCGGGGTGGTCGCTCGCGCCGCGCAAGGCGCTGTCGATGCGCTGACGCTCTCCTCGCTGGGGCCGCCATTTGACGTTGCAGGTGACACGCCGTATCCGATTTTTCATGTCCTGCGTGGGCTGATCCGCGGCGGGGGCCGGCCGCTGCTGGTCTGGCCGCAGGCGCCTGATCATGTGGCCGCAATCGGCTGGCAGGCGCCTGACGGGGCGCGTGACGAGCTGTGGCTGGCCAATCTTTCGATTGAACCGGTCACTCTGGCCCTTCACGGCGTCAGGGTACGTGGTGCGGCCCTGCTGGACGCGCATACCCCGCTTGAAGACGTACAGTGGATGGACCGTCTACAGCCGGTTTCCTCACCGATCACATTGCCGGCCTTCGGGACTGTGCGGCTGTTGCTTGAGTAGGCATCGACGTGCATGTGCGACCTGAGTCGTATTGCACAAGTGGTATGATGAGATGATGATCACCTCTCGCCTGGCCAGGCCCTGATTAAAGTCAGTTGCGACAAGCCGACCGACTTTTGCCCATTCATACCGGTTCACTGCCGTTGAAACGGCAGCGGGAGTGAAGTGATCATGTCTCACGCGTCCAATGATGCCGTGGCGGCGTCTGCCATTCGAAAGGTTGCCATGCGTCTGGTGCCTTTCGTGGCGCTCATGTTTTTCATCAACTATCTCGACCGTACCGCGATCTCGTTTGCCGCCCCCAACGGCATGAACAGTGACCTGGCCCTGAGCGCGGCGCAGTTCGGTTTCGCCTCCGGCATCTTCTTTCTGGGCTATATCCTGCTGGAAGTCCCCAGCAACATGGCCCTGCATCGCTTTGGTGCCCGCAAGTGGCTGGCCCGCATCATGGTGAGCTGGGGTGTGGTCGCCCTGCTTTTTACCTGGGTCGACAGCGCCGAAGGGCTTTATGCCCTGCGTTTTGCCCTCGGGGTGGCCGAAGCCGGCTTCTTCCCCGGTGCGATTCTCTTTTTGAGCCTGTGGGTACCGTCGCGCTATCGCAGCCGCATTCTGGCGCTTTTCTATCTGGCCCAGCCGCTGACCACCGTGATCGGGGCGCCGCTGGCGGCCTCGCTGATTCAGCATGACGGTGTCTTTTTCGGGCTGGCGGGCTGGCGTTTCATGTTTTTTGGCGTGGCCATCCCCGCGATTGTCATGGGGATCGTGGCCTGGTTTTATCTGGTGGACCGCCCGGCCGATGCGCGCTGGCTAAGCGTTGAGGAAAAGCGCTGGCTGACCGAGGAGCTGGCCCGCGAATCCCGCGAGAAAAGCGGCGGTGATCACGGCCGTCACGGTCTGAAAATTGCCTTTACCAATAGTCGGGTCTGGACGCTGGCGTTGATCTATTTCGGCTTCATCTACGGGCTTTATGCGCTGGCCTTCTTTTTGCCCACCATCATCGGCGGCTTTGAGGCACAGTTCGGCACTCGATTTGATCTGATGCAAAAGGGGCTGATCACCGCGATTCCCTATCTGCCGGCCGCGATCGTGCTCTATCTCTGGTCGCGCGATGCCACCCGGCGCGGTGTGCGCAGCTGGCATGTGGCCCTGCCGGCCTTTACCGGCGCGATCAGCGTGCCGCTGGCGCTTTATATGGATTCCCCGGCGGCGACCGTGGCCGTGATTACCGTGACGGCCTGCTCGATCTTTGCGGCCCTGCCCAACTTCTGGACGCTGCCGACCCGCTTTCTGGATGGCGCCGCAGCCGCGGCGGGCGTGGCACTGATCAACACCGTGGGAAACATGGCCGGCTTTTCGTCGAGCTATCTCACCGGTGCCCTGCATGACCTGACCGGCAGCTACACCGTGCCGATGTTCGTGGTGGGCGGTTTCATGCTGCTGTCGGGCATTTTGATGCTGGCCATCAGTCGCGTTCGCCGGCCCGATTCGGGCATGCGGTCCTCTCACGCCGGCGCTCACGCCCACTGATTCATTCGGAGACACCATGGCCATTGGTTTGAGTACCTACGCCTTTTTCTGGCGTGGATCAGAGCAGGTTGAAACGCCCATGACGCTGGAGGCGATGCTGGAAGAGACCGCAGAGCTGGGCGGGAAGGTCTTTCAGATCTGTGATTACCCCGCGATCGAGACCTTTGATGAGCCACGACTGACGGCGCTGCGCGACCGGGCCCACGCCCTGGGCATCGTGCTGGAGCTGGGCACCCGTGGGATCGCCCCCAAGCATCTCGAGCGCTATCTGACGCTGGCCCGTGTGCTGGGCGTGCGTCTGATTCGCAGCATGCTCTATAGCGGTGAAGACCGCCCGACGTTTGATCAGGCCATACAGCGGCTCGAACAGATCCTGCCGGCACTCAGACAGCAACAGGTCACGCTGGCGCTGGAGACCTACGAGCAGGTCAGCATCGAGACTTTGATGACGGTGATCGAGACGGTCGATGATGACCATATCGGCGTTTGCCTGGACCCGGGCAACTGCGTGGCGGCTCTTGAGATGCCGGAGGCCGTCATCGCGCGCACGGCGGGTCGAGTGGTCAATCTTCATCTCAAGGATTTCGCCTTCTCCCGCGCGCCGGGCTGGGTCGGCTTTCAACTGATCGGCTGCCCAATGGGCGAGGGGCTGTTGCCCCTTGAAACCATGCGCGAGGCCGTCAATCCCCAGGCGCGCGGCATCAACGAGATCATCGAGCACTGGCTGCCCTGGCAGCAGGACGAGGCCACCACCTGTGCGCTGGAAGCACAGTGGACCCGTCACAACATGACATTTTTAAGGAGTCATCATGGATAACGTTTATCAGCACATCGCGCTGGTCGGTGCCGGCGGCAAGATGGGCATGCGCATCTCGGCCAATCTCGAAGGCAGCAGCAGTCACATCTATTACTGCGAAAACGCTCCTGCCGCGCAGGAAAAAATGCGTGAGGCCGGCCGCGAGGTCAGCGATATCGAACAGGTCATCGAGCAGTGTGATCTGGTGATTCTGGCCGTACCCGATATCGTGCTTGGCAAGGTCTCCGAGGCGCTGGTCCCGCGCATGAAGGCCGGGGCCACGGTGCTCACGCTCGACCCGGCCGCAGCCTACGCCAATCTGCTGCACCAGCGCGACGAGATTCATTACGCGGTCGCGCATCCCTGCCACCCGTCGGTCTTTCTGGAGCGTCGCACCGATGAGGAGTGGAGCGATGCGTTCGGCGGCAGTGCGGCCGTACAGTCGGTCGCCGCAGCCTTTGAGCAGGGCAGCGATGCAGAACGCGCCTCGCTCGAGACGGTGATCTGTCAGATGTATGGCCCGGTTGACAAGGTGCACTGGATGACCGTGACACAGCTGGCCTACCTTGAGCCGACGCTGGTGGAAACCGTGGCCTGCATGGTCGGCACCTTCATGAAGGAAGCCCTCGATGAAACGGTCGAGCGCACCGGCGTGGCTCGTGAGGCGGCCGAAGCCATGCTCTACGGACACATTCAGATCGCGCTCGCCGTGGCGTTTCGCAGCACCAACCCGTTCTCGGATGCCTGCATGATCGCCATCGATTACGGGCGTGAAAACATCCTGAAGGATGACTGGAAAAAGATTTTTGAGCAGGAGGAGCTCGACAAGGTCATCGCGCGGATGCTCAAGATCGACCAGGTGCGTCGCGACCCACAGGCCTCCTGAACCACGATCAGTTCATGACCGGCACCCGCGCCGGTGGCGACTGCCCTTTGGGGCCGGACATCAGTCCGGCCCCGTTTTTCTTGTGACACCTTCTGCGGCTGCTTCACCACTTATGGCTGCTTTTGTAGCCGCTCCAGCGCGCGTCGATAGGCACCACTTCGCACCGCCTTGCTGATCATCGGCATCGCACTCCTGATGCCGGTACGCACCGCCTGTCGCTTGAGGCGAGACATTCGCAGCGATAGCATATCGTTGGCCCAGTCGGGCAATAGATCAATCCCCGCCTGCATAAAGAGCGCCCCGGCCGGGCGTAGCACGAGATTGCGCGGCGGCGCATCGAGCAGCACCTCAATGACTTCCCGGGTGCGCCCGTCACAGACCAGCTCACGGCGCGTCCGTGCAAGATAATCTTCTACCGCCGCGCGACTGTCAGGCACGTTACGGGCGCCCAGCGCCTCGGCAATGCAGGCGGTCTCGAAAAAGTAGCGATCCTGTTGGGCGTGGCTCAGGTGCGGGTTGCGATAGCGCAAATGTCCGGCCATGAAGCGGCTCATCTCCGCCACGTGCACCCAGACCAGCAGGTCGGGATCATCGGCGGCGTAGGGTCGGCCGTCGGCGGCGTGGCCCTTCACGTATTCATGCACTCGACGCACGCGTGCGATGGCGGCTTCGGCCTGCTCGAACGTGCCAAAGCTGGTGGTGGCGATAAAATCGCTGGTGCGCCTGAGCCGTCCGATCATGTCCTCGCGAAAGCGCGAATGATCCCAGATACCGGCCAGCGCCAGCGGATGCAGCATCTGCAAAAGCAGCGCGCTGATGCCGCCACACATCATCGGCGTGAAGTCGCCGTGCAGGTTTCTGACCAGACCGTCGCGGGGAAAGGGGCCGGGGTTTTGATCGGTGCGCGCCTGCCCCAGGCGCTCGATCATGGCGTCACGCAGAAAGGTCGAGGTCATGGGCGATAAGCTCGCATACCGGGCGTTGAAGGAAGTATCAGGGCTGCCCGGAGATGCGCTCAGTGTAGCCTACACCTGACCGTATTGACCGGCGGCATCGCCCAGCCAGCGGCGAATCAGCGGCTCGATCGACTCGGGCGCCTGGTCGAGCATGGCACGGGTCAGCTGGCGGACCGGGTCGAGCAGGTCACGATCCCGGGTGAGATCGGCAATCTTCATGCCGACCAGTCCTGTCTGACGGGTGCCGAGCACTTCACCGGGGCCGCGCTGCTCCAGATCGCGCTCGGCAATGCGAAAGCCGTCATTGGATTCACGCAGCACGGCCAGACGCTCGCGGGAGGTGTCCGACAGCGGCGGATGGTAGAGCAGCACGCAGAAGCTCTCGACCTTCCCGCGCCCGACCCGGCCCCGAAGCTGGTGGAGCTGGGCCAGACCCAGGCGCTCGGGGTTTTCGATGATCATCAGACTGGCGTTGGGCACATCCACGCCGACCTCAATGACCGTGGTCGCGACCAGCAGGTCCAGTTCGCCGTCGCGAAAGGCGTTCATCACCTCGGCCTTTTCCTGGGCTTTCATGCGACCGTGCACCAGTCCTACCTGAAATTCCGGCAGTGCTTCGGTCAGGGTGTCGCGAGTGACCTCGGCGGCCTGACAGGTCAGCGCTTCGGACTCCTCGATCAGGGTACAGACCCAGTAGGCCTGACGTCCTTCGAGACAGGCGTTGCGAATGCGCTCGGTCACCTCACCCCGTCGCTCATCGGAGACCGCCACGGTCCTGACCGGCGTGCGTCCGGGCGGCAGCTCATCAATCACCGAGACATCCAGATCGGCGTAGGCACTCATGGCCAGCGTCCGAGGAATGGGCGTGGCGGTCATGATCAGCTGGTGCGGTGTGGTGCCGCTGGATTCGCCTTTCTGGCGCAGGGCGAGGCGCTGGTGAACGCCAAAGCGGTGCTGCTCGTCGATCACGGCCAGGCCCAGCCGGTGAAAGTGCACGTCTTCCTGAAAGAGCGCGTGGGTGCCGGCCACGACCCGGGCGCGCCCTTCGCTGATCATCGCCTTGGCCTCGAGCCGGGCCTTGCCCTTGAGCTTGCCGGAGAGCCAGGCCACCTCGATGCCCAGCGGCTCGAACCAGCGCTTGAGGCTTTTGTAGTGCTGCTCGGCCAGTAGTTCGGTCGGCGCCATGAGCGCGGCCTGGTGGCCGCCGCTGACGGCCTGAAGCATGGCCATGGCGGCCACTACCGTCTTGCCGGAGCCAACGTCGCCCTGCACCAGTCGCAGCATGGGGGTGGTCTGGCTGATATCGGCGCTGATCTCGCTCAGGACCCGGCGCTGGGCGCCAGTCAGCGAAAACGGCAGCTGGGTCAGAAATCGGGTCGCCAGCCCGCTGCTGGCAGGCAGCGCCGGCGCGGCGTCGTCCTGAATGCGCAGACGAATGCGATACAGGCTCAACTGATGCGCGAGCAGCTCCTCCAGTGCCAGCCGCCGCTGGGTAGGGTGTTGGCCGTCTGCCAGGGTCTCCAGCGGCGCATCCGGCGGCGGAAAGTGCAGATAGTCCAGCGATTCGCGCAGGGCCGGCAGACGAAAGCGAGTCCGAATGGCGTCGGGAATCAGTTCTTCGAGGGTGAGACTGCCCTGGTCAAGATGTTCAAAGGCCTGACGGATCAGGGCGCGCAGACGCGGCTGGGCGAGGCCTTCCGTGGTTGGGTAGATCGGCGTGAGGGTCTCTTCGACCTCCTCGCCGGTGGCATCCTTTAAAAGCCGGTATTCGGGGTGATACATCTCAAGGCCGGTACTGCCGGAGCGCGCCTCGCCAAACAGGCGAATTCTGGTGCCGCGGGCAAACTGCCCCACCTGCGCCTGAGAGAAATGAAAAAAGCGCAGCGACAGGATGCCGGAACCGTCGCGCAGGCGGACCAGCAGACTGCGCTTGCGACCCTGAATGACGTCAGAGGCGGTGACCTCGCCTTCCACTACCGCCTCGCTGCCGGCCTTGAGAGCCGCAATCGGGGTGACCCGGGTGCGGTCCTGATAGCGCAGCGGCAAATGAAAGAGCAGATCCTCGGCCACCTGCAGATTGAGCCGCTCGAGGCGTTCGCGCATGGCCGGCCCCACGCCCTTGAGCGTGTTAAGATCCGTCGCGCCGCTGGCCGGGGCGTGCGAGGGGGCGGCACTCATTCCGGATGGAGCGCCCTGTGGCAGGCCTTGATCGCGCGCGTAATGGCATCGATCGCCTTGGGACGCGGGAAGCTGGCCCGCCAGGCCAGTGCCACGGTCCGATACGGTGCCGGGTCCTTGAAGGGACGCGTTTCCAGCAGACCGCTGGCATAATGCACGCTGCCGGTGGCGGATTGGGGCACCACGGTGATGCCGAGCCCCGAGGCCACCATATGACGAATGGTTTCCAGCGAGCCGCCCTCGGCAATCAGGGTATTGCCGGGCTGATGCACGTGATCCTTGATAGTCGGGCATGCCTCCAGCACCTGATCGCGGAAACAGTGACCCTCGCCCAGCATCAGCATCTTCTCGTCGTACAGGACGTCCCGATCGATCTCCTTGCGGGAGAGCCAGTTGTGACCGGCCGGCAGCAGCACTTCAAAGGGCTCGTCATAGAGCGATTTGGTCAGTACGTCGGGCTCGGCAAAGGGCAGCGCCACGATGATCACGTCCAGTTCGCCGGAACGCAGCTTGCGCCGCAGTTCGCCGGTCAGATTCTCTTCGATGTAAAGCGGCATCTGCGGCGCTTCCTCGGAGAGCGTCGGGATCAGATGCGGGAAGAGATAGGGCCCGATGGTATGGATGGCTCCGACCCGCAGCGGACTGGAGAGCTGGTCCTTGCCTTCGTTGGCCAGCTCCTTGATGGCGCTGGCCTGCTCGAGCACGCGGCTGGCCTGCTCGACGATCTTTTCGCCCAGCGGAGTGACCTGGACGGTGGACTTGCTGCGTTCAAACAGCGCCACGCCCAGTTCTTCCTCCAGTTTTTTGACAGCCACCGACAGGGTCGGCTGTGAGACGAAGCAACGCTCGGCGGCGCGTCCGAAATGACGCTCCTGGGCCAAGGTTACGATGTAACGAAGTTCTGTTAGAGTCATGTAGCAGACCGTGCCAGCACGTGGAACAGGAAGTTGTCGCATGAAGCGACCGTTCAACTCAGGGCCTTATAGTCAAACCTTATCGGCCCTATCAAGCAAGGAGCTTAGCGGGTGAATAAAACAATTCTCATCCTTGGATGCGGTGATGTCGGTACCGCACTGGGAGAGCGCAAGCTCGCGCAGGGATACAGCGTGGTTGGCGTACGTCGTCATGCGGCAGGTCTCCAGTCCTATGGCATTGACCCATTGTCGATGGATATCAACGATGAATCCGCGCTTGAGGCGCTGCCGGATGCCGACATTGTAGTCTATGCGCTCAGCGCTGACCGCTTTGAAGAAAGTGCCTATCAGGCCGCCTACGTTGATGGTCTGGATCGAGCGTTGAACCATTATGAAGGGCGCGAGCACGCACCGCAGCATGTGTTCTTTGTCTCTTCGACTTCGGTGTATGGCCAGCAGGATGGCGAGACGGTCGATGAAGACAGCGAACTCGATCCCAAAAGCTTCTCCGGACGCCTTCTGATCGAAGCCGAGCAGCGTCTGGCCGCAAGCCCGCTGCCGGGTACGGCCGTACGGTTTTCGGGCATCTACGGGCCCGGTCGCGAGCGATTGATCGGTCAGGTACAGGAAGGGCGTATCGCGCCCAAGAGCCCGCCGATGTACTCCAATCGCATTCATCGTGATGACTGCGCCGGTGTGCTGGACTTTCTCATCGAACGCGCCATGAACGGTGAACCGCTTGATCCGGTTTATCTGGGCAGCGACACCGAGTCCACGCCGCTGCATGATGTGATGATGTGGCTGGCGGGGCGTCTCAAGGTGGAGCCTACCAGCACCATTCAGTCACCACTGCGTCGACGCGCCAGCAAGCGCTGTGACAGTCGGCGGCTGGTCGAGGCGGGCTATGAGTTTCAGTATCCGACCTTCCGCGAGGGCTATGCTCAGGTGCTGAAGGCGGCCGGTATCAAGGTCAGCGAACAGGCCTGACGCCTTTGGTGACGCACGTTTTTGACCGGCGAGTCATATGAAAGGGGGCGATGGCTGATGCCATCGCCCCCTTTCATGATTGTCCCCGACCGACTCGGTCGGCGCGCCGATGCGAACGTCAGTCGCCCAGCACCATGATGCCTTCGGCCTCAAACTGACTGCCCTTTGGCAGCTCCTTCACACCTACGGCCGCACGGGCGGGATAAGGCGGCTGGAAATACTGCTCCATGACGGCGTTGACGCGTGCAAAGTGCGACAGGTCGGTCAGGTAGAGATTGAGTTTGACGATATCGGCCAGCGTTCCGGCCGCTTCTTCACACACGGCCTTCATGTTCCTGAAGACCTGATGCGCCTGCTGCTCGATGTCGTCGCTGACGATTTCCATGCTGACCGGGTCGAGCGGAATCTGACCGGACAGATAAATGGTGTTGCCCGCCTTGATGGCCTGCGAATAGGGACCGATGGCCTTTGGCGCCTGGTCGGTATGAATGGCGGCACGATTGCTCATGAACACTCCCTGCGTTGTTGTGACAGCACTCTTGAAAAACGATGATGCGTTGAATCGTCAGCTGCCGGTACGCGAGACGCGACCTACATAGGCCAGATTGCGAATTCGCTTGATGATCCGTGCCAGATGCACGCGGTTGCGCACGGCAAGTGTCAGATGGACGATCGACAAACGTTCGTCACGCTCTTCGATATTGATGCGTTCGATGTTGGCTTCGGCGTCATTGATCAGACTGGCAAGCTCTGCCACCAGGCCGCGGCGCGTTTCAATCTCAAGGCGCAGGCCGACAGGGAAATCGTCCTCCACGGTCTCGGACCACTGCAGCGGGAAACACTTTTCCGGATCCTCATGACAGTCTTCCAGATTCCCGCACTCGCTGCGGTGCACCACAATACCTCGCCCGGCACTGAGATTGCCCACGATGGTATCGCCCGGAAGCGGATAGCAGCAGCGGGCAAAGCTGATCACCATGTTGCGGGCGCCGCTGATGGCCATGGCGCCCTGATCGTCACTGTGGGCCTGAATTTCCTGCGGCTCGCTGTCGGCCAGGCGCCGCGCCACACTCCAGGCCACGCGACTGCCCAGCCCGATCTCCTCGAGCAGATCATCCAGCGAGTTCAGCGTCAATGCCTTGAGCAGCGCATCGATGTGGGCCTGTGACAGCGTTTCGAGCGTCAGGTTGAACGAGGTGAGCGCCTGATTGAGCAGGCGTCGGCCCAGCGCCACCGAGTCATTGCGCTGCTGATGCTTGAGGGCATGACGCACCGCCGATCGGGCCTTGGCCGTGATCGTGAACGACAGCCACGCCAGGTTGGGCTGGGCCCCCGGGGCGGTAATGATCTCGACGGTCTGACCGCTTTCAAGCCGCGAGGAGAGCGGCGCCAGATGACGGTCGATGCGACAGGCGATGCAGCTGTTGCCGATGTCGGTGTGTACTGCGTAGGCAAAATCGATCGCGGTGGCCCCGCGCGGCAGCTCCATGATGTCACCCTTGGGGGTGAACACGTAGGCATCATCGGGGAACAGGTCATTTTTGACGTGCTCGATGAACTCGAGCGAGTTGCCGGCATGGCGCTGCATTTCCAGCAGGCCGCGGACCCATTCACGGGCACGGGCATGGCTGCCCATGGCAATCGGACGATCGGTCTGGCCGGCCTTGTAGAGCCAGTGGGCGGCAATGCCGTTATTGGCCATCGCCTCCATCTCGCGAGTGCGAATCTGCACCTCGATGGGGATGCCACTGGGGCCAAAGAGCGTGGTGTGCAGGCTCTGATAGCCGTTGGCCTTGGGGATGGCGATGTAGTCCTTGAAGCGCCCCGGCACCGGCTTGTAGAGATTGTGCACCGCGCCCAGGATGCGATAGCAGGTATCGACCCGGTCGGTGACGATGCGAAAGCCGAACACGTCCATCAGCTCGTTGAAGGGCTTTCGCTGATCGCGCATCTTGCGATAGATCGACAGCAGATGCTTCTGGCGCCCCATCACCGTGCCGGGCAGCTCGTCGCCATCCAGCGTGCTCTGAAGGGTGCTCTGAACATGGCGCACCATTGAGCGGCGGTTGCCGCGCGCCTTGACCACCGCGCGCTGAATGCGCTCGGCGCGCATCGGGTGAATCGCCTGAAAGGAGAGATCCTCCAGCTCGACCCGAATGGTGTTGATGCCCAGTCGTCCGGCAATGCGGGAATAGATTTCGAGCGTTTCGCGGGCGATGCGGCGCTTCTTGTCCGGGCGCAAGGCACCCAGCGTGCGCATGTTGTGCAGCCGATCAGCCAGCTTGACGATGATGACGCGAATGTCGCGCGACATCGCCAGTACCATCTTCTGGAAGTTTTCCGCCTGGGCGACGGCCTTGTCCTCGAAGGTGATCTGGGTCAGCTTCGACACCCCGTCGACCAGCTCGGCTACTTCCTCGCCGAACTGGCGCGACAGCGCCTCCTTGGTAATACCGGTGTCCTCGATCACGTCATGGAGCATCGCCGCCATCAGGCTTTGATAGTCCATGTGCATGTTGGCCAGGATATTGGCCACGGCCAGCGGGTGGGTCACATAAGGCTCGCCGGAGCGGCGATGCTGGCCGTCGTGGGCCTGTTCGGCGTAGTAGAAGGCGCGTCTGACCTGCGCGATCTCATCGACGGTCAGGTAGCCGTCCAGGCGGTCGGAGAGATCATCGATCGTAAACATGGCAGGTCAGCGTATGGGCAATGGGCTTATTCGCTTTCGGGTTCGTAGCGGGGACGCTGGGGAACCATGGCTTCCAGCGGCTCGTTGAGCACGGTGCGGTCAACCTTTTGCGCGGCGATTTCACGCAGGGCCATGACGGTGGCCTTGTCATTTTCCCAGGGGAGTTCGGCATTGCGCGAGCCGCGGGCCAGCTGACGGGCGCGGTGGGTCGCGACCATGACCAGCTGAAAGCGGTTATCCATGTATTGGAGACAATCTTCAACCGTTACTCGTGCCATGATGCTGGCTCCTGAATGCGTGTGATCTAAGTGAAGGCGCCCGGCAGATTACCTGCCCGGCGTAAATCGTGTTCGGAAGGGGGAACCGAGTCTACCGGAGCCCTTCCACTTCTGACAAGAGCTCGCCGATCAGCCCCTGGTTTGCGGCCTGTACCCGAGCCATTCGAAGACGTTCGGCACTGATCAGTCCCCTGAGTTCGTCCACGGCGATGGCGAAATCATCGTTGATGATCAGGTAGTCATACTCATCAAAATGCGACATCTCGCTGACGGCGTCACGCATGCGGCGATCGATGGTGGCCGTATCATCCTGCCCGCGGCCCGCCAGACGCTCGCGCAGCGCTTCGCGCGAGGGTGGCAGAATGAAGATCGAGACCGCCTGCGGCATCTGAGCGCGCACCTGACGTGCGCCCTGCCAGTCGATTTCGAGAATCACGTCCTCACCAAAGGCCAGGCGCTTTTCCACTTCAAGGCGTGAGGTGCCGTAGTGACGATCAAAGACCCAGGCGTGTTCGAAGAACTCATTGCGCTGGATCATCGCCTCGAAGGTGGGCTCATCCACGAAGTGATAGTTGATGCCATCGGTTTCGCCGGCGCGCATCTGGCGGGTCGTGTGGGAGACCGAGACGCCGATGTGGTCGGTCGCGGCGATAAGCTCGCGCACCAGACTGGTCTTGCCGGCGCCCGACGGGGCGGAAACGATGTAGAGCGTGCCCTGAGACATGAAAGCGGTCCGAATGAATGGCTGCAAGGCGCGCCATTATGGCACAGCCCTGCAGATTTCGGTGAGGGGTTTGCTCAGGCGGCGACGGCCAGCTCATCGTGCAGTGACACGTCGGCCAGTTGTGACATCGACAGGCGATAGGCCTCGACGTTGTTGGGATATTTCACCCCTTCGACCAGCGAGAGCTGACGCAGCACCGGGAAGAGCTCGATGTCATCCAGCGACAGGACACCGTTGACCGCCTCCGGTGCCTGGATCAGGGCGTCCAGCTCGTTGAGCCAGCGCTGGATATCCACCAGAAGCTCGGGGGTCTGATCGAGCAGGGTTTTGAAGCGGCCAAACATGGCTTCCTTGTTATGCGTGAAGTGCTCGGCGGCCTCGATCGTTGCAAATTCCCCCAGTGGCGCTTTGGGCACGCGGGGGATGAAAAGTTTTGCCACGGTCTCGGAGGCGGCGCTGACCCAGCGCTCGATCTCCGGATTGCGCGGGCCTTCCATGACCTTGACGCCTTCGGCTTCGCTGTCGATGCACTTTACGATCGCCATGCTCTCGCTGAGGGTATAGCCATCCTCGAACTCGAGAATCGGCACCTTCTTCTCCCCGACCAGACGCGTGGGGGTCTCGGCGTCATCGTTGAGCAGCGTCTGCAGCCTTACCGGGACATCGCGCAGGCCGAAAATCATGCGAGCCTTCACGCAAAACGGGCAGTGATCATAGATATAAAGGTCCATCTTCATCCTCTCCAACGTTCCCTGTTGTTTACCCAGTCTGGGTGAGGAATAGGTCTTCTGCCAGCGAAGTATTAATCCTTTGGGCGGTCGAGCTGCGGGTAGTGACGGAAAAGCCCTTGTTCAGAGAACGTCAGGCGCCGCTCGGAGGCAAGGTACTCACTGATCAGGGGCAGCTCCAGCACATGGTCATGCAGGGCGACGACCTTCGGGAGATCGGGTTCCAGCCTGGCCATGGCATTTGGAAAGGCATAACGCAGACCCTGCACCATGTGAAAGAGGGACAGGTCCACATAGGAAAGACGCTTGCCGACCAGATACACCGGGCTGTCAGGATTTTTATCAATGATGCGTTCGAAGTAGTGGAAAAACTTCGGTAGGCGGTGATCAATGAAATGGCCTGCACGGCGAATGGCTTCCGCCTCCTGATCCTCGAAATAAAGCTCCGGCCCCATGGGGTGATGAACGTCGTGCGCCTCGGCGACAAAATCAGTGATGGTCAGCTGCAGGCTGTGGGCCCAGAACTGATAGACCTTGTCGTCGTTGATCAGCTTGAGCCGGGGGGCCAGGTATAAAAGGATATTGGCGACATGAGAGATCACCTCCTTGCCCGCCTTTAAAAAGGGCGGGGCCAGCGGCGGATAGTCGGTCATGCTGCCATCGAGCCAGTGGGTGACGGCCTCGATGCCGTAACCGGGTTCGGTGCTGTTGCCCACATCGATATAGTCGGCCCCACCGGCTTCCAGTGCCAGACGAATGAATTCGCCCCGGCCGGGTATTTCCGGCCAGTAATAGAGCTCGTAACGCATGATGTTCTCTCCGTACCGACGTCTTGGTTCGTCTTATATTGGCAGTTGATGGTGACCGGAATGAAGACCCCGAGGGCGCCGGGCTGCAAACGGCATAGTGGCCGGTCCCGAGGTTTTCCCGCGTCTGACTAGACTGTCTGCCAGCCTGGCGGTGCGTTCCGCGACAGAGCACTGACAATGATGTTGAGCGCCTGAGACAGGGCGGCGCGATCCGGTGCCGCACTCAGACAGATCCGAATGGCCTGAGGTGCGGCGGTACTGCCGACACAAAAGGCCTCGGCCGGGGCTACCCGGACGCCCTCCTGTTCCAGCGTTTCGACCAGCCGGGCGGCGCGATGCTCACCGGGCAGCACCAGCCAGGCATAGAAACCACCGCGGCGCATGGTGATATCAAAATCGCCCAGTGCCTCACGCACCATGGCCTGGCGTGCCTCAAGTTCCTCGAACTGCCACGACAGCAGCCGGTCGGCATCATTGCTGGCCAGCCAGCGCCCGGCAATCTCGGCCATCAGCGCCGGCGGCGCCCAGCACTGGTTACGCAGGCTGATGCGCAGCTGCTCCAGAAGCCCCACTGGTGCACGCATGATGCCCGAGCGCAGGCCGCCGCCCAGAATCTTGGCCACCGAAAACAAAAAGATCGTGCGCTCCGGTGCCAGTTGATACAGCGGCGTGCCGCGGGCCTTTTGAGGCAGGTGCATGACACCATCCTCGATCAGCCAGAAATCACGCTCGCGCGCCAGCGCCACCAGTGCCTCGCGGCGCTTTTCAGACAGCTGCACCGTGGTGGGATTGTGATGCTCGGGCATGACATAGAGCGCCCGGAAAGGGGTGCGCTCATGGCGGATGGCCAGTGCGGCCACATCGATGCCTTCATCATCGAAGGGGACGGCCACCATCTTCAGCGACTGCTGACGCGCGGCGCTGATCACACCCGGATAACTCAGTGCCTCGGCGGCTAGTCGATCATTGGGCGAGAGCAGCGCGGAAAGCGCCAGCGCAATGCCGTTCATGCCGCCCTGGGTGATCAGAAGCTCTTTGGGATCGACGGTCAGCCCCTGCTGGCCCAGCCAGTCGGCGTAATGCTGGCGATGGACCGCCATGGTGTCATCAAGCGGATAGTTGATGGTCTGCTCGAGCGTGGCAGGCTCGGCGCTGATCTCGCTCATGAGGCGTCCCAGCGTGGCCTGACGCTCGGGGTGCGGCGGGGGCAGCGACATGCCCAGATCCACCAGCCCGTCATGAGACATGCCGATCACATCGGCAAAGGCCGACACCGCTTCCTGACGATGAACATAGGTACCACTGCCGACCTGGGCACTGACCCGCCCGCTCTGCTCTACCAGTGCATAGGCACGGGTCACGGTGCCGACCGTGACCCCGAGCGCGTCCGCCAGCCGGCGCTGGGGAGGCAGCTTGTCGCCGGGGGCAAGTTCGCCGTCATCGATCGCACGCTCGATGGCGTGGGCCAGGGCGCGATAGCGCGGGCCATTCTCTGAAAGCTCGGGTATCCAAATTGTCATGGTGACAATAAATCCGTTGACGGTGACATTGGAAAACGTATGCTCAAATTGTCACCCATAAGCGGGTAACACTTCCATGATTGTATTCATACAATGACAGCGAGGCCGTCATGATGTCCATCAGCTGGTGGGTCTCCGTGACCCTGTTTGCCATCACCATGACCGGTACGCCCGGCCCCAACAACGTCATGCTGACGGCCTCCGGCGCCATGTACGGCTTTCGCCGTACCCTGCCGCACATTATCGGCATTCTGCTTGGCGGACTGACACTGTTTACGCTGATCGCGCTGGGGCTGGGTACGCTCTTTCAGCGCTACCCGCTGATCCAGCAGGGGTTGCAGATCGTGGGCGCGCTCTACCTGCTCTATCTGGCTTGGCGTATCGCCTCTGCCCCGCCGCCGCAGTTTGATGTTACAAGCGATGCCCGCCCCCTGACACTGTGGCAGGCGGCCACCTTCCAGTTCGTCAATCCCAAGGTCTGGGTGATGGGACTGACCCTGATGGCCAGCTTTCTGCCCGCCGAGGGCCCGGTCTGGCTCAACGCCTTTGGGCTTGCACTGTTCATGGAGGCCGTCGCCCTGCCCTGCATCTCGCTGTGGGCGGGATTTGGGATGGTGATTGCGCGTTTTCTGACCACCCCGCGGGCGTGGCGCCTCTTTAACGTCACCATGGGCGTGATGACTGCCGCCTGCGTGGTGTTCATTGTAAAGTAAGGCTCACCTTCAACCATCAGCAGGGACAGTATCGGCATGAGCGACAGGGCCAAAAATACCGGTGTGAGCGTGCGTGATGTGATGGATCAGGATCTTGCGGCCATCCATGCCATTTACAGCTACCACGTCCGCCACGGGCTGGGCTCCTTCGAGGAAGTGCCTCCCACGCTTGAAGAGATGACAAGACGCTGCGCGGGCACGCGCGAGGCGGGTCTGCCGTATCTGGTCGCCGTGATCGATGAGGCCGTGGTGGGGTACGCCTACGCCGGCTTTTTCCACCCGCGCAGTGCCTACCGCTTCTGTCTGGAGGACTCGGTGTACGTGAGTCATGAAGCGCACGGCCAGGGGGTGGGCACGGCCCTGATGAACGAATTGCTCACGCGCTGTGAGGCCGGCCCCTGGCGCCAGATGATTGCGCTGATCGGTGACAGCGGCAATGCCGGCTCGATCGCGCTGCACAAGCGCTTTGGCTTTACCCATCAGGGCGTCATCAAGGCCTGCGGCTTCAAGTTCGGCCGCTGGGTCGATGCCCTCATCATGCAGCGTGCGCTCAACGAAGGGGACACGACGCTGCCGGAATAGGGAAAGGATAAGCGCAGGGTTTACCCTGCGCTTTTTTGTGACCCCGGACGTACGGCCTCTTCCTGCGTCTCTTCCAGCCGGTCGGTACGCCGCAGCACCGGGAAGGCCCACATCCACAGGCCGACAATGGCCAGCGTGCCCATTGAGCCGATCACGGCCGCGGGCACGGTGCCGAACCAGGACGCGGTCACGCCGGACTCGAACTCTCCGAGTTCGTTGGAGGCACCGATAAAGAGCATGTTGACGGCATTGACCCGACCGCGCATCTCATCGGGCGTGGCCAGCTGCAAAAGCGTCAGGCGCACATAGACGCTGATCATGTCGGCTGCACCGGCCACCAGCAGCGCGCCAAAGGAGAGCCAGAACCAGTGTGAAAGCGCAAACACCAGATTGGCGAGACCAAAGACGGCCACCGCGGCAAACATCACAAGGCCGGCATGGCGCTTGATGGCCTTCATCCCCAGATAAAGCCCCATCAAAAAGGCTCCCACCGCCACCGCACTTCTCAGCGCCCCCAGTCCTTCGGGACCAACATGCAGGATCTCGTGGGCATAGACCGGCAACAGCGCCACGATTCCTCCGAACAGCACCGCAAACAGATCCAGTGAAATTACCCCCAGAATCACCGGGCGGCTTCGAATGTATTCAATGCCGGCGGTAAAGCGCTGCCAGGCGGTATCGTCGGTGGCCTGGCGCTCGAAGGCATAAAGTACCGGTACACCGGCCAGAGTGAGCTGCGCCAGCACGAAGCACGAAAGCACCACGCTGTAGGTCAGGGTGGGGCCCAGGGCGTACAGGAGACCGCCCAGCATGGGGCCTGCAATTACGCCGATCTTCATGATCGAGGAATTGAGCGCAATCGCCTTGCCCAGCTGTTCACGGGGCACGATCTGCGGCAGAAGGCTTTGAAGCGTGGGCCCGGTAAAGGCGCGTGCCGCGCCAAAGAGCATCAGCACGGCGTAAAAGGGCGTGGCACTGTCAGGAGATTTCAGAGACAGCGCAATCAACAGCGCGCTGCAAAGTCCCTGCACTGCCCAGCTCAGCTGCAGGATGCGCTTGCGATCAAAACGGTCGACCACATCCCCTGCCGGCAACAGCAGTACCACCATGGGCAGAAACTGCGCCAGCCCCACATAGCCCAGCGTCAGCGGGTCACGCGTGATGTCATAGACCTGCCAGGCCACCACGATGGCCTGAATCTGCATGGCAAACACGGCGCCCAGGCGGGCCACAAGAAAGGGGATGAAACCGGGCTGGCGGTAGACGGGAGTATCAGAAGCGGCGTGCATGGCGTCCTGCAATGGGCATCAATGAGCGGGATGGCCTTAAAGCATACGCCCTGGATTGAAAAAAGCCGACGCTGCCGATGGCTGGTCAGCGCGCGGTCGAGCCCTGACATCTGCAGGCGTCAACGCTGACGCCCTCTCTCAATCGTTACCGATAATAATCAACAATTGCCTGTCCCTGCTCATCGCTTTCCACCTGCACGATAAAGGGGGCATCGGTGGCACCGAGCATATTGCTATCCAGCGTCATGCCCTGTTTCTCATCGCCAAAGCGGATCGCCATCGGGTCGCCGACATGGGTGTTGGTAAATTCCTTGAGTTCACCGCTGCACTCGGAAGACTGAACCAGTGCCACCATGACCATGGGCCTTGACGCATCGTCGTGATCCAGCGCGATCTCGCTTACACATGCCTTTCTGATGGGCAGCGTATAGCTGCCGGAGGTCAGGATCAGCCCGTCATCGGAGCGATCAGGCGCCTTGCTGGTGCAGCCTGACAGCGCGATGACCATGGCGAACGTACAAAGACCGGCTTTCATGTAGAGGCACTCTCTGGCAGGTGAAAAGGGTTGTGTGACGCACACTGTAGTCTCGAAAAGGATCGGCAGAGGCGGTGTCGTTGAAGAGACGACCGTTCAGGCCCGCGCCGACGAATCATTTCGTCGACGCAGGTAACGGCCCTCGCTTTAAAAGCCGACTTCGACGCCGGCATAGAAGGTTCGCCCCGGGGCCGGTTCAAAGTAGCGGTCGTTATTGGCGTTGATGCGGGTATTGGCGAAGTGCTCGCGGTCAAACAGGTTGCGAATGCCGGCGTAGACGTTGAGGCTCGTATTCCCGCCGAGCCGCCAGCCCTCCCCCGCACGCAGGTTGATCAGCCAGTAGCTGTCGACGTCCACATCGTTGGCGTTGTCGGCCACCATGTCGCCGATGTACTGGGTTTCCAGCGTGGCAAAGCGCTCATCCTGCCCCTCCCAGGTCAGCCAGTTGACCCACGTCTGCTCCGGCAGACTGGGAATACGGTTGCCGTCATAGCGCTCGCCGTTGGCCTCAAACTCGTCGAAGCGGTAGTGGGCCAGCGTCAGCGCGCTGTCGAGCCGCCAGGTCTCATCGATCTGCCAGCCGAGTGCGACTTCCAGGCCGTCGCGGTCGGTGTTGCCGGCGTTTTGATAATAGGTGCGGCCGTCATCGCCTTCGAGAGAGTAAGGCACCAGCTCGTCGCGTACCCGCACCGAGAACAGCGCCACGTCGTAGTTCAGGCCGTTGTTGAAATGACCGCGCAGACCGAGCTCGCGATTCCACGCCTTCTGCGGTTCAACGCTTGAATTGAAGCCGCCACCTCCGGTGGGGTTGGCAAACTCCGAAAAGGTCGGCGTCTCGAACGAGGTGCCGGTGTTCACATAGGCCTGGTGGTCGGGCAGGTAGCGATAGCTCAGTCCCGCCGAGCCGCTCCATTCGTTGAATTCCCGATCGCCGCTGTCATCACCGTTACTGGTGAAGTCGTCATCGACCTTGAGCCGGACGCGGTCATAGCGCGCGCCCAGCGAGGCTGTCCACTGATCGGTGAGATCAAGATCACCCTGCCAGAAGATGCCGGTCGAGGTCGCACTCTGCGTTTCATCGGCGGCGGTGTCGGTCACCTCGCCACTGAAGGCAACATTGCGCCGCCAGCGGTCGTCCTTCTGGTGTGCCGCGTCGATGCCGGCCACGTAGCGCAAGGGCATATCATTCAGGCTCAGCGTCTGATGATACTCGACGCTGCCGCCGAAGACGTCGCGGTCATAGCCCAGCAGGCTGTCACCCGGATAGGGCAGCTGCTGCTCGAAGTTGCGCCAGGTGTAGAAGCCCTTCACGTAGAGCTCGCCAGGGCCGGCGGCGAGATCCTCGTACTGCAGCCCCACCACCTGCTGATCGACGCTCTGACCGGTGTCATATTCATGGGTGAAACGCCCGGCCTGATGGCGGTTCTCGCCAACCTGCTCACGGGTCAGCCCGCCCGGGTCTTCCGAGCGCGGGTTATCCAGCAGATTGACGATGGCGGTGAGCGCACGATCGTCGTCCAGCTCGCGGCGCAGTTTGGCGTTGAGCAGGTATTTTTCCACCGAGCTGTGGTCACGATAGCCGTTCTGGTTCAGCGCCGAGAGACTGACGTGATGCGACCAGTCACCGTTGGCACCGCCGGTCTGCAGGGAGGCCTTTTTGTAGTCGTCGCTGCCGCCTTCGACGCGAAGCCGGGTACCCGGGTCATCACGGCCGTTGGCGGTCGTCACCGAGATCACCCCGCCAGCGGCGTTGCCGTAGAGCACCGAGGAGGGCCCGCGGATCACCTCGATGCTTTCGGCGCTGTCGAGATCGATCGCATCGATCTGGGCCTGGCCGTCCGGCAGCGTATAGGGAATGCCATCCATCAAAATGGTGATGCCGCGCACGCCGAAGGGTGCGCGGGCGCCGAAGCCGCGAATGGCAATGCGCTGGCCCTGGGCGAAGTTGTCCCGGTTCTGGATGAACACGCCCGGCACCTGCCCAAGCGACTCATCCAGCCGCACGCGCTGCTGGCCGCGCTGGATGCTTTCGCGCTCGACAGTCGAGACGGCCGCCGGGGTATTGTAGAGCTCGCGGGCCAGCCGCGGGGCGCTGATCACCATGGTTTCGATGGCGTCATCGCCTGCGGGCGCTTCGCCATGGGCGTTACCGGCAGCCATGGCGCCCGCCAGCGCCAGCAGCAGCGTTCTGCGTGATGTCATGTTGTTCCCCTGAAAGCGATTCTGATGTTGTTGTCGTTATGTTGTCTGGTTTGGTGTCGAGTCTAGCATTCGGCGTAGCCTGACCGGTGCCGGGGTGTTTTCCATCCCGTCATGAAAAGATGGTCCATAAAGGGTGGTGACACCCTGGGGCAGGCTGAGGGCATGCATTGCCATGATGGCCTGTCAGAGGCATCAGGACCGGCAACCCCTTCAATAAACTTGAGAAAAGCCCAATACAGTTTTTTGATTGTTATGATATAACTTTACACATCAACCACCAGTGAGACGGTCAGGGCGGACGCTACACATGGCGACGAATACGGTGCTAAAGGTCGATAAGCTGTGCCTGCATGTGGAGGGTCAGCCGGTCGTGAAGGATCTCTGCTTTCATGTGGCGGCCGGAGAGCGGGTCTGCCTGCTGGGGCCGTCAGGATCGGGCAAATCGCTGACCGCCGGGGCCATTCTGGGTCTGTCGCCCCATTCGGTGCATATTGATGGCAGCGTCTGCATCAATGGGGTGGAGGTGGCCGACATTCGGGCCACGCGTCGCTCGGCCCGGTCGCGCTCGGGCATGGTCTTTCAGGACACCCACTCGGCACTCAACCCGCTGGTCAGCGTCGGTGCGCAGCTGCGCGAGCCGTTCATGCGTTTTCATGGACTCTCCCGCAGCGCTGCCCTGGAGGCCGCAGTTGCCATGCTGCGCGGCATGAACATCGAGCGGCCCGAGGAGATATTGCAGCGCTCGCCGGCAGAGCTTTCCGGCGGTCAGCGCCAGCGGATCTGCATGGCACTGGCGCTGGCCTGCAAACCGGCCTTGATCGTGGCCGATGAGCCCACCACAGCGCTGGATGTGATCACCCAGGAAGAGGTGTTAAGGCTCCTGCGCGAGTGCACCGGCACCTCTGACACCCCGGCGCTGCTGTTCATCTCCCACGATATTGGCGCGGCCTGTCGACTGTGTGAGCGCGCGGTCATTATCGATGAGGGACGGCTGGTCGAGAGCAACACGCTGACCCATATCATCGCCAATCCGCAGCATCGCTTTACGCGTCAGCTGGTGGATGCGCTGCGTGACCGCGCGCCCGGTATGCCGCCCTATGCCCCGGGGTTTGATGCGCGCGAGGGTCTGCTGTGCACGGCGTAGATTCCAGCGATGCGTCATTGCCATTGCTGTGCGCCGAAGGGCTGCATAAACATCTTTATCAGCCAGGCCTGGCGTTCTGGCGCATGCGAAAGCCGTGCACGATCCTGCGTGATATCAGCCTCTCGATTCACCCCGGCGAGCGTATCGGCCTTGCCGGGGTGTCCGGGGCCGGCAAGACCACGCTTTTGAACCTGCTGCTGGCGCTTAAGGGTGCCGATGCCGGGTCGATCACCTGTCAGGGGCGCGTCGTGCGCCCGGCCTCGGTGCGGGCCCTGCGCTGGTACCGGCGGCTGGTGCAGTACATCCCCCAGGACCCGGCATCGTCACTGGACCCGCGCATGAGCGTGCGCGAGCTGATCCGCGAGCCACTGGTGCGACTCAACGTGGTGGCCCATCACGACCGGCGCATCGATGAGGCGCTGGATCGGGTAGGGCTCGGCCAGAAGTTTCTGGGCTATCGACCCGATGCCCTGTCCGGCGGCCAGGCTCAGCGCGTGGCCATTGCCCGCGCCGTGGCGCTGCGTCCGCGGCTTCTGCTGGCCGATGAGCCCCTCAGTGGGCTGGATCTTCCGGTGCGCGCTCGGGTCATGCAGCTTTTCGATGACATGAGCCGACTCGATGGCACCGCGCTTTTGATCATCTCGCATGATCTTTCGGTCATGCCGCGGCTGTGTGAACGCACGCTCATCCTGCATGACGGCGCGATCATCGAGGATCGTCCGACGCAGGCCCTGTTCGAGGCGCCGGTCCATGACCATACCCGAGCACTGGTGCGCGCCGCACGGCTGGACCACACCGTGATCACGCCAGCGTCTACCCCTTCCTTTCACCCTGTTTCTTGATACCCGATTAGCCAGGAGATTCGTCTTGATCCTTCGTCGTGCGGTTTATCTGTCTCTGGGGGCCCTGTCGCTGGCCCTGCTCACCGGCTGTCAAAAGGAGGACGCCACCGAGGAAGCAAGCGGTGCGAAGGCCGCTGATGATCGTGTTCGGGTGGCGATGCTGCAGCCACCGCGCTCTGGACTCAATCCGCTGACCGATGACGCCTTCAAGCTGTCGCGCTGGCGTACCGCCGAAACGCTGATTCGCCTGAACGATGACGGCGATCCGCAGCCGTTTCTGGCCACCGAGTGGACGCAGCTGGATGATCGAACCTGGCGCTTCGAGATTCGCGATAACGTCACCTTTCATGACGGCACGCCGCTTACCGCCTCGCAGGTCGTCAGGGCACTGACGGCAGCCACCAACGCCGTGCCCCGCCCGCGCATCCTTGATGGCGTCAACATGACCATCGAGGCCGACGGTGACAGCGCCGTGCGGGTACGTACAGAAACGCCTGACCCGCTGGTGCCCAACCGGTTGTCCAGTCCGCAGCTGGCCATCATGGCGGCGAAGGCCTACGGCGAGGATGGCCGGGTCAATCCGATCGAGGCCGGCACCGGGCCTTTCGTGTTGAAGGAGATCAATGGCACCCAGAGCGCCACGCTTGATCGCTATGACGACTACTGGGGTGAACGTGCCGAACTGGCCGGCATTGATGCCGATTATGTGCCCGACGGTACCGCACGTGCCGCGGCACTGCGCACCGGTACGGCCGATGTGGTCGAGGCTGTACCGGTCTCCCAGGTAGCGCTGATCGATCCGGAACGGGTGCATGAAGTGCCGATGCCACGTACCAATACGCTTTATCTCAATACCGATCACGGTGTGTTCAGCGACCCGGCCATGCGCGCCGCCGCCCGCGAAGCGCTCGACCGGGCAGCGATTGTCAGAACGGTCTATGAAGGCCGTGCCGATGAGGCGAAGGGCCTGCTGGGGCCGGCGCTGGCCTGGGCCGATGGCCTGCGTTCGCCGATTGAAGGGCGTCCCGAAGCCGCTGATCCGGCCGGTGCCAGCATCACGCTGGGCACCTTCACCGACCGGGCGGAGCTGCCGGAAGTGGCGGTACTGCTGGAGCAGCAGCTGGAGGCTGCCGGCTTTGACGTGCGCCAGGAGGTGCGTCAGTACGCCCATATCGAGTCCGACATGCTCGCCGGTCAGTTCGACGCCTTTATCCTGTCGCGCGCGACGATGCTCGATTCCGGTGATCCGGTCGCCTACATGTACAGCGACTTTGCCTGTGAGGGCTCCTTCAACATCGCCCAGCTCTGCGATCCCGAGGTCGACAGGGCGATCTCCCACGCTGCCGACCTGCCTACCGGGCCCGAGCGGCGCCAGGCGATCATCGAGGCCGAAGCCGCCATTCTGAGCACTGATGCCGCGGTGCCGATGCTGCATGAGCGCGTCATTCAGGGTGAATCGCGGCGCGTTCAGGACGCCGTACGTGACCCGCGTGAGCGTGAACTGATCACCGAGCACACCCACCTTGATGACACCACTCGGTAAGGGCTCGACCATGTCTTCTGCCAGCACTGTCGTCGCGCCCTTTCCCGCCCTGATGCCCGTGCTGCGCTCACTGGTGCCGACCCTTTCTCGGTTACTGACGCTGGCCGGGGTTGTAGTGCTGATCGGGCTGCTGCCCTGGCTCTCCGGGCGAGATCCGGCGTTGAGCATTCTGCGCGCCCGCGCCGGGGATCAAAATCCAACGCCCGAAGCGCTGGACTCGATTCGCAACCAGCTCGGGCTCGACATGAATCCCTGGGAGAAACTCGGTCACTGGCTGTCAGGACTCCTGCACGGTGATGCCGGCGTTTCCTGGATTTCGGGCGGGCCGGTGCTGCCCGGCATGCTGCAGGCTACCGGCGTGTCGTTGACGCTGATGCTGGCGGCCCTGCTGGTGGCACTCCTGACCACCGTGGCGCTATGCGTGACGGCCGTCCGTCGTGGTCTGAGGGGCGAACCCGCCCCCACGTCCGGTGCGCTGGGGGCCACGCTCACGGCGATGCCGGAGTTTCTGCTCGCCGCCCTCCTGCTGGTGATCTTCGCCGCCGGGCTTAACTGGCTGCCCCCCTATGGCTGGGGCGATGCGCGTCACATGGTGCTGCCGGCACTGGCGCTCGGCCTTCCGGGCGGGGGGCTTTTGGGCCGGCTGTTCAGCGACGCGCTGACGGCCGGTTTTTCCGAGCGCTGGGTCGCGACCTGGCACGTGGCGGGCTTTGGTCGCCGACGCATTGCACTGGCCGTGCTCAAGCGCACCCTGCCCAGTCTATTGCCTCAGGTGGGACTGGTGATTGTCGGGCTGACCGGCGGGGCCATTGCCGTCGAGCAGGTATTCTCGATTCCCGGACTCGGGCGGGCAACGCTGGGCGCGGCCTCGGCGCAGGATCTGCCCGCACTTCAAACCGGGATTTTGCTGCTGCTGGTGATTGCCATGGTGGTCGGTGGGGCCGCAGGCCTTGTCCGCACCCTGCTGCTGGGTCGTACCCTGCGCGCCGGCGCCGTGCCGGTCACTCGCCCTGATCACCGTCGCGGGCGCTGGCCGTGGCTGGTACCGACCGTGGTCTCCCTGTTGCTGGCGATCATCATCGTCGCCGGCATGGGGCGTGACCCGCTCACTTCAGACTATCTACGCCTGCAGGCGCCGAGTCTGGCCCTGCCGCTGGGTGCCGATGGCACCGGGCGTGACATCCTCGCTCGCGTCAGTCATGGGGCGCTCTCCACCATGGGCATGGCGCTGGTGGTGGTCAGCATCACCCTGGTGCTGGGGATGTTGATCGGGCTGATGCCACGACTGGCCGCCGGGCCAATCGAGGTCACCAATGCCACCCCACCGGTGATTGCCGGGCTGGTGATAGCGGGGCTCATGGGGCCGAGTGCCAGTGGCGCCATCATCGCGGTGACGCTGGTGAGCTGGGCCCCGCTGGCGGCGCACACTGCGGCACTGGTGACCGAGGTGCAGGGTCAGGCGCATGTACGCATCACGCCGATGCTGGGGGTGGGGCGCGTGCGCCTTTTGAGTCGCTATGTTCTACCGGCGATCATCGGCCCGGTCTTTCGCCACGCCATGCTGCGTCTACCCGGTATCGCGCTGGCACTCGCCGCGCTTGGCTTTCTGGGGCTCGGGCCCCGACCGCCGGCCCCGGAATGGGGGCTTTTGTTGGCCGAAGGCATCCCCTACCTGGAGCGCGCCCCCTGGGCGGTGCTGGTGCCGTCGCTGGCACTGGTGTTGATGTCGGTACTGGCGGTATCGCTGTCGAGCCTCTGGCGGCGGGGCTGAAATGCTGCCGGGTGAAAGGAAGTGCGTCGAGATCACGAAGGCTGGTCAGACCTGTTCTGTCCGGCTAGTCTGACGGACCTTACCTCGTGACTGGAGCGCTATTCATGCTGAAACCGTTACTGCGCGGCTGCCTGCTGGCGCTGCCGCTGCTCTCACCCCTGGCGCTGGCCGATGCCGATCATCCGCACGTCGAAATTCGCACCAGCCAGGGCAATATCGAGCTGGAGCTCGATGCCAAGGCGGCGCCCAACACGGTGGAGAACTTCCTGAACTACGCCAATGAGGACTTCTATCAGGGCACCGTGTTTCATCGCGTCATTGACGGCTTCATGATCCAGGGTGGCGGCATGACCGCCGACATGACGGCCAAAAAGACTAATGATCCCATCGCGCTGGAAGAAAGCGGGCTCAAGAACACCCGCGGCACCATTGCCATGGCGCGTACCAGCCAGCCGGATTCAGCCACCAGCCAGTTCTTCATCAACCTGGTCGATAACAAGGCACTCGATTACCGCAGCCTCTATGAGCCCGGCTACACCGTGTTTGGTCATGTGGTGTCAGGCATGGACGTGGTCGATGCCATTGCCGGCGCCCCGACCGGCCGTCGCGGCCCTTACGCCGATGTGCCCAGCAATCCGATCACCATCCTGTCGGTCGAACGGCTGGATTGATTCTTCCCGGACATGATGGCCCCGAACGCCTGCACCGGCCTTCGGGGCTTTTTTGTGGCTTGCCACAAGAGCGTATACGCCGTGCGCCCCGAAGCTGCGATGATGATCCTTCGGACCATCACGAGGACGAGACATGAGACTTCAGGGACAGCGGGCCGTGGTGACCGGTGCCGCCAGCTGCATTGGGCTGACCACGGCGGAATGTTTTCTCACCGAAGGGGCAAGCGTCGCGCTGCTGGATCAGGACGATGCGGCGCTGGCCCGAACAGGCGACCGGCTGGCGCGAACGTACCCTGGCAGGGTGCACGTCGAGACGGTTGACGTGGCCGATAATGATGCCGTCAGGACGGCCTTGGCCGGTGTACTCGACGCGCTGGGCGGGGTCGATATTTTGATCAACGCCGCCGGGATCAACGTCTTTGCCGACCCGCTGGCGGTCAATGCAGAGCTCTGGCAGCGCTGCATGTCGATCAATCTGGAAGGCGCCTGGCACTGCATTCAGGCGCTCCTGCCATCGATGCTTTCGCAGTCGCGGGGGCATGTGGTCAATATCGCCTCGGTTCATGGACATCGGATCATTCCGGGCGCCTTTCCCTACCCGGTGGCCAAACACGGCCTGATCGGTTTGACCCGTTCGCTGGGAATTGAATATGCGGCCCGCGGTATTCGGGTCAACTCGATCTCGCCGGGGCTGATCAAAACGCCATCGGCGCAGGCCTGGCTTGATGGATTGAGCGAGGCAGAGCGCCAGCAACAGGTGGAACTGCTGCCCTGTAAACGCTTTGGTGAGGCAAGCGAAGTGGCTGCGACGGCGCTGTTTCTGGCTGGTGACGAGGCGCGCTTTATCAATGCCACCGACATTCTCATCGACGGCGGGCGCAGTCAGGTCTATCACCTGTAGGCCGCGTCTGACATTGACTGGTTCTCCCTGGAACGATCAGTGCAGCTGGCCGGAGGGGCCGAAGTACTCGAAATGGCGGTAGGGCGTGTCGATGTCCAGTGCCGCCAGAGCGCTCTCGACATCGCGCATGAAGCCGGTCGGACCGGTGAAATAGCAGCTTGGCGTGACTTCACGCGGCAAATAGTCGGCCAGCAGGGCGCGGTTGATCACGCCGCGATAAAAAAGCTCGTCAGGGATCGTCGGGTCGCTGTAGACATAACAATAGGTGAGCCGGCTGCCGTACTGTCTGGCCATCGTCTTTAGATGCTCGTGGAAGGCATGCACACGGGCGTTACGCGCGCCATGCAGATAGATGACCTGACGCCCGGCCTCGAGCGCCTGGGCCATCAGCGAGAGCATTGGTGTCTGTCCGACGCCAGCGCTGATCAGCATGACCGGTGCGTCGCGCTCATCGAGCACCATCTCGCCCACCGGTGGCAGCAGACGGACATGATCGCCGACCTTGACATGATCATGCAGGTGGCGGCTCGCCCGACCCTGGCCTTCACGCTTGACCGAGATGCGGTAGAAATCATCTCCCGGGCGTGAGGTCAGGCTGTACTGGCGCATCGCCTGCTCGCCATCGATATCGAGCGCCACGCCCAGATACTGCCCCGGCTGAAAGGTGCGAATCGGCTTGCCGTCCACCGGTTTGAAGTAGAACGACACGATTTCATCGCTTTCCGTTACGCGATCGACCAGGGTGAAGCCCCGCTCACCACGCCAGCCGCCGGGCACGTTTTCCAGCTGCTGATAGGTGTTTTCTTCGGCAGCCATCAGACGGTCGGCAAATTCCCAGTAGAGCCCGCTCCAGGCATCAGCAATCTCGGGAGTCACGGCATCCCCCAGCACTTCTCCGATCGCGGCCATCAGGCACTCGGCGACGATGGCGTACTGATCGGGCTGCAGGTTGATCGCCACGTGCTTGTTAACGATCGGGTGCATGAGCCTTTCAAGCGCCACGGGGTCCTGACGGTTGAGCGCGTAGGCGACCACCGAACGGGCCAGCGCGCGGGGCTGTTCACCGGTCGCCTGATGGCGCATGTTGAACATCGAGCGCACCTGCGGATAGCGCTCGAACAGTAGCGGATAAAAGGTGCTGGCGATGGTTTCGGCGTTGGCGGCGACCACCGGGGCAGTGGCATTGATGACTTCAAGCTGCTTTTCGTTAAGCATGGCGCGCTCCTGGCGACAGGGTAGCAATACGAGACACTGCTGGTATCGCAAGCGCCGTGCCAGGTCAGTTCGAGTGTGACAGGTTGCCACGCTTTCATTGTCTCAAGGCCCGTGTGAAGCGATGGGTTCAAGTTCTGCAGAAAACGTTACGCTGGTATCAGAACAGAGGTCATGGTCATAATGACCTGAATGCACGATGTCAAAATGACCCATTGACGGGAAAAAGTGTCGATATGACCATCTTTTCAAGAGCGCTGCGGGATCTGCTGGCGGCCCTGAGTGACGGCAAGCGCTTTGATGCCCTGCATCCGCAATGGTCACGGCTGCTGGCCGCACTGGTCGGCAATTATCCGGCCGATGCCAGTACGTTGATGGTCAGCGTCGAAGGCGGGCTGCAACCGGTGGCCGTGCTGGGCATGGGCAGTGAGGTCTGCGGCCGGCGCTTCCAGCTGGAGGCCCACCCAAGACTTGCCGCCATCGCTGCCCACCCTCGGGTCTGTCGCTTTCCGCGTGACTGCACCCTGCCGGATCCCTTTGACGGCCTGCTTGATGCCGATCTGACCCATGTGCATGACTGCATGGGGGTGGCCCTGCGCGACGGCGACCGGCTTTTGGGCATGCTGACGCTGGATGCCCTGATTCCTCAGCAGATGGCCGGCATCGATGACGAGGAGCTGATGGCGGCTGCGGAGCTTTTGGCCACCTGTCTGCGCCTGACCGGGCAGCTCGAGGATACCCGCTCGCGGCTCAATCAGGTGCTGTCATCGGAACAGGGGACGTCGCTGCACTCGCCCGGCTGGCACAGTCCGGCCATGGCGCGTCTTCATGAAAGCATGGCGCTGGTGGCGCCCACCGATCTGAGCGTGCTGCTGCACGGTGAAACCGGCGTGGGAAAGGAGCATCTGACGCGCCATCTGCATGAGCGCTCGCGGCGCTGCAACGGCCCGCTGGTCCGGGTCAACTGTGCCACGCTGCCGGAGACGCTGATCGAAAGCGCGCTCTTTGGCCATCGACGTGGCGCCTTTTCCGGTGCCAGTCGCGATCATCGTGGTCATTTTGCCATGGCCGACGGGGGCACCCTGATGCTTGACGAGATCGGCGAGCTGCCACTATCCCAGCAGCCCCGGCTGTTGCGCGTACTGCAGGAAGGCGAGATTCAGCCGTTGGGCAGCGATCAGGCGATGAAGGTGGATGTGCGACTGATCGCCGTGACCAATCGCGATCTGGCTGAAGAAGTGGCTGCCGGTCGATTTCGTGAGGACCTGTATCACCGTCTGAGCGTTTTTCCCCTGCGCATTCCGCCGCTGCGCGAGCGCCGTGAGGATATTCTGCTGCTGGCCGGGCATTTTCTGGAAGACAACCGGGTGCGTCTGGGCCTGGCCAATCTGCGTCTGGACATTCGCGCCGAACAGGCGCTGCTGGCCTGGCACTGGCCCGGCAATGTGCGCGAGCTCGAACATACCCTGAGCCGTGCCGCCCTGCGGGCCATGGGTGAGGCGCGTCCTGACTCCCGTCGATCGGCCGTCGTTTGTATCGGGATCAAGCATCTGGATCTGCCGGTCGAAACCGGCTCGAGCGATGTCGAGCCTGCGGCGGATCGCTTATCCACACCCGCTTGCCCGCAATCGGTTGTGGATAACATGCTTTCCCTGCGTGAGGCTACTGACACCTTCCAGCGCCACCACATCGAACAGGTGCTGGCCGCACACGATCACAACTGGGCGGCCAGTGCCCGGGCGCTCGACATGGACAGCGCCAACCTGCACCGGCTCGGACGACGGCTGGGGCTTAAATAGGGAGTTTTCGATGGCGGGAAACGACAATGTTTCATGTGAAACATGTCGACGATCACACGTGATGTTGCAGCATGAAAACGCCCGCCTGTGAAACAGGCGGGCGTTTCTGGTTCAGGCGTTTTTGCGGACGCTGTTCAGACTTCGAGGTTCAGCGTCACGTCGATGTTGCCGCGGGTGGCGTTGGAATAGGGACACACCACATGAGCCTTTTCGACCAGATCATTGGCCTGGGCTTCATCCATGCCCGAGAGATGAATATTGAGTGCCACCTCGATGCCAAAACCGGTCGGAATCGGCCCGATGTCCACGTCGGCGCCGACCCAGGCGTTTTCCGGCAGGCTGACCTTCTCCTGAGCGGCCACATGCTTGAGCGCGCCCAGGAAACAGGCCGAATAGCCGGCGGCAAAAAGCTGCTCCGGGTTGGTGCCATCCCCGCCCTTGCCGCCCAGCGCCTTCGGCGTGCTCAAGGCGACATCGAGTCTTTCATCGGAGGAAACGGCGCGGCCTTCACGGCCACCGGTGACCTGGGCGCTGGCGCGGTAGAGTACCTTTTCGATCGACATGCTGATATTTCCTGTGTTCAATATGCGCTATTGGATAGCGCACGATATAAATGGATAAAAAAGGGTCAGATACGATCCAGATTTTGCTTTAAAGCGTTGAGCTGATCGCGCAACGCCTTCATTTCCGATGTTGAGCAGCCCGAGGCGCGTTCAACTTCCGCGGGCAGCGTGCGGGCCTTTTCACGCAGGGCACTGCCCCGGTCGGTCAGCGACACCTCGACCTGGCGTTCGTCTTCACGGGTACGCTGACGCCTGACCAGCTCGGCGCTTTCCAGGCGCTTGAGCAGTGGTGTGAGCGTGGCGGAATCCAGAGACAGTCGCTCGCCAATGCTTGAAACGGTCAGATGGTCCTTTTGCCACAGCACCTGCATGACCAGATACTGGGGATAGGTCAGCTCCAGCTGCTTGAGAAGCCGTCGGTAAAGCTTGCTCATGGAAAGCTGTGTGGCATAGAGCGCAAAGCAGAGCTGCGATTCCAGTGCCAGCAAGTCTCCGTCCTGCTCGAAATTGTCGTTGTGATCAGTCATGACTGTAACTTATATAGTGCACGATTTAATGGCCAGCTATTTAAAACTATCAGTATCATAGCGCCGGCTACAAAGGTGGAATGAATATGAGGAAAAACCGTGTCAGTGTCCATCGTGATCGCTGCAGGTCATCACGGACAATCACCCGGATCAGTCATGGGGCGCCGGCGCGTCACCAGAGGCGCGCCGGGCGGGAGAGGCAGATCAGTCGATCAAAAAGTCGAACTTTTCGCGCAGGGCTTCCCAGCTGTCCTTCGAGTTGGCCGCGATCATGCGGCCCTGATGGATCGTGGGGTTATACGGTGTGCCGTCGAGCAGCGCGGCGTAACCGCCGGCTTCCTGAACGACCATGATGCCGGCGGCGTGATCCCAGGGCATCAGCTTGGCGGTGAGCATGAAATCCACAAAGCCGAAGGCCATGGTGCGGTATTCGTGACAGGCGCAGCCAAAGGACATCATGCGGTCAAAGTCAGGGAAAAGTCCGGCCAGATCGTACTGGGTCTCCTTCGGGAAGCGGCGAATGGAGGTGGAGCCGGTCATGTTGGAAAGCTTCGAGGTGCTGGACATGTGCAGGCGCCGCTGCGTGCCGTCCGGGCGGCCATACCAGGCGCCCTCCCCCTTGCGGGCCATGACCCAGTCATCGACCAGTGGATCATACAGCAGACCGAAAACGGTCTCGCCGCGGCTGACCACGGCCAGGATCACGCCGAACTGATTGAGATTGCGGGCAAAGTTCCAGGTGCCATCGATCGGGTCGATGATGACAGCCATCTCGGCGTCGCGAATGGTGTCCAGAAGCGTTGCGTCTTCGGCCACGGCCTCCTCGCCCACGATGGTGGCCTCCGGAAAGGCCCTGGCGACCCCCTGGGTGATCACCTTCTCGGCCCCCTTGTCGGCAATGGTGACCAGATCATCCGGACCGCTTTTGGTGTCGATGGTGTCGGGATCGAGCATGCGAAAGCGCGGTAGAATTTCGGTTTTCGCGGCGTGGCGAACAATGTCGATAAGCGTCTTGGTGGCAGCCTGATCCAGGGTCATGACGGGGCTCCTTGGTAAAGGGACAGTGGGGTGTTCAACCGTTGCAGTGACAGACGCGTTGGTAACACGGGTTGCTTATAGCATGGCGTTCATCCGGGGCGATCACCAGCACCAATGGCGGACAGCATGCCGATCACATGCCCCGCGACCCTGTGTCGCTCCCTGCAGGCGAGCAGGGGATTGTCACGCTATGGTCGCTCTGTTTAAATATATTGGTATATTTCTATATCAGTAGGTGAAAGACATGAAGACCTCTGCACAAACGCTGGCCGCTCCGCTGTTTGAACCCCTCTCGCTGGGCCCGGTGACCATTCCCAACCGTATTGTCATGGCCCCCATGACGCGCAACCAGTCGCCGGGCGGCGTGCCGGGTGATGACGTCGCGGCCTACTACAAGAGCCGCGCCGAAGGCGGCGTGGGCCTGATCATCACCGAAGGCACATATATCGATCATCCCGGTGCCAACGGCTACCCGAATGTGCCGGCGTTTCACGGTGAAGCAGCGCTGGCCGGCTGGCAGAAGGTCGTCGAGGGCGTTCACGCTGCCGGCGGCAAGATCGTGCCGCAGCTGTGGCACGTGGGCCGCGAGCGTCGTCCGGGGGTTGAGCCGGACGCCAGCGTGCCGGGCTTTGGTCCGATGTCGATCGTTGAAGACGGCGTGGAAGTCGTCAAGGCGATGACCGAGCAGGACATCCAGGACGTGGTGGCCTCCTTTGCCCGCGCGGCGCGCGATGCCAAAGCGATCGGCTTTGACGGTATCGAGCTGCACGGCGCCCACGGCTACCTGATCGACCAGTTCTTCTGGCCCGAGAGCAATCAGCGTACTGACGAGTACGGCGGCAGCGTCGAGAACCGGCTGCGTTTTGCGCGCTTGATCGTGCGCGCCGTGCGTGACGCGGTCGGCCCGGACTTCCCGATCATCTTCCGCTTCTCGCAGTGGAAGCTGTCTGACTACGAGGCAATCATCGCCGAGACCCCCGAGGCCCTGGGCGAGCTGCTCAAGCCGCTGGCCGAGGACGGCGTGGACATCTTCCATGCCAGCACGCGCCGCGTATGGGAGCCGGGCTTTGAAGGCAGCACCAAAACGCTGGCGACCTGGACGCGTGAGCTGACCGGCTGCCCGGTCATTGCCGTGGGCAGTGTGGGTCTGGACAAGACCTTCCGCACCGGGCACTTCACCCGTGAGGAAGACCCGACCTCCAAAAGCCGGGTCAACGTCGAGGAGCTGGCCATGTGGCGCGCCCGCAATGATTTCGATCTGATCGCCATCGGCCGGGCCCTGCTGTCCGACCCGCAGTGGGCGAACAAGGTCCGTGACGGCCGCCTCGATGAGCTACACGACTTCGATACCAGCGCACTGGATACTCTGGTTCGCTGAGTCGCACCGGCCGGGCTGCCTCGGCAGTCCGGCCGTGAGCGCGTATACTGATCCGGCCTCCAACGCCTGGCTCTGATCATGGATATCAATACGGTTTTAAGCGCACTGGCCAACCCGGTGCGTCTGGACATTGTGTGCTGGCTCAAGGAGCCGGAACGCCATTTCCCGCCTCAGAAAGAGATGGCCCCGCCCGGGGGCATCTGTGTCAGCCATATTCGCGAGAAGACCGGACTTTCCCAGCCGACCACCTCGCTATACCTGTCGACCCTGTCACGCGCCGGCCTTGTCTCGTCACAGCGCATGGGCCAGTGGACCTATTACCGCTACGAACACGACGTGGCCGAGGCCTTTCTGAGCGCGCTTGGTGAGCGGCTGTTGAACCGCTGACAGGGGCGAAGAACGCAGCGTCATCACGCCTGCATTGATATGATCGCGCCACGCCCGATCGGGCGGACAACAATAACCGTTCACAAGGCAGGATCATGTCCCCAACCCTTTCTCTCGACGCGTCCTCTGGTCGGGACCGCTTCGCCCGCCGTCGCGTGTTGCCGGTGCTGGCCCTTCTGGCCGTGCTCTACCTGGTCGCGCAGGCCGTGGGCTATCACATCAATGCCGTGGTGCTCACGATCGTGTTGATGGTGACGTTGTGTCTTTTGCAGATTCCGGTGGCCATTGCCCTGATTGCGGCGGCGCTGCTCGGCGGGCTTCATGCGGGGCTGTCGGTGGAGGCTTCACTGGCGGCATTCAATGACAATCTGCTGGTGGGCGCGCAGGTCGGGCTGACCTACGTCATGATCGGTGCCCTGGCGGTGGCGCTGGGGCGCAGCGGCCTGCTGGAACTGCTGGCTTCGAGGCTTTCCACCGCACTGGACAGCAACACGAAGAGCACGGATCGCCGCATCAGGGCGCTGCTGTTTGGGATCCTGATCATTGCCTCGCTGCTGTCGCAGAATCTGGTGCCGGTGCACATCGCCTTCATCCCGATTCTGATTCCGCCGCTTTTGGGCCTCATGAACCGGCTGCGGCTGGACCGGCGCGCCATCGCCTGCCTGCTGGCCTGCGCCATGAGTGCGACCTACCTGCTGCTGCCCACCGGCTTTGGCGCGATCTATCTCAACGAGATCCTGCTGGCCAACGTCAACCAGGTGGGTGAACCGCTGGGTTTGACTGCCACGGCGGCCATGGCGCCAAGGGCGATGTTCCTGCCCGTCATGGGCATTCTTGCCGGCATGCTGGTGGCGGTGCTGGTCACCTATCGCCGCCCGCGCGACTATGTATCTTCAACGTCTGACACGCCCGTCCTGCAGGCCTCCAGCGCCGCGACACCCCAGTCACCAGCGCAGGCCCCGGTGACGCTCAACATCGGGCAGCTGGTGATGACGATGATCGCGCTGGCCGTGGCACTGTGGTGTCAGATTGCCTTTGATTCGCTGCTGCTGGGCGCCCTGATCGGCTTCATGATCATCAGCGTGACCGGCATTTTCCGCTGGCGCGAGCAGGATGACGTCTTCACCCAGGGGCTTCGCATGATGGCGCAGATCGCGGTCATCATTACCGTGGCCTCGGGCTTTGCCGGCGTACTGAGCGCCACGGGCGAGATCGCCCCGCTGGTCAGTGCTGCTGCTGACATGATTGGCGACAACCGGGCGCTCGGGGCGGCGATCATGCTGATGGTGGGGCTTTTCATCACCATCGGCTTCGGAGATTCCTTTGCCAGCGTGCCAATTCTGGCACCGATCTACATTCCGCTCTCGCTGGCGCTGGGGTTTTCGCCGCTGGCCACCGTGGCCCTGCTGGGCGCCTCGGCCGCGCTTGGCGATGCCGGTTCACCGGCCTCCACCATTACGCTCGGCGCCACTGCCGGACTCAACGCCGACGGCCAGCATGATCACATCAGAGACAGCGTGATCCCGACCTTTCTGCACGCCAATCTCGGCATGCTGCTGTTGGCCTGGGTGGCCGCGATGGTGCTGTAGCCGGTAGCGAATTCTGCCGTCTCATTCAGAACGCCCGGCCCGATCAGGCGTGGGCGTTCTGCGTTATGCCTGACTATATGGTTGACAATATCAACCATATGGTGGATCGTATCGAGAATCATTTTCATTTCAGGTCGTGACGTCATGTCTTCTGCCGGCAACGCCCTCTTCGGGCTTTTGCACGCCTACAAACGTGTCCTGCGCGAGCGCTACATGGCGGCCGGCATTACCCTGCCGCTGTCGCATCTGCGCGTGCTTGGCGAGATCGGCCGCCATGAGGGCGTGATGGCCCGCGAAATCGCCGCAGCGCTGTTGCAGGACAAGGGCCTGATCACCCGGGTCACCCGCGAGCTTGAGCGCGAGGGCCTGATCGAGCGCCACCCGCACCCCACCGATAGCCGTGCTGCGCATCTTGCCTTGAGCGCGAACGGCCGGGCGCTGCGCGAGCGGATTAAAACCATTGAAAAAGCGTGCGATGCGCAGATGGTGGCCGCCTTGAGCGCTGATCAGGCCGATGCCTTCATCGACACCGTCAACGCCATGACCGAACAGCTCGATCGCGAACAGGAGACCCCATGAGCCGCCCCGCCCCCCGCCGTTTTACCGTACTCGACAAGACCCTCATCACCCCGCACATGCTGCGCGTGACGCTGGGCGGTGAGGGCATGGCGACCTTTCCCGACGACCAGGCCGGCACCTACATCAAGCTGATGTTCACCCGCGATGACGGCACGCCCTTCATGCGCACCTACACCGTGCGCGCCCAGCGAATCGATGCCATCGATGTGGATGTTGTGCTCCACGAGGACGGCGGCCCGGCGGCGCAGTGGGCTGAGCGCGCTGCCCCCGGTGACATCATCGAGATTGGCGGCCCCGGTCCGCGCAAGCGCGTCGATGCCAGCGCCGACTGGTTCCTGCTGGCCGGTGACATGACCGCCCTGCCGGCCATCAGCGACAACCTGGAACACCTGCCCGCACACGCCCGCGGCCACGCGGTGATCGAGGTTTTGAGCGAGGCCGACATTCAGCCGCTTGCCGCGCCCGAGGGTATCGAACTGCACTGGGTGATCAATGAACATCCGGGTGACGACAGCGACGTACTGCCTGACACGGTGCGGGCGATCGACTGGGAAGATGGCCGCCCGGCGGTGTGGGCGGCGTGCGAGTTCTCTGCCATGCGCAAGCTGCGCCACTACTTCAAGGCCGAGCGCGAGGTGGCCAAGGGCGATCTCTATGTGTCGAGCTACTGGAAGCTGGGCCTGAACGAGGAGCGCCACAAGAGCGCCAAGCGGGAGGACGCCGAGCAGAGCGGGTGATTACAGTGAGCGCGATATCTGCCGTCAATACATTAGGAATAATGTATAAGGCGCATCGACATGGCACTGCTGACGCCGCTGGGACGGCTCAACGAGATCGACATCGACTGTCCGAACACGCAGATGAGGCTGCTGTCGATGGACAAGCACCGCCTGCTGGAAGGGCTGGTGGTGGAGGCGCTGGTCGAGGGCATTCTTGCAAGGCTTGAGGCTCACGGGACGATGATCCTGCCCCTGTCACTGGTACGGGCCGGCCGTCGCGGCAGACAGATCGCCTGGTGGCTCTGGGCGCATCAGCCGGCAGGAGAGATCGATGCGGTGTTCGATGCGCTGTCGGGCCGTCATCCGCGCGCCGTGGTGCGCTGTCGCTACGACCGGGCATTACAAGACTTTCTGATTGACGGCTATGGCGGATATAACGGCGTCGCGTTACAGGCCTTTCTGGGGCAGCTCTGTCAAAAACGCGAACTCGAGTTTCGCCGTCCCGACCCGGACGTGTGCGAAACCCTGCGCACCACCCGGGCCTTCTGGCGCATGACCGAGTGCCGGGTCGGCATCGACATGTTTCACGACATCGTGCTCCACCGGCTCTACAAGAACTGCGCGCTGGCCCCCTTTCTTGACTGGCTGTGGGATATCGACACGATCCTGCAACTGCCCAACGGGCAGCAGATACAGCTCGAGATCAAGCACAAGTACCCGTATCAGGGCCGGGGCGGGCTGTGTTTTGGCATTAACAAGGGGCAGGTGATGACCATGCAGGCCCTGGCCGAGAGCGGCATCGACACCTTCCACGTCATTCTGGTCAAGCCCTGGTGGGATCGGGAGACCGGGCCGGGGTATCTCACCCAGGACCATGCCCATCAGGACCGCGTGCTGCTGATCGGTCACTATCTGGACCGTGATGGCCTCAAGCGCCTGAGTCGCGAGGCAGACGGCGCCAGTGGCAGGTCGGAGTCGCTTTACGGACGCCGGGCTCAGGCCCACAAGGCCATCGCCGCTGCGCGGTTCGTGGTGCTGGGCACGCTGGCCGATTCAGCCGAAACCCTGGCCCGCAACCTGTTGGCCGGCGCCCTGCGACAGCCGCTGCCGCGCCTTACCGATGAATGCCTGAGAAAACACCGCCGAGGCCCTGGAGACTAGCCATCGCTTCCCCCTACAATGGCCTGCCACCCTGCCTGATCAGACTGACCCGCGAGTGCCCATGACGCTGTCTTCATCAGAACCGTTTTCACCGGACCTGCTGCCCCCGGAGCTCGAGACCGAACGTGCCCCCGTGGGGGCCTGCCCCTATGACGTGCTGGACGATGCGGCGCTGCTGGCTCGGGTACTGGAGATCTTTGATCGTGGCGCGGTAGCCGAAAAGCTCTCCGGGGTGAGCGCTCACTGGTCGCGCGAGGCGCTGACGCGCCATCTCAAGGCGGCCGAGCCATCCCCTCTCAGTGACGCCGAGCGACGGGTGCTGATCACCCTGCTGCCGGCACCGCCGTCTCATCAGCATCAGGCGGCATTCACCTTCATTGATCTGTTCGCCGGCATCGGCGGTATTCGTCAGGGGTTCGAGGCCGTCGGCGGTGAGTGTGTGTTCACTTCCGAGTGGAACAAGTACGCGGTACGCACCTACAAGGCGAACCACTACTGCGACCCGCAGACCCACCGCTTCAACGAAGACATCCGCGATGTGACGCTCTCCGCCCGCGACGACGTCGATGAAGAGACGGCCTACGCCCACATCCGTAAGCAGATCCCCGAGCACGACGTGCTGCTGGCGGGCTTTCCGTGTCAGCCCTTCTCGCTGGCCGGCGTCTCCAAGAAAAACGCGCTGGGGCGCAAGCACGGCTTCGAGTGCGACGCCCAAGGCACGCTCTTTTTCGACGTGGCGCGCATCATTGCCGCGCGAAGACCTGCGGCGTTCGTGCTGGAAAACGTCAAGAACCTCAAGAGCCACGACCAGGGCAAGACCTTTCGCGTGATTTGCGAAGCACTCGATGAGCTGGGCTATGACGTCGCCGACGCAGACGCCCCGAAGGGCCGAGACCCCAAGGTGATCGACGCTCGCCACTTCGTGCCCCAGCATCGCGAGCGCATCGTACTGGTCGGCTTCCGCCGCGATTTAAACGTGCATGAGGGCTTCACCCTGCGCGATATAGACGCGCACTTCCCCGCCCAAAAGCCCACCTTCGGCGAGCTGCTGGATAAGGAGGTCGATGCAAAGTACGTACTTACACCCAAGCTTTGGAACTACCTCTACCAGTACGCCCGCAAGCACAAGGAAAAAGGCAACGGCTTCGGCTTTGGTCTGACCCGGGCCGAGGACACCGCCCGCACGCTGTCCGCGCGCTATCACAAGGACGGCTCGGAGATTCTCGTCGACCGCGGTTTCAACGAGGCGCTGGCCTTTGATGCTCCTGACAACCTGACCAATCGCCCGCGGCGCCTGACACCGCAGGAATGCGCACGTCTGATGGGCTTTGATGCCCCCGGCGAGCGGCGCTTCGTGATTCCGGTCTCCGACACCCAGGCCTATCGCCAGTTCGGCAACTCGGTGGTCGTGCCGGTGTTTCAGGCCGTGGCGGAGATGATGAAGCCCAGGGTGATAGAGGCGAAGGGGAAAAGCGCTGAGGCGGTTTCAGCAGGAAGTTAAAATAACGCGTCGCCTTATTTTAATTTGACCCCAAAAATGAAATAGCGGCGTTGGCTCGGATGGCTGCTGAGGTTAGCGATTCTGGCGCATACCAGTATTCTATCTATTTGCTATCAAATCGACGGACATCCTGATAGCTATTAACGTTTTGGAGACCGCATGACGGTACCACAGGCCCGCCCGACCTCCATCCGCATCTTCCTTGCCGACGGCACTCCGGAGGGGCTACGAATCGTGGAGAAGTCCAATTGGACCGGCCGTGCGGTGGTGGCTAATCGCTCTCAGTTTGAACGGGCGCTAACGCGCAGTGAAATGGCCCAGCCGGGAGTGTATGTGCTCACAGGGCTGACGGAAGAAGGCGCCGCCAAACTTTATGTAGGAGAGGCCGATGCGCTCGGTGAGCGTATCAAGCAGCATGTAGCGGGTAAGGAGTTCTGGACGCGAGCCATCGCCTTTACCAGCACCAATGAAGGCTTGAACAAGGCCAATGTACGCTATCTGGAAGCGCGCCTGCTGGCCCTGGCGAAAGCCGCGAATCAGTGGGCGGTAGAGAATACCGCTTACCCTGCGCCACCGCCGCTTAATGAAGCCGACATTGCTGACGCCGAGTGGTTTCTGGCCGAGATGCTGGTGATCTTTCCGCTGTTGGGGATTGATGCTTTTGAGTCCGCCAGCAGTCAGGCTGATGCCACGTCCGTTGAGTCGGTCGAGCCACCGTTGACGCTTCATCTTAATGAGCGAGGCGCAAAAGGCACTGGCAAAGAAATCACGGGCGGCTTCGTAGTGTTGAAGGGCTCTTTAGCACGCGCTGAAGAGACGGCCTCTATTCACGAATACATGCGCGAGCAGCGTCAGATGCTGAAAGCTCGTGGGGTACTGGCGCTGCATGAAGGCCAGCTGGTATTCACGCAGGATTTCCGATTTTCCTCACCCTCGACCGCTGCCGGCGTATTGGTGGGAGGGGCATCAAACGGACGGACAGCCTGGAAGGATGCCAGTGGCAAGACATTGAAAGCACTTCAAGATGCACGGCTGGCAACGCTATAAAGAATAACCGGTTATGGGCGTTAATTTGTCTTCATCCCTAGAAAGCTCAGCGAATTGCTTTGACTCCGCTAGGCGATTAATTAGGTGCAGGCCAAATGTCCATGTCCGAATATCATCACCATCTTCAAGTGTTCGATAACGCGTTCAATCAGTTACCTCATTACAGCGCTTACCCCCTCATGCGCCCTTTCGTAGGTCGCGGTTATGGCCAGCATGGGCCGAAAATTCTATTGGTCGCGGAAAGCCATTACCTGCCGCTCGAAAGCTCTCTTCATCTAAATGCCCAGCGCTGGTATGACGGCTCCGAGAAGGATCTTGACGACACTGACAAGCCTTGCTGGATACACACTCGCAAAATTATCGATAAAAAAGACGGTAAATGGACTGCGAAGGGCCATGAAATCTACCGGCGTTTGAATCGGGCATTGAGTGAGGCGGGATATTCAGGAGACGGTAATCTGTTCAGATATGTCGCATTCATGAACGGTTTTCAGCGGCCAGCGGTAACCGGAGAGAGTCTTGAGGTTCAAGGAGAGGATATAGAAGTCGCCACGCAGACCATCAATGGTGTGATCGATATTATTGAGCCGGAATGCGTGATTTTCGTCTCCACGAAAGCGAAAAGGTACTTGGCTAAACATCTCGACATTGAGTCAGAAGGAGTGCCTCACCCGGCTTGCGCCTGGTGGTATAGACCCACAAAACATGGCACGGGCAAAGAGCGCTTCATTAACGTGTTGTCTGGCCTCTACTCTGGTGTAGAAGCTGATTGATATCGATCAGAATGAACTTGATTGTCAGGGTGGGCAGCGAAAGGTAAGGGAGGACTAAGAGGAGGAGTCAAAGCTTTGCCGTGATCACTCTTCCATCCTCCAAATAGCGAAAAACCCCGGTGCAACTCACCGAGGTTATAACGCCGACCGGGTACTCCCAATCCATTTTTGAGATTGAACATTGCGGGTTCTGAAGTCAATGACTGCTCAGGCAGATACCGGCTGCTGAATCCGCTGCTTTCAACTCACCCAAACATGTCCCACATCAGATTATTCCCATCTGCCTTCTGAACGCTTCTCCCCTCTCTTCCCCCCCATTTTTACGCCCTTTTTACGCGCCAGCCCTGAAATCGATCTCGATATTTTACGCCCCCTGACCGCACGCTGAGCCTGTCCTTCAAGGAGTCAAGGCGATGCAGATGGTTCTGCTGGTGCTGTCGTTGTGTGTCGGTTTCTACCTGTTGGTGGCCCTTCTCTGGCCCGAGCGCTTTTAAGGAGCTTCCATGAACGAGGTCATACTCTGCTATGCGCTGGTCCTCGGGCTGGCCTTTCCGCTCGGCATCTACATGGCCCGGGCGCTGGATGATGAACGCGAAAGCCGGATCGACCGATTCTTTCGGCCCGTTGAGTCGATGATCTACCGCCTGGCGGGCGTGGATGCCACGCGCTCGATGCGCTGGCCGGCCTACGCACTCGCCGTGGTGATGCTGCATCTGTTGCTGATCATACTGGCCTGGGGCGTGTTCATGGCCCAGGGGGTGCTGCCGCTCAATCCTGACGGTATTGCCGGCATGTCCTGGGATACGGCGCTGCATACGGCGGTGTCGTTTGCCACCAATACCAATCAGCAGCACTACTCGGGCCAGGCGCAGCTCTCCTACCTGAGCCAGACGTTGGCCATCGTGACGCTGCAGTTCATCACCCCGGCCACGGGCCTGGCGGTGCTGCTGGCGATCGCGCGGGTGCTGTTGAAGAAAAGGGCGGCGCCTGTCGCGGAGGCGGTGGGTCAGGATGTCGGGGTGGGCAACTACTACCGCGATCTGGTCCGCACGCTGGTGCGTATCCTGCTGCCGCTGGCCGTGGTGGTGGCGCTGTTGCTGACCTGGCAGGGTGTGCCGAGTACGTATCAGGGCGCGCAGACCGTGCAGCCGCTGGAGCAATCGGTGGCCACCACCCAGCAGATCCCGGTTGGCCCGGTCGCCTCAATGGTGGCGATCAAGCAGCTGGGCACCAACGGCGGCGGCTGGTATGGCCCCAATTCGACCGTACCGCTGGAAAACCCCACGCCCCTGTCCAACATCATCGAAACCGTCTCGCTGCTGCTGATTCCGGTGGCGCTGCTGGTGGCCATGGCGGTGTTCACCGGGCGGCGGCGGCGTCTGATGATGGGCATCGGTGGGGTCATGCTGGCCTTCTCGCTGATCTCGACCTCGGTGCTGATCGCCTCGGAGCGTCTGCCCAACGCGGCGTTTGAAGGGCTGGCTGCGGTGGGCAGCGCCAACCTGGAGGGCAAGGAGCTGCGCTTTGGCCCCGAGATGTCGGCGCTGTGGGCAAGCTGGACCACCCAGACCTCCAACGGTTCGGTCAACGCCATGCACGACAGCCTCAACCCGATGGGCGGGATGGTCACGCTGATGGACATGTTCATCAACGTCACCTTCGGCGGCATCGGCGTGGGGCTGATCGGCTATCTGCTCTATCTGATGCTGGCGGCCTTTATCGGCTCGCTGATGATCGGCCGGGCGCCGGAGCTGATGGGCCGGGCGCTGGAGACCCGCGAGATGCGCTGGATCTCGCTGGCCATTCTGGCCCAGCCGCTGGTGATTTTAGGGCTGACGGCGCTGACGGTGGCCGTGCCCGGGCTGGCCGGCACTTCCAACCCGTCCTTCCACGGGCTCTCCCAGGTGCTTTACGAGTACACCTCCGCCTTTGCCAACAACGGCTCGGGTTTTGAGGGGCTCGGCGATGGCACGCCCTGGTGGAACCTGACCTGCGTGGTGGCCCTTCTGATCGGGCGCTTTGTACCGATGCTGGTGCCGCTGGCGGTCGCTGCGTGGCTTGCCGGCAAGCGCATGGCGCCGGCCGGGCGCGGCACGCTTTCCATGGACAGCGGCGCCTTCGTGGGGCTGACCGCGGGCGTCATCGTGATCATCAATCTGCTGGGCTTTCTGCCGGTGCTGGTGCTCGGCCCGATCGCTGAACAGCTGACACTGGGTTACTAAGGAGCAGTCACATGTCTCAATCGATCCATGGTGAGCAGACCGCAGCGGATGTCTCTGATGCGAACGCGCCGGGCACGCACCGCCCCCATATGGCGACCCTGCTGCTGGAATCGCTCAAGCGGCTGAGCCCACGTTCGATGGCGCGCAACCCGGTGATGGCGGTGGTGGCCGTGGGCACGCTGGTCTGCGCGCTCTATACCGCGCTGGCGGTGCATGAGGGAGCGCCCTTTGGCTTTGCGCTGAGCGTGACCCTGGTGCTGCTGGCCACGGTGCTGTTTGCCAACGCTGCCGAGGCGCTGGCGGAGTCCCGCGGCAAGGCCCAGGCGGGCAGCCTGCGCGCCACCCGCAGCCAGCTCAGCGCGCGGCGGCTGGAGCATGACGGCAGTGAGGTGACGGTCAGCGCCGACACCCTGCGCCGCGGCGATCGGGTGCGGGTGATCGCCGATGAAATGATTCCGGCCGACGGTGAAATCATCAAGGGCGCGGGCTCGATCAACGAGTCGGCGGTGACCGGGGAGTCGGCCCCCGTGCTGCGTGAGGCGGGCACCGACAACAGCGGCGTCAGCGCCGGCACCCGGCTGCTCTCGGACGAGCTGATCATCGAGGTCAGCGTGGATCCGGGCGAGTCGCTGCTCGATCGCATGATTGCGCTGGTCGAAGGCGCCAGCCGGCAGAAAACGGCCAGCGAGCTGGCGCTGTCGGTGCTGATCACCACCCTGACGCTGGTGTTTCTGATCGTGGTGGTGACCCTCTCGCCGATGGCGACGTTTGTCGGCATCACCACCTCGCCGGTGATGCTGGTAGCCCTGCTGGTCTGTCTGATCCCGACCACCATTGGCGGGCTGCTGCCGGCCATCGGCATTGCCGGCATGTCCCGGGCGATGCGCGCCAACCTGGTGGCGAAGTCCGGCAAGGCGGTGGAGATTGCCGGCAGCATCGATACCCTGCTGCTCGACAAGACCGGCACCATTACGCTGGGGGATCGCCGGGCGACCGAGTTTGCGCCCTGCGAGCGCGTGAATGTCGAGCGTCTGCGCGAGGTGGCCTGTCGCTGCTCGCTGGAGGACCCCACGCCGGAAGGCCGCTCGATCGTGACGCTGGCGCGTGACCAGGGGTTTGATCAGCGCCTGGATCAGCAGCCCGATCAGGCCGGCGCCACGTTTATCCCCTTCTCGGCCGCCACGCGACTGTCCGGGGTAGACCTTGCCGATGGCACCCGGCTGCGCAAGGGCGCGCCCAATGCGATTGCCGAGTTTGTAAAGGATCACGGCGGCAGCGTGCCCGCCGGCTGGACGGCGCTGGTCTCCCGCATCGCCGCCCGCGGCGCCACACCGCTGGCGGTGGCCGACGGTGGGCGCCTGCTGGGGGTGATTGCGCTGTCGGATGTGATCAAGTCCGGCATGGCCGAGCGGTTTGCGCAGCTGCGCGAGATGGGCGTGAAAACGGTGATGATCACCGGCGACAACCCGGTGACCGCGGCCGCGATTGCCGCCGAGGCCGGGGTGGATGACTACGTGGCCGAGGCCACCCCCGAGCGCAAGCTCGCCATCATCCGCGAGGAGCAGGCCACCGGGCGGCTGGTGGCGATGATGGGCGATGGCACCAACGATGCTCCGGCGCTGGCGCAGGCCGATCTGGGGCTGGCGATGAACTCCGGCACCCAGGCCGCACGCGAGGCGGGCAACATGGTCGATCTCGACTCCGACCCCGGCAAGCTGCTGCAGGCCGTCGAGATCGGCAAGCAGCTGCTGATCACCCGCGGCGCGCTGACCACCTTTTCGCTGGCAAACGATGTGGCGAAGTATTTCGCCATCCTGCCGGCCATTTTCGTGGCCAGCGTGCCGGCGCTTGGGGCATTGAACGTGCTCGGGCTGCATTCACCGGAATCGGCGGTGCTGGCGGCGGTGATCTTCAATGCCCTGATCATTCCCGCCCTGATTCCGTTTGCGCTGCGCGGAGTGCGCTTCAGGGCCGACTCGGCCACTGCACTGCTGCGGCGCAATCTGCTGGTCTACGGCCTGGGTGGCCTGCTGCTGCCCTTCCCTGCCATCAAGCTGCTCGATGTGCTGCTTGCCGGTCTGCTTTAGGAGCTTTTGTCATGAACGATGCATGGATGATTCGCCCGGTTCTGCTCTCTTCGCTGCGCCTGATGGTCGTGCTGGCCGCGCTGCTGGGGCTTTTATATCCCTTCGTGACCACCACGCTGGGCGGTGCGCTGTTCCCCTTTCAGGCCGAGGGCAGCGTGCTGCATGATGCCCGGGGACAGGCGGTGGGGTCGGCGCTGGTGGGTCAGTCGTTTGAAGGCGCACAATACTTTCACGGCCGGCCCTCGGCGGTCGCCAATGACCCCATGAGTGTGGGCGGCTCCAACCTGGCCGCCGGCAATGGCGCCCTGCGCGAGCGGGCAGCGCAGGAGGCCGACCGGCTCGCGGCGCGGGATGGACTGGTGATCGGCGAGATTCCGGTGGATCTGCTGGCCGCGTCGGGTTCGGGGATCGATCCACACATTTCGCCAAAGGCGGCGCTCGTTCAGGTGGCGCGGGTCAGTCAGGCCCGGGGGCTGACGCCCGAGACGGTGAAACAGGCTGTCGAGGCGGCAACCGAATACAGGGGCCTTTTGGGCGAGCCGGCCGTTAACGTGCTGCGTTTGAATCTGGCACTGGCGGCCATGCCGTCTGCCGGGGTGACACAGGATGTGCGATGACCAGTACCATTGATGAGACGTCAACGCGTCCCGACCCGGATGCGCTGTTGACCACCGCGCGTCGCGAGGCGCGCGGTGGCCTTCGAATCTTTCTGGGGGCGGCGCCTGGCGTGGGCAAGACCTTTGCCATGCTGCGCACGGCCGGTGAACGCCTGGCCGAGGGTGAGGACATCGTACTCGGGGTCATCGAATCCCATGGCCGCGAGGAGACCGAGCGGCTGTGTGACGGCCTCGAGCGGCTGGCGCTGACCACGCGGACGCATCACGGCCAGCATTTTCGCGAATTTGACCTTGATGCGGCGCTGGCCCGCGCGCCGGCCGTGGTGCTGGTCGATGAACTGGCCCATCGCAATATTCCGGGCGGGCGTCATGCCCGGCGCTATCAGGATATCGAGGAGCTGCTGGACGCCGGCATCGATGTCTGGACCACCCTGAACGTGCAGCACATTGAAAGTCTCAACGACGCCGTGGCCCGCATTACCGGCATTCGCATGCGCGAGACCGTGCCGGACGCGCTGATCCAGCGGGCGCGCGACATCTCCCTGATCGATCTGACGCCCGATGAGCTGATTCAGCGGCTCAGGCAGGGCCGGGTCTACGTGCCCGAGCAGGCCCGTGCGGCGCTGGAAGGGTTTTTCAGCGTCACCAACCTGACGGCGCTGCGCGAGCTGGCCCTGCAGACCATGGCCGAGCGCATCGATGGGGATGTGCGCAATGTCATGGGCGCGCGGGGTGTCGCCGGCCCCTGGCCGGTGCGGCCCCGGATTCTGGTCGCGCTCTCGGGGCGGGCCGAGGATGCCACCCTGGTGCGGGCGGCGCATCGCATGGCCGAGCACCGCGGCGTGCGCTGGCGCGCCGTACACATCGATACCGGGCGGGCCTCACCGCTGGTGCGCCTGGAGCTTGAGCGCAGCGCGCAGCTGATCGAGCGGCTGGGGGGCGAGGTGGTGGTGCTGCCGGGCCAGCACCGCGTGGCGGAGCTTTTGGACTATGCCCGCCACCACAACATGACCACGCTGATGATCGGCCGGGGGCGGCCGCGTGGCTGGCGGTTCTGGCATCGCTCGCTGGGCCGGCGGCTGCTGCGGGAGGCGCGCGCGTTTGATCTGTTGATCGTGGGCGATGATCAACGCACCACACGTCCGCCTCGATTCAAACGCCCCCTGTCGCCCCTGCAGCGTCAGGAATGGCTGCACCCGATCCTCATCATCGGGGCAAGCCTGGGGCTGTCGCTGTTGATGGATCAGGTGCTGGCGCTGGCCAATCTGTCGCTGGTCTTTCTCACCGGCGTGCTGGTGACGGCGACCGTCAGCGGCACCCGGGCGGCCATGTTCAGTGCCGTGCTGGGGACGCTGCTCTACAACTTCTTTTTTACCGAGCCGCGGCTGAGCCTGGCCATGATCCAGCGCGATCAGCTCTTGACGGTCTTTTTCTTTTTCGTGGTGGCGATGATCGGCGGTCAGCTGGCAGGGCGTGCCCGGCGACAGCTGATCGCCCTGCGGGCCAGCCGGGATCAGACCCGGCGGCTGTTGCAGTTTTCCCGCGCGTTGGCCGCCGCGCCCGATCAGGACAGCGTGCGCGCCACCGGCGTGACCGCGCTGGCTGACTGGCTCGAGGTGCCGACCGTCTATCTGGCGCGGGATGCCGGTGATGAGACCCTGCAGGTGCTGGCCGCCCACCCGAGCGGAGTGGTGCTGGACAGCGTGGCCCGCCAGGCCGCCGACTGGACCTGGCATCATCAGCGTCCCAGCGGTCACGGTTCCCAGACGCTTTCCGGCCAGCGCTGGCGCTTTATTGCACTTATCGAGAAGTCGCGCATTCTGGGGGTGGTCGGGCTGGCGCTGGGGGATCAGCGTGCGCCGCCGCCGTATGATCAGGAGGTGCTGATCGACACCCTGGTCAGTCAGCTGGGCATGGCGCTGGCGCGGACCCGGCTGGTCAGCGATCTGGGCGCCGCCCGGCTGGCGGAGGAGAACGAGCGCCTGCGCTCGGCGCTGCTCTCCTCGGTCTCTCATGATCTGCGCACGCCGCTGGCCTCGATCATCGGTGCGGCCGGCGCGCTGCGCTCACTGGACGATCAGCTCTCGGTCCGGGACAAACAGGAGCTGCTGGATGGGGTGCTCAGCGAAAGCGAACGGCTGGATCGCTACATCCAGAACCTGCTGGACATGACGCGTCTGGGCCACGGCACGCTTAAAATCGAGCGGGACTGGGTGACGCTGGCGGACCTGGTCAATGCCGCCCTGGCGCGACTGAGCACCGCGTTGAACGATCTGACACTGGTGCGGGACTGGCCGGAGGATCTGCCGCTGCTCTATGTCCACCCGGCGCTTCTGGAGCAGGCGCTGGTCAACGTGATCGAAAATGCCATCCGCTTTTCGCCGACCGATGGGCGGATTGTCATCCGCGCCGTATATCAGGGCGATGCGCTGGTGATCCGGATCAGCGATGATGGCCCCGGGATTCCCGAAGCGCTGCGCGAGCAGGTCTTTGACATGTTCTTTACCGGCGGCGAGGGTGATCGCGGCCGCCACGGCAGCGGTCTGGGACTGGCCATTTGCCGCGGCATGGTCGGCGCCCATGGTGGCAGTATCAACGCCGAGGCGAACCCTGACGGCCGCGGCACCTGCATCGTGATCCATCTGCCGCTGGTGGACAGGCATGATCACGCCACCCCCGGCCCAGACGATGTCTCCATTGATCCGCGATCCTTCACTGACCAGAGACAAGCCCATGAGCGCTGAGCGCCCCTGCATTCTGATCGTTGATGACGAGTTCCAGATTCGCCGCTTTCTGCGCATCAGTCTGGCTTCTCAGGGCCATGACGTGATCGAGGCGGCGACCGGGGGTGAGGGGCTGGTGCGCGCCATCGGCGATCAGCCGGATCTGGTTCTGCTGGATCTCGGCCTGCCGGACATCGACGGGTTTGAGGTGCTTCAGGCGATTCGCTCGCAAAGTGGCGTGCCGGTCATGGTGGTATCGGTACGCGCCTCGGAGCGTGAAAAGGTCGCCTGTCTGGATGCCGGTGCCAGTGACTATGTGACCAAGCCCTTCGGCATTCAGGAGTTTCTCGCGCGCGTGCGTGCGGCGCTGCGTTCAAGGGGGGCCACCGTAGCGTCTGGCCCTGCTCGTCCGCTCAGCATCGGTGGGCTGTCCGTCGATCTGGAGACGCGGCGCATTACCCTGAACGATGAGCCGGTTCGGCTGACCCCGCGGGAGTTTTCGGTGCTGACACGGCTGGCCGAACACCCGGGACGGGTGATCACCCAGACCCAGCTGCTGCGCGAGATCTGGGGGCCGGTGCACGAGCGTGATACGCACTATCTGCGCATCGTGATCAGCCGGCTGCGCCAGAAGCTGGGGGATGACCCCGAGCAGCCCCGCCTGATTCAGACCGAGGCCGGCGTCGGCTATCGACTGTCGGCGCCGGACTAACGGTTGGCGCCTTCAAAAAAAGCGCCCCGAAGGGCGCTTTTTTCTCTGCGGTTTGTCTTTCCTCCAATCAATCTACTGCGGCAGTGCATAGGTCAGCACGTAATCCCCTGACGGCGTTTCCATGAAGTGGTGGCCGGTGGCGACAATCATCAGATATTCGCGTCCGTTGGCTTCATACACCAGCGGATTGGCCTGACCACCTGCCGGTAGCGGTGCGCTCCACAGCGTTTCACCGCTTTCAATGTCGATGGCCCGAATCAGGTCATCGGTCGCCGCGGCAATGAAGATCAGACCGCCCGCGGTGACGGCCGAGCCGCCGTTGTTGGGCGTGCCGATGTTGATCGGCAGGCCTGAGCGGATGCCCCAGGGGCCGTTGGCACGGGCGGTGCCCAGCGGGCGGTCCCACAGCGTGTTGCCGGAGGCGACATCGACAGCGCGAATATGGCCGTAGGGCGGCTCCTTGCAGAGCAGGCCGGTGTAGGGCACGCGCCAGCCGGCGTTGACGTTGACGGCGTAGGGCGTGTTGGCCTGAGGGTCTCCTGCCCCTTCGGCGCCGCCGTCGTCACTGGCCATCTCTTCGCGCGGTTTCCAGCCGTACTCATTGGCCTTCTCACGCGGCACGAGAATGTTGTGGTTGGGCATGTCGTTGTAGTTGGCGATCAGCACGCCGCGTTCCGGGTCGATCGCGATGCTGCCCCAGTCCGAACCGCCGTTGTAGCCGGTGTACTCGACCCAGTGCTGATCGGCAGTCGGCGGCGTGTACATGCCTTTATAGCTGGCGTTCTGAAACTGGATGCGACAGAACATCTGATCAAAGGGTGACATGCCCCACATGTCGCGCTCGGTCAGCTTGGGCTGCTCAAGGGTGTGATAGAGCGAATAGGGCTGGGTTTTCGAGCGCTGCTCGGGTTCCACCCCACCCTGCGGGACCAAGCGCTCCTCGGCGCCGCCGCCAAGCAGTTCGCCGCTGCGACGATCAAAGACGTAGATGCCGCCCTGCTTGGTCGGCATGACCACCGCCGGCACGCGGCCGTTATCGGTGGGAAAGTCGATCAGCGTCGGCTGGGAGCCGGGGTCGTAGTCCCAGACGTCCTTGTGTGCGGTCTGAAACTTCCACTTCGGCAGCCCGGTGGTGACATCCAGCGCCACCAGCGAGCTGGCCCATTCGTTCTCGGCCGGCGTGCGCGAGCTGCTCCAGTAGTCCGCCGCGGAGTTGGCCATCGGCAGATAGACCAGTCCCAGATTGTTGTCGCCCACGGCGGTGGTCCACATGTTGGGCGAGCCGCGCACGTAGGTCTCGTCACCGCTGAGCGGCTCGCTGCGATCCGGCCGGCCGGCATCCCAGGCCCATTCGAGTTCGCCGGTCACGGCGTTATAGCCCTTGATCACGCCGGAGGGCGGATAGCGACGCTGACCGTCGAGCACCTGATGGCCGGTGACCAGCACGTCATCGACAATCACCGGGGCCGAGTTGATCGAGACATAGCCCGGCGGGGTCTCGCCCATGTTCTGCTTGATATCGACCTGGCCGTTATCGCCAAACCCGGTACAGGGCTTGCCGGTCTCGGCATCCACGGCAATGATGCGACCATCCAGCGTGCCCGAGAAAATGCGCGTCCGGCACTGCTGCGCGCCGTCACTTGACGAGGCGGCCACAACGCCTTCGGCACCGTCATCAGAGGATGCGGCGCTATCATCGCTCAGGGCCGTCGTGCGGTTTGTGTCTGTGCTGTCATCCTGTATCGGGGCGTTTTCCGGCACCTGATAGTACGTGACCCCGCGACAGGCCGCGGTGTAGGGGATGGCATCTTCGGAGACCTGCGGGTCATGGCGCCAGCGCTCTTCACCGGTGGCTGCGTTCAGCGAGATCAGGATATTGCGCGAGGTGCACAGATAGACGCTGTTGCCGATTTTTAGCGGCGTGGTCTCGGCACCCCAGCGATGGTCGAGCAGATCCCCGGTGCGATAGGTCCAGGCCTTTTCCAGCTTGCCGACGTTGTCGGGCGTGATCTGATCCAGCGAGGTATAACGGGTGGCGGCATTGTCACCGCCGTAGGCCGCCCAGTCACCGCGTGCCGGCTGGTCGGCTGGCTGAGCGCTGCCGGTATTCGTGGCAAGCGATGCCGACTGCGGCCCGGGCACGTCACCTGAGTGCGAGAAATTGTGCGGCAAAAACGCGAGCGTCCCGGCCCCGGCCAGCACCAGCGTCAGCCCGCCGGCGGAAAACAGGGAGGTGCGCCGGGACGGGCCATCAATAGTGCGCCAGGCCACCAGCGCCACCAGAATGGCAAGGATCAGTACCACATCCATGCGCGGAATCCAGCGCCAGTAATCCAGTCCCGACTCCCAGGCCGCCCACAGCAGTGAGCCAATAAAGACCAGAGCGTAGAGCACAACGCCGGTGCGACGTCGCCGGATCAAAAGCCCGCCGGCGAGCAGCATACCGATGCCGGCCAGCAGGTAATACCAGGAGCCGCCAACGATCGCCAGCCAGGCGCCGCCGACGATCAGTGCCAGTCCGACCAGCGCGACCAGCGCGCCGACCAGTAGCAACGCAATATCGCGTCGCCGTTCGTTTCCTGAAGATGTTCCCATGTGACTCTCCCTTGCGCTTGTCATTATGTGGGCATGCTTTTTTATTGCTTAACGGCTTATCCGTCATGACAGCCTGGTAGGGTTTCTAATAAAAATAAATTGTATGGAGGGTGTGGGGTCGTCAGGGAGTGCATTATGGTGGTATCAGCGCTTCCATGAAGATGCGACTTGCGTGCGACTCAGCTCTGAAACAGCGCGCCGATAAGGCCAATGCTGGAGATGAAGGCGTGCAGCAGCATCGGCAGCAGGAGCCCGCCGGTGCGCCAGCGGTAGTAGCCCAGCACCAACCCCCAGCCCAGAAGGGCTGCGAAGGTGAGCGTGTGGTGGTACTGGAACATGTGCAGCCCGGCAAAACATAGCGCGCTGAATGTGACCAAAAGCCCCACGCGCCAGCCGCGCGTTTGATCATCGATGCGCGCGATCAGGAAGTGTCGAAAGGCCAGTTCTTCGATGACGGGTGCCCAGATCAGTACACAGGCCACCATGACAATGCTCTGAAACAGGCTTTTACCGTCATACAGCGAGCTCATGAACGCCTCGGGTGCCATGTCCAGCCAGAGACTGATCGCGGCGGCCAGACCCTGAATCAGCAATACCAGGCCGATGCCCCGGGCCACATCACCGGTCGTGAAGTGTCCGACCAGCGTGGGGCTCAGGGAGCACCAGCGTCGCCATGTCCAAAACCCTGCGAGCATCAGTGCCAATGACGGCGCCAGAAGCACTGCAAAGCCATAGCTTTGCATCAGCGCTGCAAATGAGGCATCACTCAGGACATGCTGTAGTACCCATACGCTCAGAAACTGGCTGCCCAGATAGAGGGCAAACATCAAAAGGCCAAACAGAATTTGAAACAGCGGGCGTTGATACACAGGGCGGGCGGTGATCATGACCCGGGCTCCGGCAGGAAAAAGGAAAATACAGATGATCCGTGGCTTTCGGAGATCAGACGTTGAGCCGCCTGATCAGTACCGTCGAAGGGTCAGCCATTGACGTCCACGACCAGCCGGCCGCGTATGGCGCCTTCCAGAAGCTGCTCGGAGGCGTCCAGCGCATCGCTCAGACGGATATCCCGTGAGATCTCGCCGAGCAGGGCGGGATCGATGTCCTCGGCCAGTCGCGCCCAGGCGTGCTGTCGTTCCTCGGCGGGCCGAGTGACGCTGTTGATGCCAAGCAGGCTGATGCCGCGCAGAATGAAGGGGGCCACGGTCGCGGGAAAATCCATGCCCTGAGCCAGACCACAGGCGGCGATCAGGCCGTCGGGGCGTGTCATGGCGCAGAGATTGGCCAGAGTATGGCTGCCGACTGAGTCGATGGCGGCAAACCAGCGCGCTCTGGCCAGCGGCTTGCCAGGCTTTGATAGTTCGCCGCGATCGATGATGTCAGCGGCACCCAGTCGCTCGAGAAAGGCCGACTCCTGAGAACGTCCGGTCGCTGCGACGACGTGGTAGCCGCGTGCCGCCAGCAGGGCAATGGCGTAGCTGCCGACGCCCCCGTTGGCGCCAGTCACCAGAACCTCACCACGATCCGGTGTCAGGCCGTGACGCTCCAGCGCCAGCACGCTCAGCATGGCGGTATAGCCAGCAGTGCCGATGGCCATCGCCTGGTGGCTGTTCAGCGAGGGTGGTAGCCGGGTAAGCCAGTCACCGTCGACGCGCGCGTATTGCGCAAGGCCGCCCCAGTGCTCCTCGCCGATGCCCCAGCCGTTGAGCAGCACGCGATCGCCCGCTGTCCATTCGGGATGCTCGCTGTGCTCGACGACACCGGCAAGATCGATGCCCGGCACCATGGGAAATCGGCGCACGACCGCCCCCTTGCCGGTAATCGCCAGCGCGTCCTTGTAATTGAGCGTGCTCCATTCGACGCGAACCAGGACGTTGCCCGGCGGGAGCGATGCCGTCTCCAGCTGTGTGACGACCGCGCGACCTTGCTGGTCGGTCTGCTCCACTAAAATGGCGTTGAACATGTAAGCCTCCCTGAAGGATGGACGGTGAGTCGAAGCGGGCATTGCGCGCTTGTCGGATCGAGATCAGCGTGGCAATCGTGCGAAGAATTCCTGACGGAAAAGCACCAGAGGCGCCGGTCCGCGGACCAGTCGGGCGCGCTGTACGGCCCCCTCCCAGCCGATCCAGAAAAAGGCGGCCAGTGCGTCACAGTCGGCGTCACCGGCCAGTTCGCCCTGCGTTTGAGCCAGCCGCAGGCAGTCGGCGACCCGTCGTTGCCAGTCCTGCAGGATGGCTTCCAGTCGCTCGTCGAACCCTGCAGGAAGAAGCGTGACTTCCTGCCCCAGGTTGCCCACCAGACAGCCTCGCCGATAGTCATGACGTGCCATGCCTTCCTGAGCGTTTTGCGTGAAATGTCGAAGCCTCTCCAGCGGCGATAGACCGGCATCGAGCAGGCAGCGGTCGAGCCTGCGGGCAAAATAGTCGGCATAGCAGGCCAGCACGGCGTGCCCGAAGGCCTCCTTGCTGTCGAAGTAGTGATAAAACGAGCCCTTTGGAACGCCGACCCGTTTCAACACGCCGTCAATGCCGGTCGAGACGAACCCCTGCTCGGTGAGCACTTCAACGCCACAGTGAATCAGGGCCTCCCGGGTGTCGGGATGATGGCGGGGCACTTTGGGTGGGCGGCCGCGGCGCTTGCCCGAAGGTGTGGGTGTCTGCATGGAATTAATTTAGACCGACCGTCTCCAATCATCAACACCTCATGGTCACGGCACCCATCGATCCTGGCTGAAATCACGCTAGACTGAAGACGCCTCTTTGACTGGAGCCGCCATGAAGACCTTTGCCCTCTCCCCGGGAGATCAGGACCGTGCCCGGCCCGATGTTGCCGGCTTTTTCGATCCGCGCACCTTCAGCATTCAGTACGTGGTGTCAGACCCCGCCACACGCCGCTGCGTGATCATTGATCCGGTGCTCGATTTTGATGAGAAGGCCGGGGCGACCGCCACACTGCAGGCCGATGCGCTGCTTGAATATATCGAGCGGGAAAGGCTCGAGGTTGACTGGATTCTGGACACGCATCCGCATGCCGATCATTTCTCCGCGGCGCGCTATCTGCATGAAAAAACCGGCGCGCCGACTGCCATTGGCCGGCCGGTGACGCAGGTTCAGGCGCTGTGGAAGGAGATCTACCACTGGCCGGAACTAAAGGATGACGGCAGCCAGTGGGATCGTTTGTTTGACGACGGGGAGACGTTCAGGGTGGGCAGGCTCGAAGCCCGCGTGATGCACTCGCCAGGGCATACGCTGGCCTCGATCACCTATGTGATCGGTGATGCCGCCTTCGTCCACGACACGCTCTTTCAGCCGGACTTCGGCACCGCCAGGGCCGACTTTCCCGGCGGCAGTGCCCATCAGCTGTGGCACTCGATCCAGGCCATTCTGGCCCTGCCGGACGAGACGCGGCTGTTTACCGGCCATGACTACATGCCGGACGATCGCGAGCCGCAGTGGGAAAGTACGGTGCGTGAGCAGCGCGACACCAACAAGCATCGCCTGAATGAAAGCAGCGAGGCCGAGTTCGTGGCGCTGCGTGAGCAGCGTGATCGCGAACTGCCGATGCCAAAGCTGATTCTGCATGCGCTGCAGGTCAACATCCTCGGTGGGCGCCTGCCTGAGCCTGAAAGCAACGGCCGGCGCTATTTGAAGATGCCACTGAATGCGCTTGAGGGCGCGATGTGGGAGTGAGAAGGCGTTGCCACCTGGCAGTATCACACTGCACCGAATCAATTTATGAGGGTAGTCATGAACGGGGCAACAGTTTTGAATGAGTCGCCAGACGTTAACGAGAGACGGAACGACGTTGTCGCCATCATGTGACGTCGGCGCGGCCGAGCGTCTGAAAAACGGCTGTTTGGCGGCACTGACAATGAGGTGCGAGATGGAAACGATGAGCGGGTTGCAAGGTGCACTGGGTGGCATTCTGATCGGGCTTGCCGCTACCCTGCTAATGGGATCGCTGGGACGAATCGCGGGGATCAGCGGCATTCTCTCCGGACTGCTTTTCGAACGTGGCGGAAACAGGCCCTGGCGCCTTGCGTTTGTGCTGGGCATTGTCTCCGGGCCGGGCCTGTTGATATTGACCGGGCTGGACTGGGGCAATGTGTCAGGCGACAGCGGAGCGGTGGTCGGTCTCCCGGAAAGTGGACTGGCGATGATGTTGGTTGCCGGCCTGCTGGTCGGGTTGGGCACCGGCCTGGGGAGCGGCTGTACCAGCGGCCATGGGGTTTGCGGGGTGGCGCGTCTGTCGCCCCGGTCGATGGCCGCAACACTCGTCTTCGTACTTGTTGCCATGCTGACCGTGTACCTGTCGCGTCATATGCTGGGGGGCTCGGCATGAAAATTCTGGCAGGTTATTTAGCGGGATTGTTGTTCGGTCTCGGTCTGGCGATCAGCGGCATGACCGATCCGGCTCGAGTTATCGGCTTTCTCGATGTTGCCGGCGCCTGGGATTCGACCCTGATCTTCGTGCTGGGCGGGGCGGTTGTCACTACATTCATCGGTTATCGCCTCGTCTGGCGACGCCAGATGCCGCTGTTCGAGTCCCGGTTTCAGCTGCCCACCCGCCGTGATCTCGATACCCGGCTGCTGGGCGGTGCCGCGCTTTTCGGTATTGGCTGGGGCCTCTCCGGCTATTGCCCGGGCCCGGCGGTTGCCTCGCTACCGGAACCGAGCTGGCCGTTGGCAGCATTCATCATGGCCCTGCTGCTGGGTTGGTGGCTGGCGCGTCGGCTCTCTCCCACTCATTGACTGGATGAAAGGTAGTCCTTCCCTTCCCTTTCATGGCTCCCCCGCTTTGGCATCAAGGGCACGGATGCGATGGGGGATCGCTATCGATGGTAAAGACAAAAAGTGGGCAGGCAACGAATTGCCCCCCACTTTAATTACCCAAAGAGATATGACTTCTGGCCAGTATTGATAGATGTTGGTGGACTGACCCCGGTAAAAATAAAGGCTTGTTTTCCGAGGTGCCTGTCAGACCCTACTCAATATTTTGAATCTTAATGTTGATTTGATTTAAAAATCTTTTATTATCAATGGCTTGATGTATTTTTAGAATGGCTTTTATTTTTTACTACCCAAATTGCTACCCATTCGGTAATGAGCTGAGATAGCTAATGTATCTTTTCCTGCCCATCAGTATCTGTGAACTGTAGCCTTTAACAAAGTGTATAGGCAGCCTTTGATTGATACGGGCAAAGTTGCATAACAGCACGGCAAAGCTGACCAGAAAATAAAATGCTGCGCTTGATGCGCATGCCCAGCTAGGCATTGATGATCAGTGTAACCATGGTAAGCGTGCCGCCATATTGACCTGTCTGATTCAGGACCGAGCCGATACCGGAAGGCATAACGTAAAGCGTACCCCCGAATGTTCATTGCTGACCGTCGCCAGACCGCCATGAAGTTGAGCGATGGAGCGTACGATCGCCAGTCCCAGTCCGCCGGAATCGCCGGGCGTATGGCGCGACGCATCCACACGGTAGAAACGCTCGAATAGCAGCGACAGATGCGCCTCGGGAATCGGCTCTCCCTGATTGAGGACACTGATATGGTGCAGGTGATCAATCTGCTGCTGATCAATGACGATGGGCGTTTGCGTCTGACCGTAACGCAGAGCATTGGCGATCAGGTTGGCCAGCGCACGTCGTAGCAGATCCGGGTCGGCATCAAGACGGCCATGAGTTCGATTGATCAGTGTCATACCCCGCTCTTCGGCCATGCCTTCGAAATACTCGCAGAGCTGATCGACCATGTCGTGAAGCTCGATCGGCTGTCGATCGAGGCTTGCATCGGGCTGCTCGTTACGCGCCAGAAAGAGCATGCTGTCGATCATGCGCGCGAGTCTTTCAAACTCCTCCTGATTAGAAATCAGTATCTCTTTGTATTCATCGCCGGTCCGGTCATGACGCAGCCTCTGCTGTGTCTGTCCCATCAAATTGGTCAAGGGCGTTCGCATCTCATGGGCGAGATCTTCGGAAAAGCGTGAAAGCTGCAGAAAACCGGCTTCAAGGCGAGTCAGCATACCGTTCAGGGCAAGGCTCAAGTCACGCAGCTCGCTGACTTCCGAGTGCTCGGGCAAACGATAATAGAGATGCTGCGTATCGATAGTGGCTGCTCGAGCCGTTAACCGCCTGACCGGAGCCAGTCCGCGTCTTGTGACGATCCAGCCGAGCAAAAAGGCCGCCAGAGAACCACCCGCCAGCGAAAGCCAGAGCTTGCTGCGATAACTCGCCAGCATGCGGTTACGCTCGGTCAGACGCTTGCCGGCAATCAGCGTGACCTGTTGGCCATCAAGACGGGCATCAATCCAGGCAAGTCTTGCCGGTGCGCCATTCAAAACGGTACGCAGCTGCACCTCATCACTGCCTTTCAGTTCAGGCACCGGCTGATGCATGGGATTGACTTCTATGATAGGACGGTCGTCATCCGTCAGCACCCAGAGCACGCTTTCGCGATTATCAAGCATGTTGGCATACAGTCGAGGGCGGTGACGCAGTGCCTCGACGCTGGCGCTATTGTCCAGCAGCACGATCATGCGCTCCAGGCGGCCCCGCAGCATCTGATCGTCACGCCAGGTAATTTCGCTATACAGGGAATGATAAAGATAAAGACCGATGGTGCTCAGTAGCAGCCCAACGACTAATGCAAATAAAAATGCCAGTCGGAGCGTCAATGAGCCCGTGATTCGACTCATGGTACAAGTCCCAGCATGTAACCCATGCCACGCACCGTATGAATCAGGCGATGAGACCAGGGATCGTCCACCTTGGCACGCAGCCGGCGAATGGCCACATCGACCACATTGGTGTCGCTTTCAAAGTTCATGTTCCAGATCTGTGACGCGATAAAGGTGCGTGAAAGCACCTCATTTTCGCGGCTGATCAACAGATGCAGCAGCGCGAATTCCTTGTTGGTGAGATGAATACGCTGACCTTGGCGCATCGCTCGGTGCTGAACGAGATCCAGGGACAGATCGCCAACGCTGAACAGCTGCGTCTCACGCGGCGGGCCGCGTCGCAACAGGGTTCGAACCCGAGCCAGAAGCTCCACGTAGGAAAAGGGTTTTACCAGGTAGTCATCAGCGCCGAGCTCGAGCCCCTTAACGCGATATTCCACAGCGTCACGAGCGGTCAGAAAAAGCACCGGTGTCTGCCAGCGGCTGCGGATGAACTGAAGCAGCTGCCATCCGTTCATGTCGGGCAGCATGACGTCAAGAATGATCAGATCGAAATGTTCATCGCTGATTCGCTGCTGCCCTGCAAGCCCGTCATGCGCGACATCCACGCTGTAACCGGACTCGCTCAGGCCCTTGTGTAAATAATCGGCGGTCTTGACTTCATCTTCCACGACTAGAATACGCACCGTCTTCCCCTGTGGTTATCGCGATTCATCTTCAGTGTTTTTCCTGATGGACACCATTACAAATCTGTAATCCTGCTGTAATGGTAATGGCCGCTCGCGTGGACGATATTGCTCGTGTCAACGACAACAACGCTGCAGGAGAATAGAGAATTGATTCACAAGACTCGATGGTCACTGCTGCTGGGTGCACTTTGTACAAGTGCGGCGCTGGCACAGTCGCCCGACGTAAAAATACATTCTGATGTATCTCTGGCGCTGGCCAATCAGGTTCTGGACGCCACACTTCAAGCCTGTCATGCCGATCAGCATACGGCGGTGGCCGCCGTGGTAGATCGCGGCGGTAATCTTGTGGCCCTGCAGCGCGATGACAATATCGGTCCGCATAATACGCAGGCCGCCCAGCGCAAGGCCTTTACCGCGTTGTCCACGAAGACACCGACACGCCAGCTGGCAGAGTCGGCACGCAACAATCCCGAGTCGCAGAATTTGGCCACCGTCAGCGACCTGCTGCTGTTGGGGGGAGGCGTTCCTCTCAGGAGCAATGGTGAAGTCATCGGTGCCGTAGGCGTTGCCGGGGCCGGGGGTTCAGCGACCGACGAGGGCTGTGCCCTCAAGGGTATCCACAAGGTATTACCGCAGGATCAATAACAGGAGAACGACATGAAGACACTGACGACTTTAAGCGTTGCCGTGCTGTTAAGCGGTGCCTCGACGCTGGCCATGGCGGCCACCAACCCGATCAGCGTGCACGTGCTCAATACTCAGACGGGCAAGCCCTCTTCGGGTGTCGAGGTCAAGCTGGAACATCAGACTGACAATGGCTGGGAAACCGTCGCCACCGATACCACCAGTGAAGACGGACGCATTTCGGCACTGTTCCCCGAGGGCGAAACTCTTGAGTCAGGCGTGTATCGGGCGGTTTTTGGAACCGGCGACTGGTACAAAAAGCAGGATATCTCCACATTCTTTCCTGAAATTACTGTCCCGTTTCAGGTCGATAATGTCGATCAGCACTATCACATTCCGCTGCTGTTGAGCCCGTACGCTTACTCGACCTATCGTGGCAGCTGATACCCTGCTATCAATTGTTTCGACGGCAAGAACAGACCCTGGCAGCCAGAACGCTGCCAGGGTCTGTTCCTGTCAATGAGATATCAATAACAATTCAAAGCTGATAGCTGATAGCTGATAGCTGATGGGGCGTTGAGTGCTCGGGCATGGCCATGGCCTGTGGTTACCAGCAGTATACCATCAATCCTCGTGCGCACTTTTTCTGGAGAAATCATGACACTGTACGGCGTCCCATTATCCCCCTTTGTCCGCAAGGTGTTGCTGGTAGCCCACGAACTCGATATCACCCTCGATACGATCGAGGTGCCGCCCCATAGTGATGATCCGGATTTTCGCCGCATTAGTGTCACAGGGCGCATCCCGGCCTTTAGTGACGGATCGATCGAACTCGTAGACTCCTCGGGCATTAGCCGCTATCTGATCATGCAGGCCGATAGTGATCTCATGGGTGGGCAGGATCCTCGGCGTCAGGCTCAAATTGTTGGCTGGGAACGTTTTGCCGATGACGATCTGGCCCCGGCGCTGACTGATGTGTTCATCGAGCGCGTGGTCAAGCCCGTGCGTCTCGGTCAACCGACGGACGAGTCGGTCGTTGAGGTGGCACTTCAACGCAAACTTCCCCCGGTCTGGGGTCGTCTCGAGCGTCTGCTGACAGTGGGCGGCGCATGGTTAGTGGACGGCGAATTCAGCTATGCCGATCTCGTGCTGGGGACGCATCTGGCCAGTGCCGAGCTTGCCCGGGCGCTGCCCAACGAATCCGATTATCCGAGCATTGTGTCTTGGCATCGTCGAATTCAGTCGCGAGCGGCCTACAGCTCGATGATGGAAAGCGTATAGCGCTGTGTTTATATGGAATGGAAAATCAAGTCGGATTGACCTGGATCTTCTGATGGTTAAACAAGCGTTGATGGTATGACCATGGTAGTGCCAAACATTCCAGACCACGACAACGAGCGGCACGCTTCGCAAGCATGACGGGTAGAACCGGCCATCAGAAGTCATTACAGGTCTGACGGTGTCCGTGCTATTCAATATCTTTCAATGCATCTTCTGATCTGTTCCTGTTGTGGCGCTCATCTTCCAAAGGTGACGTAAACCAGCGAGGCCAGAAGCTTTGATGTCGGGAATCGGCATCTACGCATGGGATCAATCGGTCGGTAAGTACGTGTGTCTGTCCCGTGCTTCTGGCTGTTCTGTACTTGACGCTGTGTATGTATTCACGATCGTTGAACTCACAACGGTTGAGCCGGGTGCCGCCGCAGGGGCCGTTCGCAAGTCCCTTGGGGCAGGTTTCCGGGCAAATATACAGGGTCTCTTCAAGACGGCAGGTGCCGCAGGTATCACATCCCACTACCGGTCTTTTCAGGCCGCGTTCCAATTGATGAAGCCAGCGCTTGCCATACGATGTGTGCCACAGGCGACGCTTGAGTATCCAGCCAAATCCCCGACTCACGGGGTTGTTACGACTAAAAAGCAGGGAATGGAGAGCCGACAGCAAGTAATAGTGCCGCTGTTCCTTTTGAGTTGCGCGGACCTTTGATTGGCCCAGGTGCCAATCGGCATGTTGCGGGTGCAAGGTCACGATCGGCAGGCCGTTCATCTGCCAACTGGCCTCCCATGCGGCGGCCCATTGATCCAGCGTCTGTATCTCTGTTCGTTGAGCAGCAATGACCTGTTCCAGGGCGTGCAGCTTTGCCACGGTATGGACGCCCGACAGATGAATGACGGCATATCCCATCAGACGCAGACCAACGATCTGCAATCCAAGGCGAACAATGCTGCGCTCCCGAGCATATGTACGGGAGATGGCTTCTTCTGCGGCCAGCAGGTCGCGCATTGAAGGCGAAATAGTCACGCCGGGAACCTGCGCCAAAAAAGCGGCGTTTTTATGCGTTAGTGCCATGACGCATGCCAGCAGCGGAACCGGCGTCGCTTGCTGCTGCATCCACCGGTAGGCCTCCAAATGCTTTTGTACGTCAAAACCCAGTTGCAGGGTAAGAAAGTCTGCCCCGGCCGCGAGCTTCTTCTCGGCCTTGAAGTATTGCGCGCCGCCTTCCTCTTCGTGGTACTTGAACGGGTTAAGAGCAGCGCCAAGCCGTTAGGTCGGCCTGGCCTGACGGACGATCTGCAGGGCAGCTACCGATTCCAGATAGCGGACGGTGTTCTGGCCGGGCTTGTGACCGGGAACGCGATCGCTACTGAGAATCAGCAGCTGGTCCAGACCCATGGCGTCCATTCTTTCCAGCTGCGCCAGCAGATGATGACGTTCCCGGTCCTTGCCGGAAAAGTGAAGCAGCGTCGGGAAGGGACGCCTCAGTTGTGAGAATGCCGTTATCGGTGAGAGATCGGCATTGCTGCCGACCCGATCGGCCACTGCTGCCATCATTGGCCAATCGCATAGCCTGGAGCACTGCATGAGCTGCTCGAAGGCGATAAAGCCTTCGCCGGAACATTTCGGGACAAACTCAACCACGCAGACAAAATGTTGTTCCTGCAGTGCTTTTCTCAACATGCTCATTACTCTTCAGAGCCGGGCCGGGTCACATTACCGGGACCTGGTCAGTGATGACCGAATGCCATAAGGTCCAGTGCCAGTACGATCCTGGTTCAGGACTGGCTCGGAGCAGGCACTGAGACATTCGATCATGAGAGAAACTTGTGTTCATCATGCAAAAAATCAGTTTGTCTCATGATGCTGTGAGATCGACAATCCTTTCATCAAATCGCTGAGCGTATGGGCATTCCTGCATTGGCCTAGCAGACAGCGACGCACCTGCGACAAGCCAGAAAAGAAAAGTGGAATACTTTGAAAAAGCGAAAAATTTTGGATTGATATCCCGGGAATCAGGATGGCAGGTCGCGATGAATGAAAAGTTTGCGTTCAATATTAAAAGCATTGGTTTCGATGAGCATTATCGACCCTCGGACAGTACGCGCACTACCACCAACTTTGCCAACCTGGCCAGAGGAGAGAAGCGACAAGAAAACCTGCGCAATACCCTGAAGATGATTAACAATCGCTTCAATGCATTGGCACATTGGGACAATTCTGAAGGCGATCGCTACACCGTTGAGCTTGATATCATTTCCGTTGAAATGGCGGTGTGTTCTGCATGCGCCAGTGATGCTCTGCCTTTGATCGAGATATTGAAGACCAGCATTGTTGATGGAAAATTCAATAAGCGTATGGAAGGTATTGCGGGTAACAATTTCTCTTCTTATGTGCGGGATTACGACTTCAGCATTCGTTTGCTGGAACACAACAAGGATCGACCGACGTTTAGCGTTCCAGACAATTTTGGAGCGTTGCACGGCAAGCTGTTCGAGTGTTTTGTGAACTCCAGTGCTTATCAAGAGCGCTTTAATAAACCGCCCGTGATATGCATCAGTGTCTCAGGCAGCAAAACCTATCATCGCACAGAGAATTACCATCCCGTGCTGGGGGTTGAATACCGGCAGGATGAGAGTTCCCTGACCGATGAGTATTTTAAAAAGATGGGGTTGAAGGTTCGCTATTTCATGCCAAAAGGCAGCGTCGCACCTCTGGCGTTTTATTTTTTTGGCGACCTGCTCAATGATTACACCAACCTTGAACTTATCGGCACCATCAGCACGATGGATACCTTTCAAAAGATCTATCGCCCTGAAATTTATAATGCCAACTCTGCGGCAGAAAAATCCTACCAGCCAAGCCTGGCGCATCAGGATTATTCACTGACGCGAATTGTTTATGATCGAGAAGAACGCAGCCGATTGGGTATTGAGCAGGGAAGGTTTGTTGAAGAGCACTTTATCAAACCCTATCAGGCACTTCTTGAGCAGTGGTTCGCCACCGACGCTCGTTGATCAATCCGACAACAAGGTTATCCATCATGAAAAGGTTGTTACCCACATCAACGGCTGGCAGCTTGCCCAAACCTTCCTGGCTTGCTCAGCCGGAAACGCTCTGGTCGCCGTGGAAACTGCAGGGGCAGGAATTGATTGATGGCAAGCAGGATGCGCTACGTTTGTCACTGCATGAACAGCAACGTGCCGGTATCGATATTGTCAGTGATGGTGAGCAATCACGTCAGCACTTTGTCACGACATTTATCGAGCATCTCGACGGCGTCGATTTCGAAAAGCGTGAGACGGTCAGGATTCGTGACCGCTATGAAGCAAGCGTGCCCATGGTCGTTGGCGCTGTAGCGCGTCAAAAGTCCGTGTTTGTTGATGATGCCAGGTTTTTGCGGCAACAAACGGAAAAGCCCATCAAGTGGGCCTTGCCAGGACCCATGACCATGATCGATACGCTTTATGACAACCATTATAAAAGCCGTGAAAAGCTGGCCTGGGAGTTTGCTGCGATTCTCAATCAGGAGGCTCGAGAGCTGGAGGCTGCCGGCGTCGATATTATCCAGTTCGATGAGCCCGCATTTAATGTTTTTTTTGATGAAGTGAACGATTGGGGGATTGCCACTCTGGAAAGGGCAATCGAAGGACTCAAGTGCGAGACCGCCGTACATATTTGTTATGGGTATGGCATCAAGGCCAATACGGACTGGAAAAAGACGCTGGGCTCCGAGTGGCGTCAATATGAGGAGATTTTCCCCAGGCTGCAAAAGTCCGGCATCGATCTTGTTTCGCTGGAATGTCATAACTCTCATGTCCCGATGGATCTCATTGAGCTCATTCGAGGTAAAAAGGTGATGGTGGGTGCGATCGATGTGGCAACCCATACTGTCGAGACACCGGAAGACGTTGCCAACACCCTGCGAAAGGCACTGCAGTTTGTGGATGCTGACAAGCTTTATCCCTGCACCAATTGCGGCATGACGCCCTTGTCGCGTGATGTGGCAAGAGGAAAGCTGAGTGCCTTGAGTGCCGGCGCAGAAATTGTTCGAAGAGAGCTCTCTATTTGATGTTGAGTCATGAAGGCAAAATGGGCATGAATGATTGAAAGTGAGCGATCGCCCATGACGCAAAAAACGGTTGTCGTGGGCGAATTACGGCGGCCAATGATAGAAAATTGAACAAGCGATTCAATACTTGTTTATTCATTAGAGAATTGGTCATGGATATCCTCTGGATACCAACGAAATCAGATTGGCTCAAAAGCATTCCACTTAACTTAATTGAGCGCATGATAGGAAACCTGCCAGCTCAGAGCCCAACGGCATAACCCCGAAGCGTCCGGAAAAATGGGTCAGTATTGTCTGTATTCAAAAGGCCGACCAGTGTGTCGACTCTTTTGTGACTCATACATCAACGTTTGCACTCAATTAGTCTTTCACTGGCACGCCATTGGATAAATGATTGAGTATAAACGCTTCCATGGCTTCTGCAGCCGGTGACATGGTGCGATTGGCCGGCTTTAGCAATCCAATCACACGTTCCACGACAGGATAATGCAGCGGGATGAAGCGCAGGGCCGAGTGACTTTCCGAAAAGGCCAGTTGAGGCAGAGTGGTAATACCGATGCCGGACTCCAGCATCGCAGTTAGTGAAATCATGTTGGGAATGAAATAGCTGCTGTCCTTCAACAAAGAAGCCGCCTCGGTATCCTTCAAAAGTAGCGATGTGCCATTGCGTATCAGCGTCTGCCCCTTCAGTTCATGCCAATGTAGATCATCACGGGCGGCCAGCGCATGATCGTGCCGACAGACCACCCCCACCCGATCCCGAATCAACGGTTCAAAGACAAGGCGCTCATCGTGCTGCCAGAGACTGGTCAGCGCTAGATCAGCACCTCCTGTCAGGACCATTTCACGCACAAAATCAGCGTTACCATCGTAGAGGCTGACCCCCAGCCCCGGCCACGCAGTAGTGAAACCGGCCAGGATATTGGGCATCAGTCGGCTGGCTACCGAAGGCACGGTGGCAATTTCTACCTGCCCGGCTTGGCGGCTGACCTGCATGGCCAGATCCTGGCTCAGCCGGTCGTGCTGCACCAGCAGTTCTCGAAAGCGTGGCAAACAGTAGTGCCCAAAGGACGTTAGCGTCGCATGACTGTTTTTTTCAAAAAGTGCCTGCCCCAAGCGGTGCTCCAGATCGCGTATCGCCATTGATAGTGCCGGCTGGGTTCGATGGAGTTGACGAGCCGCCGCATGAAAACCGCCGGTTTCAATGATCGCGAGCACATAACGAATTTGTTGAATTTTTAACTCGGCGCTCATAAACGTGTTCTCTGCTTTGAATGGTAAATAATATTTATAAAATAATTTTTATTATTGATTATGCTTATAAAAAGAATCCCCATCACACTGTTGGCCAAGCCAATAGGGAGATTCGCAATGACCAAGCTACGTGAACTTTACATCAATGGTGATTGGGTTGAAGGAGGTCAATCTGTCACCAATGTCAATCCTTCCGATACCGCCGATGTCATTGGCGAATATGCTCAGGCCAGCGTCGATCAGGTCCATCAGGCCATCAAGGCTGCTCACAACGGTCTGGCCGAGTGGCGTCAGAGCGGGCTGGAAGAGCGCTATCGTATTTTGATGGCGATCGGCGACGAGTTGATCGCGCGTAAGGATGAACTGGGTCGGCTGTTGTCTCGAGAAGAGGGAAAGCCTCTCGCGGAAGGTGCTGGTGAGATCTATCGCTCCGGTCAGTTCTTTCATTACTACGCCGCTGAGGTGTTGCGTCAGATCGATGAGCGAGTGGACTCTACTCGACCCGGTATCGAGGTAGAAACCTATCGCGAGCCTGTCGGCGTGGTAGGCGTAATCAGCCCCTGGAATTTCCCGATGGCCACTGCGGTTTGGAAGATTGCACCGGCGCTGGCGTTCGGTAACGCGGTCATCTTCAAGCCGGCCAACCTGGTACCGGCCAGCGCCTGGGCACTGACCGAGATCATCAGTCGTCAGCCGCTGCCGGCGGGTACCTTCAACCTGATCATGGGTTCGGGTAGCAGCATCGGCGATGCACTGATCTCAAGCGAGCAGATCAACGCCGTAAGCTTCACCGGTTCTCTGGAGGTAGGCCGTCGGGTAGCCGCGGCCACAGCAGGCAATCTGGTCAAGTGCCAGCTCGAGATGGGTTCCAAAAATGCACTCATCGTGGCTGATGATGCCGATCTGGATCTGGCTGTTGAAGCCGCCTTTGCCGGCGCCTACTCAGGCACCGGTCAGAAGTGTACAGCTTCCTCACGACTGATCGTGACGGATGCCGTGCATGACGCCTTCGTGGACAAACTGCTGAAAAGGCTTGCGTCCGCTGTCGTAGGCGGCGCGCTCGACGAAGGTGTTCAGATTGGGCCGGTGGTGGATCAGCGCCAGCTCGAATCCAATCTTGAATGGATCGAGCGCGGAAAACAGGAGGGTGCGCGTCTGATCTTTGGCGGCAAGCGTATTCAGGACAGGTCCGAAGGCTATTTTATGTCGCCGGCGCTGTTTGTCGACACTCGCAACGACATGTCGATCAATCGGGAAGAGATGTTCGGACCGATCGCCTGCGTTATTCGAGTGCGCGATTACGAAGAAGCCATTACCACGCTCAACGACACTCACTTTGGGCTGACGGCCGGCATCATTACCAATTCCTTGAAGATTGCCAGCGACTTCAAAAAACGGGCCGAGACCGGTTGTGTGATGGTCAACCTGGCTACCGCCGGCACCGATTATCATGTGCCCTTCGGCGGCCGCAAGCATTCAAGCTTTGGCCCGCGAGAACAAGGCCGCTATGCGCGCGAATTCTACACCGTTGTCAAAACCTGCTATGTCAAGCCCTGAGGTGCAACATGACCGATAACATGCTGATCATCGACGGGCTTCAGTACTCGAACTGGTCGCGTCAAATTTTCGAGCAGATGCATGAAGGTGGTGTCAGTGCGGTTCACGCCACACTGGCTTATCACGAAACTACTCGCGACACGTTGACTCGATTTGGCGAATGGAATCGCCGATTTGAGGATAACGCCGATCTGATTACGCCGGTGAAAGCACCGGCAGACATTCTCAGAGCAAAACAGGAAGGCAGAATTGGCATTCTGCTGGGTGCCCAGAACTGTTCACCCATCGAGGATGATATCGATATGGTGGCAGTGATGCGTGATCTGGGCCTGATGATCATGCAGCTCACCTACAACAATCAGAGCCTTTTGGCCTGCGGCTGCTATGAAAGCGAAGACAGTGGCATCACACGCTTTGGTCGTCAGGTGATCCAGGAAATGAATCGCGTCGGTATGGTCATCGACATGTCGCACAGTGCCGAGCGCTCGACGCTGGAGGCCATCGAGATTTCACAGCGACCGGTGATCATTTCACATGCTAACCCGGCAAGCTTTTATTCAGCCAAACGCAACAAGTCCGATCGAGTGCTCAAGGCGATCGCCGAGTGCGATGGACTGCTGGGCTTTTCGACCTATCCCTTTCATCTCAACCATGGTTCGGACTGCACGCTGGATGAGTACTGCGACATGATTGCACGGACCGCCGATCTGATGGGCATTGAGCATATTGGTATCGGTACCGATCTTTGTCAGGAGCAGCCGGTTTCAGTACTGGAGTGGATGCGCAACGGGCGCTGGTCGAAGGCCATGGATTACGGAGAAGGCAATCAGAACAACGCGGGATGGCCAGCGCCCCTAACGTGGCTGCGCGACAACCGTGACTTCCCCAATCTGATCCAGGGGCTGCGTCAGCGCGGCTTCGATGATGAATCGGTGACACGTATCATGGGCCGCAACTGGCTCGGGCTGCTTGAGCGTGCGGCAACGCCGAGCGCATAAGGCAGCTTGACCAGACCGTATACTCGATTGATTACTCTGGAGAAGCAGTCCCATGTCCAACAACAATGAAATTAATAGCCGAAAGAATGCCGGAGGCCTTTACCGATTGGGTGACCCGGTAGTGCTGGGACTGACGGTTGGTTTTATCGTCGTATTTGTGGCCCTGTCGCTTGTCGATCTTGATGGCATGTCTGACGCGATTGCGGCCGGGTTTGGCTGGACCGCGCGCACCCTGGGCGCCTTTTTTCAGCTGCTGCTGCTGCTGACATTTTTTGTCAGCATCGGTGTCGCTGTGGCGCCGGCCGGGCGTGCGCGTATCGGCAATCGCCGCACGCCGGAAATGAGTACCTTCAAATGGCTTTCCATCATCATGTGTACGCTATTGGCCGGCGGTGGCGTGTTCTTCGCTGCAGGAGAGCCAGTGCATCATTATCTCATGACGCCGCCCAATTTTTCTGCCACGCCGAACGGCAGTGCTGCGGCCATTCCCGAGGCACTGGCACAGTCCTTTATGCACTGGGGCTTTCTGGCCTGGACCATACTGGGGGCGCTGACGTCGCTGGTGCTGGCGCACGCCCACTACGTCAAGGGCCTACCGCTGCAGCCCCGAACGCTACTTTATCCGGTCCTTGGTGAGATCGTAATGAAGCGCTGGCTGGGCGGAGTGATCGACTCGCTGTGCGTCATTGCGGTAGTTGCCGGTACAGTTGGGCCGATTGGATTTTTGGCCACTCAGGTCAGCTTTGGGCTGCATGAGCTAATCGGTGTCTCGCCGGGGTTTAGTACCCAGTTAATCATTCTGATCGCGCTGGGCGCCATTTATGTCACTTCCGCAATGACCGGCATTGATCGGGGCATTCAGTGGCTCAGTAGTTTCAATGTCTTTCTGGCACTGACGGTCGCAGGTGTCATTTTCATTTTTGGACCAACACTTTTTTTGACCAATAGCTGGTTTCAGAGCTTCGGACAGTATCTAAGTTCGTTTTTTGAAATGGCGACCGTGACGACGATAACCGCGCCTGAGTCGTGGTTGAAGTGGTGGACGGTCTTCTTCTTTGCCTGGTTCATCGGCTATGGACCATTGATGGCCATTTTCGTGGCCCGTATCTCCAACGGTCGCACCATTCGTCAGACCATTCTGAGTATTGCGGTCATGGCGCCGATAGCCACTACGATCTGGTTCACGCTACTGGGTGGCTCAGGCATTTTCTATCAAATGCATGGCGTCATTGATCTGACCGAGGCGCTGAAGAACTTTCAGTTCGACGTGGCCACCCTGTCAATTGCCCGTGCGCTGCCCGGCGGTGACCTGATGGCGCTGGCGGTACTGTTGCTGACGACCATCTTCGTGGCGACTACAGGCGATTCGATGAGCTACGCCATCGCCGTGGTCAGTACTGGCCATGACGATCCACATGCGCTGGTGCGAGCCTTCTGGGGCATCGCCATGGCGGTGATGGCAGGCATTCTTCTCTATATGGGCAGCGGACAGATCGCAGTGCTGCAGCAGTTCATTGTGCTTACCGCCATCCCTATTTCACTGGTGCTTTTGCCATCGCTCTGGACAGGGCCTCAGGCGGCCTGTGCCATGGCGCGCGAGCAAGGCATCATTCCATCGCTATCGGAGGCCGAGCATGATTGAGTCTGCATCCATTCCCGTTGAACGGCTCTCGCTCAGACCGGCTTGTGAGGTCATGGAACTGGAGCGTTTAGGTAGTCTGCACGCTGGCCGGCTCAGCTTCGTACGCTCCCTGATGCGTCAGATGGCACAGCAGCGATGGAAGATCAGTTGTCAGCGCTTCGAGCTGGATGATGAGGGTCACGGTACGGTCATCTATCGGCTACAGACGCCATACGGGCGCTATCATGGACTGATCTTCTCGCGTGCCATTGCGGATGAGGCGCGCTCTGATCGCGTTATCGCCGAAGCCTGGGATGTTACCTTCGGCGTCATCGAGGGTGACGTTGACGAGTTATTGCTCGACCAGATGGCGGCCAATGTGCCACTGCAGGAAGCGGGAAGACAAAATCCTCGGCTGCTGGTGTTATCGCGTGCCAATAAAAGCATGCGAAACTTTAAAAGCTTCGTAGAGGCGCTGGCCTCGGGCAAGCAACCGCGCCCGGAATGGCTCACAAAAGTGGGCTATCTCTATCGCACTACGGCGGTCTACGGCAATGGCAAGTTCGGCATTGCCGACTATGAGCTACTTCAGAGTAATCCAGACTTTCGTCGCCCATTCTCGGCACAGATGTTCGCCGTCTATCTACTGCGCCACTTCTCCGTTGAACAACTGGAACATCTGGCGCGCGTGCGCGCACCGCAAACGGCGGTAACGCTGACGCCAGAGCTGCGTCGTTATATTGGTATTGGCAACTCTACCGGCCTTGGCATGGCGCCGTTTCTGATCAATCACCCGCAACTGATTCAGCAGTGGGTAAGCTGTCGCGAGCGTGCTCTGGCGATGGTGTTGGCTCAGAACCCGACAGAAGCATTACGCCATCGTCTAATCAGTCTCTGTCGACGCGCCATGACCCATCTCGCTCAAACGCTGGCTGACGATGTTGAACAGATGCAGCGTAATGGTGAAATTGTGGCCGCACTTCCGGCGGTCATTAATTGGCTGGAGGAAGTGCCGCTGGAAAGCGATCTGTGGCAACAGCTGGTGAACTGGAGCAAGCGCACTCTATCGCTTGAAGCTCAGGAGCTGATCGTGACGGTGCTGATTGAGCTGTATCCAGAGTTGATCGATCCGCTTGAGGATGCCATGGGCACCCATGAGGCGCTGGAGCTTACGCCGGACATGCCGCTGTTGCAGCTAAGGCAGCTCATTGAGACCCACTACGACTGGGCGCTCGATCAGGACTACGACGCACCCGAGGCGTGCTATTGGTTCTGGTATCGCTCGGTAGAAAAGGAAGAGCCTCGGCTCGGCATTCGCTATCACGAGCCGGGAGCTGATCGAGAGTTACCGCTGGCCATTGCACCGCATGTTCAAAAGGTGCATCAGGCAGTGTGTGACTATCTGGATACTACGCCGCGGGCGCTGGTGATCAATTTTCTGATTGCTTATCCGCGCTACAAGGCGATGGTACGCCGTATTCAAAGTCTCAGTGAGACAACCTATGGCGAGATTCGCGCCAACCTTTGGCATCGCGACATGAAACCAATGCATCTGCTGCGTACCAAGCTGTCGTTCTTCGGCGCCAGTCGCTTCGATCCCCGCTCTGATCGCTGGGTGCGTGTCACGCTGTTTCAGGGCGCGCCACTGGCAGCCGAGCTCAACGCCGAGCCCGACGATCTGGCGGCGTTTGATGACTGGAGTTTTCCGCTTGAGCCAGTGCTCGAGCAGCCACCGGACGGGAGTGAACCGTGAAAGTCTCCTACAACGAACTGCAGGGGCATTGTCGCAAGGCCTTTATCGGCATGGGCTTTGAAGAGGGTGATGCCGCTGATGCCGCTGACATGATTGCATGGATGCAGTGCTATGAACTCAAGGGGCTCGATGCATTAAAGCGAGGGTTGGATTTTCTGCTGACAGAGGATCCGGAGCAGTCCCCGAGCATCCTGTATGAAGATGCCGATCTCGCCGTGCTCGACGGGCACGCCCAGAGCGTTCTGCGAAGCTCCAGTCTGGCGCTGGAGCTGGGTTTTGCCAAGGCGCGTGCGCGGGGCCTGTCGGTCATCAAGATCCGCCACTGCCATAATCGCCAGCTTATCATGGGCTATCTGGCACGGCTGGCAACGCGCGGCATGAACATCACTGCTTTCTGGCGTAATGCGCATGAACCTTTATTGGAGCAGGTTGTAGGTTTTCGTGCCAACAGTGCCATTCCTGAAATTCGCGCCTACGCCGTCAAGGATGTGCCCGAGGAGAATGAACCCAACGATGGGGTAACTCTGGTCATGGCCAACCACGTGGACCTGCTGCCGTCGCTGAACTCTGATTATGATGTCGAGCTGATTGCACGCCACGACGAGTCCGAACTGCTTGCATGCCGACGCCGCGTGCTGCTCGATGGTATCGAGGTCGACGAAGCGCTGTGGTCGCGGCTCAAGCATCTGGCTGATCGTCTGCTGGTTGAGACCAGCGATACTTCCAGAAGCAGTGCCGGTGCCAACACCAGCGACAACGATTGAATCCAGCGTAACAAGGAAAAACCTCATGATCGAAAGTGTTAAAACCGAACTGTTTGCCGCCCGCGCCCCGCTGGAGTGGGCGGTGATTGGTAACGGCATCCTTTTCACGACTCAGATACCCATCGACCGGGACGGCAATGTTGTTGAAGGAGGTATCGAGGCGCAAGCTCGGCAGACGCTGGAAAATCTAAAACATACTTTATCCTGTGCCGACGAAGCAGCAGAGTTGACGCAGGTATTGATCTACGTGACTGATCGAGATCATTTGGCAACCGTCAATCGTGTCTATGCCGATTACGTTGACCCTCCCTATCCGAATCGGGCAGCAATGATTGTTTGTGGTTTTGCTCGCCCCGAGATGCTCATTGAAATCATCGCTTACGCTGCTACCACTTCAAAAAATACTAAAAAGTGAAAATACAAGCGCTGTCAGAAAAGCAGCTGACCGTACGACTTTATCGAATAACTTATAGCACCAGCCAAATGCGAGGGTATTTGACTCGTTTGGACAGGTGATAAAAAACAGATTTTTTCGGGAATACAGGCAGTAAATACTTCAGGCCATTGCCGCTGGAAAAAGGAGTACACTGCCTCTTCTGGCAGAGTATGGCTTTTCACGAAAGCCAGCTCGAAACACAGCGATGCTGATATTTTCTGTTCTGTTTGGAGATAACCCCGTGGCGCGCCCTCCCATTATCATTAACCGACTGGATGCTGAGCGCTTGCAGCGCCTGATCGACGATGCCGATAAACAGGATATACCTGTTGCCGAGGCGCTGGAGATAGAGCTTGAGCGCTGTGAGCAGGTCGAGCCTGAAAATATTCCGGATGACGTTGTCAGCATGAACAGTAGTGTCATGTTTACCGACATAAATCGTGATAAGCAGATGACGCGCACCCTGGTTTATCCTCATGCGCTTTCAAGTAATGAAAATGGGTTATCCGTCATGGCGCCCATCGGGGCGGCACTGCTGGGGTTGAAGGTAGGGAGTACCATCGACTGGACTCTCCCTAATGGAGAACAGGTTTGTTTGCGCGTCGATGCCCTGCTTTTTCAGCCTGAAGCTGCCGGGCAATATCATCGATAATGATTGATATCCGGTGGCAAACAGCCATTTCTATGGTCCGAACTACTGAAAGCAGGCGTGAGCGAGGAGCGCCGCAAAACCGCAGCGGTTGAGGTCGGCTGAAAAATTCAGCCATGGCGTGCCCTGTATTTGACCCTGTGTCATTGCCTGGACGTGCTTCCCAGCGCCCGGGCTGCTCGTCAAGCGGCATGCAAACCATTGCTTTCACGCTGAATATCCATATAGGCACGGAGATAGCGCAGGCTGACATAGCCCACGATGATGGTGGCCACCACGATTTCCAGTATGGCCAGACCATGGATGATGGCGATGTCATGGGTGCTGAATCCGTGCCGTGTCATCCAATCGGCGGTTTTTGCCATGGCAGTGGCGCCAATGACCATGGGAAAGGTGAAAGCGGCGTAGCCTGGGCTATAGGGAAGGCGCAGTAACTTGATGAAAGCCAGATAGATGACCAGTGTCATCAGGACTGCAATGCCGCCCAATAGGGCGATCAATAAGCGTGAAGGATCTGACGTCACAGTGAGATAACCTGCAAGCGACAGGCTGGCAGGGGCCGCCATGATGGCGATGGTCGGTTTGGCTGGATCGGGAATTTCACTGGCAAAAACCAGCCGATAAATCATCACCGGCAGTAAAACCGCATACAGCATCATACCCAGATACAGCAGCCCCACTGCCAGGGGCTGTAATGCCGAAACGCCGGGAAACGCCACATCGGCCACGATAATGCCGACCGGCGGCACGAACCAGGCAGGCACCATATGGTGCAGTTCAAACGCCTTGATGCGATGCACAATGAAGGCCACAAGAAAGCCAAGGTGAAGCGCTACGGCCATCAGCCAGAGCATGACGCCAGCGGCTGGCATTAACCATTCGCCCACGCTTTTCGATATCACCATCAGTGCCATGGCAAAGGTGGGCACAACACTGCCGACGACAGGGTGTGCCAGATCCGCCAGCAGCGATTTTGGGCTGAATAAAAACCGGCTACCAAGAATCAGAAGCAAAAAAGCCGCAATGATGGCACCGGTCAGCTGGGCCAATCCTCCAAGAAGCGCAAAGCTTTCCCAGCTCCAGCCAAGGCTTGCGATCCCCAGTGCCAGACCGGCCATGGGCGTCGGGGCATTCTTCAATTGTTGAGACAGGGCAGGCATGGAGACTCTCCTCAAAAACAATGAAGACAATTTATGCCAAAAAACGCTATCGTTATATTTTAACTTTTATCATCCAGTGTTTATTAAAATTTAACATTCTTGAGGGTGATCATGGCCGTGACCCTGCGCCAGCTACAGGTTTTTACCACCGTGGCCCGTGAGCGAACCCTGACAGCCGCTGCAGCATCCCTTTTTCTGACCAAACCGGCCGTCAGCGTGGCGCTTTCGGAGCTGGAAAAGCAGTGCGATCGGACATTGTTCGATCGTCATCGCAATCGTCTTTATCTCAACGATCAAGGGCGTCGTCTGTTGCCCATGGCCGACGAGCTACTGGCTCGCAGCGATGCGATCGATCAGCTTTTTGATAATGAAGCTCTGGGTGGGCAGCTGCATGTCGGCGCCAGCTACACGATCGGCCATCAGCTGCTACCGGCACTATTAAGCGATTTTCGTATCGACACTGGACATCGCGATCAGCGTGTGAACATTGCCAACAGCGCTGCTATCTGTCGCGCATTGGAATTGTTCGAGCTGGATATCGGCCTGATCGAGGGGCGTGTCGTCGATGAGTGCTTTGACGTGGTGCCGTGGTGTCAGGATCACATGCTGATTGTGTGCTCTCCTGAGCATCCGTTGGCTCGTCGGGACAATATCGAAATTACCGATCTGGTCGGCTACGACTGGCTGTTGCGCGAGCCTGGGTCAGGAACACGCGAGCAGTTCATGCGCTTTATTGCCCCCAGACTGCCGCAGTGGCAGCTGGGTATGGAGATCAACTCGGCGGAGGCCATCATTAATGCTGCGGCGGTAGGTCTGGGCCTCACCTGCGTGTCGACACTTGAAGCTCGTCATGCGCTGTATGACGGCAGGCTGATCAGGGTGGCACTGGACTTGGACATGACGCGCGAGTTCAGTCTGGTGCTGCATCGCGACAAGTACCGCAGCCCGTTGATCAAACGGTTTACTGAATTTTGCTTGGCGCGCAGTGACACAATGACGTTATAGGATGTCAAAGTGGGCAATGGATATTGATGATCAAGTCCTTACTGAGGAAGCCACTTGAAGAGAGCCCATGTTGCCTTCCTTTGTTGGACTTAACGCATTGGGTTATAGGAACACAACGCAGTGGTTCAGGCGGCGTTACGCCGATGGGCTGCCTACGTCCATACCTCCCCATTCTCAAGCAAGCAAAGGAGCAGGCGCATTAGAATTTGATCGAAAGTACCGTCGTCACACCACTGTTCAAGCACTGGTAAACGGTCTTTCATGACTTGTAGCGCCCCGTAGATTGCGCTATCTCGCTCCTCAACACAGCATCCAGAAAATGAGATTAAGCATTTGTCAATTATCTCTACGCTGGCGGACCATGGTTTGCCAGCGTAGAGGTGATCTAATCAATATTTTTATGCTATTTATGAACTGTCATGAAGTTAAATATTTATCGTCAATTCAGTGCCGCGACAAGAATCGTTATTAGTGTACTCTTGCCCAAATGAAATATTTGAGGCTGGTAAGTTAGATAGATTATTTGGGCCGCGATGCTCTTCCTTATAAGCTCATTTAAAATACAAATTTCAGTGATGAAAAACTTTGCAGCACAATAATATTACAGATTCTAAGGACGTTTTAATGGCTATTATACAGGCTGTTTTTCAGTCATCTCAAGGAAATAGTAACTTGCAAGAGTTAAGAAAAGATGCAGAAGCATCTTTTCATGTTCTGGAGGTCTACGAATTTTCTTTTCTGGGATTGAGCGTGATTGGTTTAAAGTTTGAAATGAATGAGCTGTCTATAGATTATTTTATAAAAGAGCTGTCAATGCTCAAGGAAAAATATTGCGTTTTTCAGTTGTCTTTAAATAGAGTTTTCAATGAGAAGCATGAGCCTCGAGTCGAGTGTTAATTTCATAAAAAGCAACCAAAAGGTGTGCTATTTACTGACATTGTTATGAACAATATTTGGAGAGCTCTATCGGTAAGTCATCTACTCTTAAGCTTCGCAAACCTGCTCTCAGATAATCCAGTGTAAGTTTACCTGCAGATGTGAGCTCTGATTCTCTATAATAAAAACCAACTCCTACCTTATCCATATTTGGAAGGTCTTCTGATAAAAAGGTATTGCTTGTGAGTTGCCTAGGAATAACAGACCGGGCCATTGCAGTTATACCCAGTCCTTTCTCAACTGCTGAAACTATGCCCAGCAGGCTAGGACTGGTGTAAACGATTCGAAAAGGGATATTAGCATCAGTCAGTGCTTTTTCAGTGATTTTTCGATATAAACATCCGTTAGGATAGGTTACCAGCGGCAGTTCTTTTCCTTGTAATGATAGATTTTGCGTATATCCCCACTTTAGCTCTTCGATTAAATAGTTTTCAGGTGAAAAACCTGAAAACTCTTCTAGGGGCTGCATTGCCAAGCAAATATCAAATTGATGCTTTTGGAACTTTTGATATATGTTTTTGCTTATATCACAGTCAACTTCGATTAGAATATTAGGATATCTATTTGTAAGTCCTTTGATTATTTCGGGTAAAAAAGCAAGCTCATAATCGTTGGGAATCCCTAGTTTAATCTTTCCATAGACAGTATCGCTATGAAATTTTTCAATTAATGAATCATTCAGTTGAAGAATCTGGGCTGCAAGTTTGTATAGCTCCTCACCATCCGCTGTTAGCTCTAGATGAGAACCTCTTACAAATATCTGCGTATTAAGCAGTATTTCAAGTTTTTTGATTTGTAAGCTAATGGCCGGTTGGGATCGTCCTAATGCGTCCCCCGCTGATGTAAAACCGTTCAAGTCCTTAATCGTTGTAAAAGTACGAAGCAAGTCTGTGGGTATGTTTTTCATTGAACAGCCCTGACATGTCGGATATTTAATTCATTACTGTAACTTACCGATAAGGCACGCCGATACTAACAATTTGTCGAGGATGAAAAAGTTTTTCTTGGCACAGTGTTTTTCGAGTGCGCCGCTCAACTGTGGCGGATTGACAGTTTTTGCAGATTGGATTTTCGACCAATGAGTGGTTGGCTACCAGTTTTGGCGCATAAACGATTGATATGTTTCATTATTTTTTCGACAAATGCCTGCATTTGTATTGCTGACTGTTCTTGTTGGCGGGGTCGTGAAATCTTTTGATGTAGACAGGTTCTTGAGTTAGTGAACTTGTCAAGAAAGATAGCGACAGGCTAAAAAATTTTGGAGAGCGTGTTATGTCATTGGAACTATCATCCCTGATTGAAATACCTAATGGTAATAAAGTTCAGCCTACTTTCTCCGACTCTGAAATGGAAAATAGGCTAAAAGTTCTTAGAGATTACATGGCATCTAACTCGATCGATGCAGTCGTTTTTACCTCTTACCATAATATCAATTATTTTAGCGATTTTGTTTATTGCCGCTTTGGTCGTGACTATGGCTTGGTCGTGACCCAAGATAATTTCACTACGATCACCGCTAACATCGACGGCGGCCAGCCCTATCGTCGCAACCGACTGGGCGACAATATTGTTTATACTGACTGGCAGAAAGACAATTTTTTCAAGGCTGTCAGGAATCTTTGCGAAGGCAAAAAGCGAATCGGGGTCGAGTACGATCATCTTACGCTTCTAAATCAGAAAAAGTTAAAGGATTCTCTGGATAACGTCGAGTTTACCGACATCGGCGTGCCTACCATGAAGATGCGGATGATCAAGTCAGACGAAGAAATTGATCTGATCCGCAACGGTGCGCGCGTGGCTGACGTGGGCGGAGAAGCCGTGCGCGATGCCATCAAGGCAGGCGTGCCCGAATATGAAGTGTCGTTGGCTGGTCAACGCGCCATGGTGCGTGAAATCGCTAGGCTCTATCCACACGGCGAGCTGATGGATACTTGGGTGTGGTTCCAGTCCGGTATTAATACCGACGGTGCCCACAATCCAGTAACCAGTCGCAAGGTGCAGCCTGGCGATATTCTAAGTTTGAACACCTTTCCCATGATTGCCGGCTACTACACGGCGCTTGAGCGCACGATGTTCTGTGAGCACGCCTCGGATGAACATCTTCGTCTGTGGAAGATCAACTGCGAGGTGCATGAGCGAGGTCAGGAGCTTATCAAGCCAGGCGTGCGCTGCTGCGATATCGCCCATGAGCTCAACGAGATTTTCGCTAAACATGACCTGCTGAAGTATCGCACCTTCGGCTATGGCCATTCCTTCGGCACGCTGAGCCACTACTATGGCCGTGAAGCTGGACTAGAGCTCCGCGAAGATATCGAAACAGTGCTGGAGCCCAACATGGTGGTATCCATGGAGCCAATGATCATGATTCCGGAAGGCCAGCCGGGAGCTGGTGGCTATCGTGAGCATGACATCTTGGTGCTCAATGAAAGCGGGGCCGACAACATCACCGGCTTCCCCTATGGCCCTGAGCACAACATCATCAAGTAAGTCAGAGTGTAGAGACAAGACAAGGGGAGCCCGGCTCCTCTTTTTGTCCTCTCCATCAGCGATGGGAGCAACGAGTTTTCATGATATTGCACTTGTAGCTTCTTGAAAAATGAAGTATCGGCTGGTTGTTCTGTTCGGAATGACAAGTCGAGCTGGACTGGGGAAAACAGGCGATCATTTGCAATGCATGACAGGGTAGCCGCAGCGTTATTGCGATCCATGCGGACATTACGGTGGAGAGAAAGCAATGTCTAACAACAAGATAAATAAGCCAAAGCCCGAGGATACGAGTACTTCGGAGTTTATCGAGGTTCCGCGAATTATCGGACAGGATCTGCCGCCCATCGGGCGTTTAATCATACAGTTCGTACCGCCACTGGCCATTCTGACACTAATCGTACTAGTCATTGCTAATCCCGAGAGCGTAGCTTCGGTGATTTCCGAGATGCGTACCTTTGTCACCGGTCGATTTACATGGATGTTTATCCTGTACTCACTGTTTGCGGTGGGAGTATGTGTCTGGCTTGTCTTCAGCAAGGTTGGCGGGCGAGTGCGCTTGGGGGGCCCTGACGCAAAACCGGAGCATAGCAACTTTGCCTGGTATTCGATGTTGTTTGCCTGCGGGCAGGGCATCGGGTTGATCTTCTGGTCGGTCGCCGAGCCGATCATGCTGCGAGACGACAGTCCGGTAGTAAATACCGCAGGCGGGAGCATCTCCGACGGTGGCATTGTCTGGGCTTATTTCCACTGGGGATTCACAGCTTGGGCTATGTATTGCGTAGTAGCCGTATGCCTGGCCTATTCTCACCACAACCTAGGCAAAACACTGACGTTTCGTGAAGCCACGGTCGATATTCTGCCTCAATGGATGCAGGGGGGAGCCGGTGTCGTTGTTGAGCTGCTGGCCATCATGGCTACGATTCTGGGCCTTTCCACCTCGTTCGGCTTTGCGGCTATGCAATTCAGCTCCGGTCTCACGTCTTTCACCGGTCTGCCATCCACGCCGCTGACCTGGCTAATCGTTATCGTCGGACTGGGCAGTATTACGGCGGTCTCAGCGTTTTTCGGCATTAGCAAGGGCATGAGAATTATCAGCGAGATCAATACGATTCTCAGCGTCGTGCTGGTGGTAGCCGTTTTTATCTTCGGGCCTACGCTGTTTCTAATTTCCAACGTCACTCAGACCTTCGGAACCTTCTTTACGAACTTCGTGGGCATGAGTTTCTGGACGGAGGCCTCCAGCACGCCCCAGCCGCTAACCTCTTGGCAGGATAGCTGGAACGGCTGGTGGACAGTGTTCATCTGGTGCTGGGTGATCGCTTTTTCACCTTTCGTGGCTGGCTTCATTGCACGTATCTCGCGCGGTCGAACTATCCGTGAGTTTGTGATCGGCGTGACTGTGATTCCTTCCCTGATAGTGATGATATGGATCGGTATTCTCGGCTCGACAGCTATTCTGTATGACGATCAGTCAGCGCGGAGTATTTCGGCGGCCGTCAGTGACAACGTGGCTAGCGGACTATTCGTGATGCTGGAGTCGATACCATTTATCGGCACGCTACTGCTGATTGTGGCGACAGTACTGGTGGCTACCTACTACGTTACCTCGCTGGATGCGGGCACCTATGCACTGGCGGATTTTGTCTCTGCGCCGAAACGAGCCGGGGCGATGTTTCGGGTCGTTCTGGTAGCCAGTATTGCCGCAGTAGCCACGGTATTGCTGACCGTGGGGGGGACCGCCGTCGTTGATACGGTACAGACTGGTACGATTATCGGCGCCTTCCCTTTCTCCATTGTCATTATGCTCATGATTGCCAACATGATTCGACGCCTCGTGAAGCGGGATCGATCAATCCGACAATTGGAGAAGATCATCAACGATCCTGATCCCAACGTGGTGATGAGCTTGGATGGCAACGATAGTTGCAAACAAAGTCCGAATCCTCGCCGCCGAATGGGCTGACGTTGCGATGAGCGCTGTGCTGGAGGCATGGCCCTGCACTGCTGCTTCAGTATTGTTGATGCGTCGAGCCATATTTGCAGCATCTGTGCCCGACAGTGACATGCTACCGGCTTTCGTCTGGTGATTCGAGATCGGAAGTCGGTCCACGATGCCAGGTGCGCGGTCAAGAAAAAATAAAGGATAACGTTATGAAAAACGTCAGGATCGAAAACATGGACTGGGTCTCTTATCGGGAGGCTACGCAGAACGGGGGCTGTAAAATAGTACTGCCAATCGGAGCTATCGAGCAGCACGGCCCCCATATGTCGCTCAACCCGGATGTGCTTATTCCCGATCATATTGCTGAACAGGTCGCACATCAGTGTGATCACATGCTAGTGGCACCTTCCATCAGCTATGGCTACAAGTCACAGGTCAAATCGGGGGCGGGCAATTTCTTCCCCGGCACGACCTGCGTTTCAGGAGATGCGCTTGAGCATTATGTCTACGATGTGCTGATAGCCTATGTGGAACACGGCAACCGTGAATTCATCCTGATCAACGGCCATTTCGAAAATTCGATGTTTCTGTGCGAGGCAGCCGACAAGCTGGTTAAACAGTGCAGGTTGCGCAATATAGAGGTCAGGGTCTATCTGCTCTCCTACTGGGATTTTATCAGCGAGGCGACCATTACAAAGGTGTTTCCCGAGGGCTTTACCGGTTGGGCCGTCGAACACGGCGGCGTACTGGAAACGTCGATCATGCTGAACATTTATCCCCAGCTGGTCGACATGTCAAAGGCGGTACACATCGAGCCGGCACAGTTCCCGCCCTACGATGTATTCCCTTCCGACGCTTCGTGGGTACCGCAGTCCGGTACGCTGTCCTCGCCAGTGCCGGCTACCTCGGAAAAGGGCAGCCTCATTTTGAAGGAATGTATCGCCGGAATTATCGAGCATCTGGGCTGAGCACATGGGCGCTCAGCGGCCGGGATAAAAGGCTTTAGCCAATATTTATGAGTCGGGTATGCTGCAGATTTATCATGCGCTTATCTCTTTACATGGTGCAGCTTGAAGGAGATACGACCGAGCAGTGGCAGAGTAGGCGTTCTGGCACTGCTTTGCATGTGGTCTGTACGGTTGAATGCGCCATTATCGTAATGTTAAACCCGCTTCCCCGGCTATCAGCAATCTCAGAGCTGATATCGATGATCTTGTAGATATGATTTAAGGCTTACTCAAGTCTTTCGAAGAGATAAACGTAGTTATTCTCATCCTGCTGAAGGTGTTGCTGATTGCCGCAGTCAACTTGGGTAGGATATAGAAATTATATTTATAGCTTTTAAAAAGGAGAGATAGTAAGGAATTATTAAGCAATTAACTTGGTTTTTCCTGATCCATTTGCGCTTTCAATGTTCTTAACGAGATTATTTTCGATTTTGAATAAAGAAATTATTGTCTGCTAGAAGCGCCAATACCGAAGAGTTTGTTCGAATTATCGATATTCTACCCTTCGCGTGCGCATCATTGATGGAAGGATTTGTTTTATAAATTGGTCCTCTTTGTCTTCACAAAATATTGTCTGAATCAGGTGCCAAGAAGCCCCAGTAGTATTCGATCCAATAACAAGGAGATGTTTCATGAATTCTTGGGTACTGACTACTTTTCTGATTCTGATGCTCTATATGCTGATTCACTCCGGCGCTACTTATCTGCGTCGTGAAATAAAGCATAAAAAAAAATATTCAGAGGGCTAAGCCATTATGGACGCTTATAAGCTGTTTAACTGGGGGCTATTGTTTTTGACCTTTGGCTTTCTAATCTATTTAGGCTATTTATCGTCAAAACTGATGGCAAAAAGTGAAGGAGGGTTTCTGGTCGCCGGGCGCTCGCTGGGGGCTTTCGTGGGCGCCGGTACCATCGTGGCCACGGGATTCAGCGGCTGGGGCTTCATGGGTTCGCCAGGTGTCGTGTACCAATTTGGTGCGGTCGAGGTGCTGGGGAACTTCTTCTTTGCACCGGCGATGATGATTGCAGTGCTCTACTTTGCACGTTTTCTTCAGTCTCGAGCGGCTGACATGGGCAGCAACACGATCCCAGAATACATCGCTCAGATTCACGGCGGCGGCGGCATGGGCCGGCTAGTGCAGGGTGTGGCGGCGCTGCTGACCATTGTGCTGCTGCTAGTCTTTCTAGTCAGCCAGATCAAGGCCGTCGGACTGCTCGGAGCCAGCTGGCTGGGCATCGATCTTGGTCCGAGCGCGCTGCTGATGGTCGGAGTCATCATCATCTATACCATGCTCGGCGGGCTGGCAGCCGTAGCCTGGACCGATACGGTTATGGTCTGCGGTATGGCGCTAGCGGCGGTCATCATTCTTATCCAGATGCTGACCAGCGTCGATCTCGGTGAGTGGGAGAGTTCGCTCAATGCCATCGATCCCGAGCTGCTCAATCCAACGCAGGGGGCGCCCTACGGCGATTCACCGTGGTCAGCGTTTCTTGTTCTGCCCTATGCGTTTTTGTTCGCGGCAGTACTTCCTTATATGGCAATACGCTTCATGGCCATGCGTCCCGATGTCAAGCTGCACAAGGTGGGCGTTTACGTGGCCATTCTGGGGGCGCTGCTGAGCCTGATTCCCATTGTCGGTCTTTATGTGCGTATGCAGATGCCCGATCTGGCTGATCCCGACAACGCTATGCCGGTCTATCTCGAGCACTACATGCATCCGGCACTGCAGGGCATCATCACGCTGTTCATCATCTTTGCGATGAAATCCACTGCCAATTCGCTGCTGCATACCGTGGCCTCGGCGACCTCGCATGATCTACGCATGGCACTTTCCAGTGAGGCGCGCGTCGATTCAAAAGGCGCCTTGTTCATCAATCGTACCGCCGTGGTGGTGCTGGGTGTGATAGCACTGTTGATCATGCTTTATGCACCGCCTTTCATGCTGTCCTGGCTAGGCATTCTTGGCTCGGGTACGCTGCTGGCCAGCATGATCGGACCGGTCTTCATTTCCACTTTCTGGCAGGGCTCGGCCTGGGGAGCGCTGATCGCGATGTTGATCGGCTTTGTCGTCAGCGGATATATGATGCTGTTTGCCAACGTAGGCTGGCTGATGGGGCCGTTGACCGGTTGTCTCGTCTCGTCGATCTGCTATGTCAGCGTCTCTTTGATGACGCCGCGCCGAACTTGGCAGAAAACTTCGACTTGCTTAACTGAATGACAAAAGGAGAGCAATGGTGCCTTTGGTTGGAGGACTGATCGGACTTTTCATCTGCCTAGGGGCCGGCGATGGTCTGGTGGCACTTACTGGGCTGCCGGTGCCCGGCTCCGTGCTGGGCATGCTATTGCTGCTGATATTTCTAATGATCAAAGGCGAGGTGCCAAGCGGACTTCGGCAGGTCAGTGAAGGCCTTTTGAAGTATCTGAGTCTGCTGTATGTGCCGGCCGGCGTCGGGATGATGATGTACTTCAATCTGATCAGGGCTGATTTCTGGCCGTTGATGGCGGCCTCGCTGATCTCGACCGTGGTCATGCTGGTGGTGTCGGCTGGAGTGATGAGCCGGCTCGACACCCACTCTGAGCACGATCACTCCTGATGCATGGGCTCGATCTGAACGATACATGGCGCAGTTTCACGCCGCTGCCCTCGCTTCTGGCCACGCTGGTGATCTTTCAGTTTTCCGTCTGGCTCAATCGTCGTCTGGGCGGTACGCCCCTACTGCATCCGGTTATCTCGAGCATCGTGCTGATGATCGTGCTGCTGCGGTTTTTTCATATCGAATATTCGGTGTACTTCGAAGGCGCGCGCTTTATCAATTTTCTGCTGGGGCCGGCCATCGTGGCATTGGCGGTGCCGCTGCATGATCATCTCGGGCATGTCAGAAGGCTGCTCTGGCCGATTGCGGTGACCAGTGTGATCAGCATTGTGGTATCGGCGGCTACCGTGCTGCTGGTCGGCATGGCTATGGGTGCTCGCCGCGATAGTCTGCTCAGTCTGGCGCCGAAGTCGGTAACCTCGCCGATTGCCATGGGCATTGCTGACGCGCTGGGCGGTATCCCAGCGCTAGCCGCGGGACTGGTCTTTATCAGCGGAGCACTGGGCTGCCTGGTCGGCCCTTGGATTCTGAAATTCTTGAGAATCAAGGATCATCGCATTCAAGGATTTGCCATGGGGCTGGCAGTACAGGGTTTTGGCACTGCTCAGTGCTTTTCGACGCTGGGGCCGGTGGCTGGCGCCTTTGCGGGTCTTGGCATGGGGCTGGGAGGGCTGCTTTCCACCTTCATCATTCCCATAATGACCTCCTTGCTCGGTGTCTGAATTTCGCTGATTCAGACAGCGATCCGCCAGTACGATCGAGCTGCGATGCGACGTTCCGCGCTTTCTCTTTTATTCGTTTCTGCGGAGTCCGATCTTGAGCTTTTTAACCGGATCACAACACTGCCTGTCCATTGGTTTTGTACTACTCCCGCGATTCACGCTACTGCCCTTTGCGGCCTTTGTGGACTGTCTGCGTTTGGCGGGGGATGAAGGCGACATGAGCCGACAGTTGCGTTGCCGCTGGACGTTCATGACCAGCGAGGGTCATGACGCCCAGTCGAGCTGTGGCGCTGGCATTACGCCTTGCAGTGCCTACCGCGACCCATCGGAGTTCGACTATTTGGTCGTCATCGCCGGCGTACTTGACAATCAGGAAATGGTCGACAAGCGTACTCTGGCTTATCTCAAGTGGGCCGAGCAAAGCAAGGTACCGTTGATAGGTCTTTGCACCGGTGTATTTGCTCTGCTCCAGACCGGTTTGATGCATCACCGTCGCTGTTGTGTCAGCTGGTACCACCATGATGATCTGGTACGACGTTTTCCTCATGCCGTTCCCGTCTCGGATCAGCTCTATATTGATGACGGCGATCGCCTGACTTGCGCCGGAGGTATTGCCTCTGCTGATCTGGCAGCCTATCTGGTCGAGCGTCATCTCGGTCGGATATGGGCTAGAAAAAGTCTTTACATCATGCTCATCAATGAGGCGCGACGGGGCAATACGCCTCAGCCGCATCCGATGGTTTGGGAAAAGGTCGACAATCGCATCGTGCGGCGTGCGATCTCCATTCTTGAACAGCACCTTGGTGAGTTGATATCTATCGATGAGTTGGCTGAGCGTACGGGCTGTTCACGCAGAGCGCTTGAGCGTAATTTTCGTGAGTCGCTGAGCGTGAGTCCGCAGAAGTTTTCACGTGATCTACGTCTACGTTATGGGCTCTGGCTGCTCAAATTTACCGCTAGAAGCATCACTGAGGTCGGCGAGCACTGTGGCTTTGCTGATACAGCTCATTTTTCTCGACATTTCAAAAAAGCTTTTGGTCATAGCCCGTCAGATATTCGCAAGAATGACGTGATACTTGAAGAAGAGCTGATAGATCCTTTTTTCCTGCATATCGGTAAATCCAGCCGTTAGAAATGCGTTCATTTGTGTTTTAAATGCCTTGGAAACATCTATAAAACAGATGTTTAGTCTTTTATTAGTGCTGGGCAAATATTTTGTCGCATTTATTCAATTTCTTTCCAGAACAAAGGCGTAACAATGGATGCCACAAGCACCCTCCCATAAACGCAGCATCCATTTTTACAACTGTTGATCATAAGCATGAGAAGTTATTCATTGAGATAGCTGCTGGCTAATCGATCAACAAGGAGCCAATAATGAGTATGGATTATCTGAACCGCTTTGATCCCCAGATTGCGTCTGCAGTGGCCGAAGAGATGGAGCGACAGGAAGCGCATATCGAACTGATCGCTTCCGAAAACTACACCAGCCGCTACGTCATGCAGGCGCAGGGAACCCAGCTCACCAACAAGTACGCCGAAGGCTATCCGGGCCGGCGCTACTACGGTGGCTGCGAGTTCGTCGACAAGGTCGAGGCCATGGCGATCCAGCGCGCCTGTGAGCTGTTCGGCTGCCACTATGCCAACGTTCAGCCGCACTCCGGCGCCCAGGCCAACGCGGCCGTGTTCATGGCGCTGGTCAAGCCCGGCGATACCATTCTGGGCATGAGCCTGGCCCACGGCGGCCACCTGACCCACGGTGCCGCCCCGAACTTCTCCGGCAAGTACTACAACGCCGTGCAGTATGGTCTGAACCCCGAGACCGGCCAGATCGATTACGACGACGTGGCCGCTCTGGCGCGTGAGCATCAGCCGAAGATGATCATCGCCGGCTTTTCCGCCTATTCACGCGTGATCGACTGGCAGCGCTTTCGCGAGATCGCCGATGAGGTCGGTGCCTGGCTGATGGTCGATATGGCCCACATCGCCGGTCTGGTCGCCGCGGGGCTCTATCCGAGTCCGCTGCCCCATGCCCATGTCGTGACCACGACCACCCACAAGACCCTGCGCGGCCCGCGTGGCGGCCTGATCCTGTCCGCCGACGCGGATGAGACGCTGTACAAGAAGCTCAACGGCGCGGTGTTCCCGGGGCAGCAGGGCGGCCCGCTGATGCATGTGATCGCCGCCAAGGCCGTGGCCTTCAAGGAAGCCATGACGTCGGAGTTTGCCGACTACCAGCGTCAGGTGATTGCCAATGCGCGTGCCATGGCCGGTGTCTTCATCAGCCGCGGCTTTGACGTGGTCTCCGGCGGCACCGATGACCATCTGTTTCTGGTGTCGCTGATCAAGCAGGGCGTGACCGGCAAGGATGCCGATGCCGCGCTCGAGCGTGCCTGCATCACCGTCAACAAGAATGCCGTCCCCAACGATCCGCAAAGCCCGTTTGTGACCTCGGGGCTGCGTATTGGCACGCCGGCCGTGACCACCCGCGGATTCATGGAAGAGGACTGCCGCGAGCTGGCGTCCTGGATCTGCGACATTCTGGATGTGCTCGCAGAGCAGAAAAATACCGAAGCGGTCGAGCGTGAGGTTCGTGGCAGAGTAGCGTCACTGTGTGCACGTCATCCGGTCTATGGCCAGAGCAACGACCGGGCGAATCAGCGACTCGAGAGTGAAGCCTCCGTAGTCTGAACACGGCCGACAGCAGGCTCCATCGGGGCCGACAAGGAGAAAGCTCATGCAACGTTATTCCGGCTTCGGTCTGGTTAAACACGCGTTCGGTCATCACGAAAACTGGGAGCGTCAGTGGCGCAACCCGGAACCCAAGAAGCAGTACGACGTCATTATCGTCGGTGGCGGCGGCCACGGGCTGGCCACGGCCTATTATCTGGCCAAGGAATTCGGCGTCAGAAACGTCGCCGTGGTTGAAAAGGGCTGGCTGGGCGGTGGCAACACCGCTCGTAACACCACCATCGTGCGCTCCAACTATCTGTGGGACGAAGCGGGGCGGCTGTACAACCACTCGCTGGATCTGTGGAAGGGCCTGTCACAGGATCTCAACTACAACGTGATGTTCTCCCAGCGCGGCGTGCTTAACCTCGGGCATACCCTGCAGGACATGCGTGACATCCAGCGCCGCGTCAATGCCAACCGTCTCAACGGCATCGACAGCGAGGTCGTCACGCCGCAGCAGGTCAAGGAGATCGAGCCCGAGCTCGACATCTCCAATCGGGCACGCTATCCGATCATGGGCGCTTCCTGGCAGAAAAGTGCCGGCGTGGCGCGTCACGATGCGGTCGCCTGGGGCTTTGCCCGCGGCGCCGACTCGCATGGCGTGGATCTGTTGCAGAACACCGAAGTGACCGGCTTCAAGATTCGTGATGGCAAGGTGCTGGGGGTCCACACCAACCGTGGCGACATCGAAGCCCATACGGTCGGCTGTGTGGCGGCCGGCAACTCGGGTGTGTTGGCGAAGATGGCCGGCATCAAGCTGCCGCTGGAGTCGCATCCGCTGCAGGCACTGGTCTCCGAGCCGCTCAAGCCGATCCTCAATACGGTCACCATGTCCAACCACGTTCATGGCTACGTGAGCCAGTCCGACAAGGGCGATCTGGTCATCGGTGCCGGCATCGACGGCTATCTCGGTTACGGTCAGCGCGGCAGCTACCCCACCATCGAGCACACCCTGCAGGCGATCGTCGAGATGTTCCCGATGTTCTCGCGGGTGCGCATGAACCGTCAGTGGGGCGGCATCGTGGATACCTGCCCGGATGCCTGTCCGATTCTGTCCAAGACGAAGGTCAAGGGGCTGTATTTCAACTGCGGCTGGGGCACCGGCGGCTTCAAGGCCACCCCCGGTTCGGGACACGTGTTTGCGGCCAGTCTGGCGAAAGGCGAAATGCACCCCATCGCTGCGCCCTTTTCCATCGACCGTTTCCATACCGGTGCATTGATCGATGAACACGGCGCTGCCGGCGTGGCGCACTGAGGAGAGCCCGACATGTTTTATATCTTTTGCCCCTACTGCAAGGAGCACCGCGAGGAAGAGGAGTTTCATCCCCGCGGTCAGGCCCACCTCTTGCGCCCGGAAGATCCGGAAAATACCAGCGATGAAGAGTGGGGCGACTACCTGTTTTTCCGCGATAACCCGCGCGGCATTCACCACGAAATGTGGGTGCACTCGGTGGGCTGTCGCAAGTTTTTCAATATCACCCGTAACACGGTGACCTACGAGATCCTCGAGACCTATCCGATGGGCGAGCAGCCGACCATTACGGCGGATAGCCCCGAGATTCGTCACGAGCAGGGGGCTCAGGTGGCCGATGGCGGCTGGCAGACCGTCGGTGCCCGGCCCGAGAACAAGGCGCTCAACGAGGAGACCTCGTCATGACCCAGAGCAATCGACTTTCGGCAGGCGGGCGTATCGATCGCTCGCACGGTCTCGAGTTCACCTTCAATGGTCAGCGCTATCAGGGCTATGCCGGGGATACCCTGGCTTCTGCCCTGCTGGCCAATGGCGTGGATATCGTCAATCGCAGCTTCAAGTATTCCCGTGCCCGCGGCATCGTGGCTGCTGGCGCCGAAGAACCCAATGCCCTGGTGCAGCTGGGTGCGCGCAAGGATACCCAGGTGCCCAATGTGCGCGCCACGCAGCAGGCGCTCTATGACGGTCTGGTCGCGCGCAGCACCAACGGCTGGCCCAATGTCCAGCGTGACGTGATGAGCTGGGTCGGCAAGCTGGGCGGCAACTTCATGCCGCCGGGCTTCTACTACAAGACCTTCATGTCACCGGCCTCGATGTGGATGACCTACGAGAAGTACATCCGCATGGGGGCCGGTCTGGGCCGTGCCCCGACCGAATCCGATCCGGACATCTATGACCACATGCATCATCACTGTGATGTGCTGGTCATCGGCGCCGGCCCTGCCGGTCTGGCCGCCGCGCTGAGCGCCGCACGCGGCGGTGCCCGTGTCATGCTGTGCGATGAGCAGGAAGAGATGGGCGGCTCGCTGCTGGACAGCCGCGAAACGCTGAATGGCGTCTCTCCCGTCTCCTGGATCGAGCAGACACTCAGTGAGCTCGCGTCCATGGAGACCGTCACGCTGCTGCCGCGCACGACCGCCAACGGTTATCACGATCACAACTTCGTCACGCTGCACGAGCGTCGTACCGAACATCTGGCCGACACTGCTGCTGATGCCGGCTTTCCGGGGCAGTCGCGTGCCCGTCTGCACCGCGTGCGTGCCACGCGGGTGGTGCTGGCCAGCGGCACTCATGAGCGCCCGGTGGTCTATGCCAACAACGACCTGCCCGGCAACATGGTCGCCGGCGCCGTGTCGACCTACATCCGTCGCTACGGCGTCATCCCCGGCAACAGCCTGGTACTCACCACCAGCAACGATCACGCCTATCGTGCGGCACTGGACTGGCAGGAAGCGGGTCGCAAGGTCGTGGCCATCGTGGATGCACGTTCCAATCCCGACGGTGATCTGGTGCGCCAGGCCCGTGACAGCGGCATTCGCGTCATCACCGGCAGTGCCGTGATCGAGGCGAAGGGCACGCAGCGCGTCAGCGGTGCCCGCGTATCAGCGGTTGATCTGGATCATTTCGTGATCACCGGTCGTATCGAGGATCTGGAGTGCGACACCATCGCCAGCTCCGGCGGCTACAGCCCGGTCGTTCACCTGTCGTCGCACACCGGTACGCGCCCACAGTGGGATGACAAGCTGCTGGGCTTTGTGCCCGGCGAGGTCAAGGGCATGCTGGCCGCCGGTGGCGTGGCAGGCCACTACGCGCTGGGTGAGACGCTGGCCGATGGCGCCCGTGCCGGACGTCAGGCCGCCATCGACAGCGGCTTTGACGACGCCGAAGAGATCAATCTGCCGGAAGCCAGAGCGCGCCGCGAAGCGCCGGCCTGTGCCCTGTATCAGGTGCCGCACGAGAAAAAGGGCGCGCGGGCCCCCAAGCAGTTCGTGGACATGCAAAACGATGTTACGGCCTCGGCCATCGAACTCGCCACACGAGAAGGCTTCGAGTCCATCGAGCACGTCAAGCGCTATACCGCGCTGGGCTTTGGTACCGATCAGGGCAAGCTGGGCAACATCAACGGCATGGCCATTGCGGCACGCTGCCTGGGTCGCTCGATTCCTGAAGTGGGCACCACGGTCTTTCGTCCCAACTACACGCCGATCACCTTTGGTGCCATCGTGGGCCGTCACTGCGACGAGCTCTTCGATCCCAAACGCTATACCGCGCTGCACCAGTGGCACGTCGAGCACGGTGCCGAGTTCGAGGACGTGGGCCTCTGGAAGCGCCCCTGGTACTTCCCGCGCAGCGCCAACGGCAAGAAGGAGAGCATGCATGACGCCGTGGCCCGTGAGTGTCTCGCCGTGCGTGAAGGCGTTGGCATTCTGGACGCCTCGACGCTGGGCAAGATCGACATTCAGGGTCCGGATGCCCGTGAATTCCTGGGGCGTGTCTACACCAACAAGTGGGCCAAACTGGCGCCGGGCCGCGTTCGTTACGGCCTGATGTGCAAGGACGACGGCATGCTGATGGACGACGGTACCACCAGCTGCCTGGGCGATAACCACTTCCTGATGACCACCACTACAGGTGGGGCCGCGGGCGTACTGGAGTGGCTGGAACTCTGGCACCAGACCGAATGGCCGGAGCTGCAGGTCTACTTCAACTCGGTCACCGACCACTGGGCCACCATGACCGTGACCGGGCCGGACGCGCGCAAGCTGATGTCGGAAGTCACCGACATCGATCTTGATCGCGAAAAGTTCAAGTTCATGGACTGGAAGGAAGGCAACGTCGCCGGTGTGCCGGCCCGCGTCTTCCGTATCTCGTTCACCGGGGAGCTGGCCTATGAGATCAACGTCCAGGCCAACTATGCCATGCAGGTCTGGAAGACCCTGTTCGAGCACGGCGAGAAGTACAACCTGACGCCCTACGGTACGGAAACGATGCACGTCCTGCGCGCCGAGAAGGGCCTGATCATCGTGGGTCAGGACACTGACGGCTCGGTGACTCCGGAAGATCTGGGCATGCACTGGGCGATCGGTTACGACAAGCCGTTCCACTGGATCGGCAAGCGTGCCCTGAGCCGCCCGGACACCATGCGCGGTGACCGCAAGCAGCTGGTCGGCCTCAAGCCGAAGGACCCGAGCGTCGTGCTGGAAGAGGGCGCCCAGATCGTGCTCGATCCCAACGAGTCGATCCCCATGACCATGATGGGACACGTCACCTCGAGCTATTACAGCCCGTCGCTTGAAGGCAGCTTTGCGCTGGCCGTGCTGAAAAACGGGCGCGAGCGCATGGGCGAGACCGTCTATCTGCCCATGTCCGCTGGCAGGACCCATGAGGCCGAAGTCGTCAGCACCATCTTTATCGATCCCAAGGGAGAGCGCCAGAATGTCTGACGTCAAGGAATTCGAGACCCGTCCGGCCGACGATTCGAAGGCGGAGTCACCGCTGGCCTGGTCGCTGCACGAGCAGAAATCGCTGCCGCACGCTTCGAACCCGGGCATCATCCTGAGTGAGAAGCCCTTTCTGGGACATCTGATCCTGCGCGGCGGCGCCATCGTCATGGATGAGGCGGTGCGCGAGGTGATGAATATGGCTCTGCCGGCGCGGCCGCTGGCGCTGGTTACCGATGACAGCGGTGAGCGCTCGATCCAGTGGCTGTCGCCCGATGAGTGGCTGGTGATCGTGCCCGGCGGTGAGGAGTTTGCGCTGGAGCAGAAGCTGCGCCAGTCGCTGGGACAGGCCCATTTCAGCATCGTCAACGTCAGCGGCGGTCAGACCGTCCTGTCGCTGAAGGGGAAAAACTCGCGTGATGTATTGATGAAATCCATTTCCTACGATGTGCACTCAGAGGCGTTTCCGGTCGGCAAGGGGGTTTCCACGGTGTTTGCCAAGGCAACCGTCATCCTGCGTCGGCCTGCAAAGGATGGCTGGGAGCTGGTCATCCGTCGAAGCTTCGCCGACTACTGCTATCGCTGGCTGCTGGACGCCGCACAGGAGTATGGCGTCAGCGTCACGCGGTAGATTCCGAAGGGCCGGAGGCACGCGCCTCCGGCCTTTTTTCCGGCGCTTTATAGACAATTAAAAGAGAAACGTCATGACCCGAACCGCCGATACCTGGATCCTTGCGGCGCAGTGCCCCAGCCTTTTGGGCACCGTGGATGTCGTCACGCGCTTTCTCAAGGAGCAGCGCTGCTACATTACGGAGCTCAACTCCTTTGATGACCGATTGAACGAAGGGTTTTTCATCCGCGCCGAGTTTCGCCCGCTGGAAAACGACTTCAGTGTCGAGGCCTTTGAAAGGGATTTCGGTGAGCGTGCGCGGGAATTCGACATGTCGTTTGAACTGACACCGCCGAACAAGCGCACCAGAGTCGTGATCATGGTCTCAAAGGCCGACCATTGCCTGAACGATCTGCTGTATCGCTATCGCACCCATCAGCTGCCGATGGAGATCTGCGCGGTCGTCTCCAATCATCCTGATCTGGAGCCGCTGGCCCAGTGGCACGGCCTGCCCTGGTATCATCTGCCGGTCACGCCGGAGACCCGCGAGCAGCAGGAGCGCGAGATCCTTCAGATTGTCGAGCAGACCGGCGCCGAGCTGGTGATTCTGGCGCGTTACATGCAGGTGCTGTCGGCCAACATGTGTGATGTGCTGGCCGGACGCGCCATCAACATCCACCATTCCCTGCTGCCCGGTTTCAAGGGTGCCAGACCCTACCATCAGGCCTACGAGAAGGGCGTCAAACTGGTGGGTGCCACGGCGCACTACATCAACAACGACCTTGATGAAGGCCCCATCATTGCTCAGGGTGTCGAAGCGGTCGACCATGCCCACTATCCGGAAGATCTGGTGGCAAAGGGGCGTGATATCGAGTGCCTGACGCTGTCACGCGCGATCGGCTATCACCTCGAGCGCCGCGTGTTTCTCTATTCAGGCCGCACGGTCGTGCTTGATCGCTAGGTGCTTGATCTTGGGAAGTAATGGTTCGGATCATGATAGAACTTGTCCGAGTCATTCTGCCATCTTTCCAGAATAAATCCGATGGGCATTTTGCCTTTCAGAGAGCGTAGCGACCTGGCAATATTATAGGCTCACAGATAATCCCTCAGATGCGCAACAAGCTCTTCCGGCGTGGCTAATGAAAACTGCGGGTCGTGGCATTTTTGAGGGTCTGGTTCATCCGTTCGACCTGACCATTGGTCTAGGGGTGGAAGAGGCGGGTCAGGCGATGCTCGGTACCATGCTTACGGCAGATCACATCGAATCGATGGGGTTTATAAGCCTCGGTGCCGCGGCTTTTGGCGAACTGCACGCCATTGTCGGTCAACACCGTATGCACCCGGTAAGGCAGTTGTTGCACGACATCTTCAAGAAAGGCGGCGGCCTGATCGCGATTGGCCTTCCGATAAAGCCGGGCATGGAAAAATTTCGGGGTACGATCAACGCCCACGAATAGGTATGCCCAGCCTTAGCCGGGGCGAACGTCACAGACATCGAGATGCAGACAGCTGATCGGATATTGTCTGAATGCCTACCCCTTAGCCGATGACGAAGTTTTCCACGGCAGCTGGCTGATGCCGTGCCGCTGATAAAGGCGGTGCAGGCTGGAGAGGACCAGGTGTGGGATAAAGCGCTGCAGCGTGAACAGGCAGTCATCCAGTGGTAAGATGAGTGGTTCGCAGAAAGGTGACGGCAGCGGCTTCCTTTATTGGTGTCAGGGACGATGAGCGCGAAGCCTTTGACCCCATCCTGTCGTCCTCGATCGACGCCCGCTGGCGCCACTTGCGCACGGTTTTTGGGTTGAGGTTGTAGCGCCAACTCAACTCCGCGACCGAAGCTGTCGATCGCTGTATCTCTGCTCTGATAGCGTGAGTGGTCGTGGCGCGTTGGTGAAGTATCTGAGCCATGGATCCTCATCTGACAGTGGCTTGTAGAATAGCCCCTTACACTCTGGTACCAAACAACTAGGTTCTGTCTAAAAAGTCGGCTCTCATGCAGCGCTCGATCCAAGCCAGTGTCACCATGGCTCTGAAGCTGCTGGTTAGCTTGTAATAACGGATATTCAATCGGCGCTTCTCCTTGAGCCAGCCGAACAGCCGCTCTACCACATTACGCTGACTGTATTTGGATCGGTTGAACTGATGCGCAAAGCCCGGTCATGAACGGCGACACATACGGTGTCGAGGAATGACTGGAGGCATGCCATGACGCATGCAGTAGCGCCTCAGGTCACTGCTATCGTATTTCTTGTCCGCCACAATTTAGCGGTCACGCTTTCGAGGCAGGCCATCTCTACAAGGGCGCTCCATGGCCTATAGTGGAGAAACGATAACCTTAATCATTTGCCAGCACAGTCGGAAAGCTCGCAATGGCCTGCCATAGCGGTCTCGTATTCAATAAACAGGGAAGTATAACAATCATACCTTTTAGGCAGAGCCTAAGTTTATAAACGCAAATCCGTTTTATTCCTTATCATAATCTTTTGCAATAATGATCATATACCGATGTTGATTTAAGTATGTGCTCCGAGAAGGGCAGTAGTAGTGTTGATGGCTATATAAAGGAAGTGAGTTAAGGAAATATGCTTCTCCATTTTTAACATTAGGAGATTGATGACCTAATATCGTTTCGCTGAATCGGTAACGGTTTCCATTCTGCACCAAGTGACCCATCCTAGTAAGAAGAGCCATGGCTGCGTCGCGATTAGCATTATTGCGTAATGGGTTGGGGCCATGTTGCTTAATAATAGAAGGCGAAAATTCTATATATCTACCATGCTTTAAAGTTAAGCCATGGATCTTTTCGTTCGTTCGATTAGGTTTATTTTCTTTGTCGATTAAGTCCAGCAAGAAATTAACTAGCAGGTTAGCATGGGTAACAATGGTAGGCTCGCCTGCCAGATGATCTATAAACTCGCGTGAGTAGCGCAGGCAAAGTTTGTAAGAAAATTTCAGTGTTTCCAATGAAATGGATTTTTCTTTACCTTCAAAGGTATGAAGAATAGCAGCTACACGGCTAACGTTATCCATTAGCTTTGAGGCATGTTCTGGATGGTGGCTATATAACCTATCCGGAGACATTTCTTTCTCAATCTTTTGACTATATTTTTTCCAAAGCTCTGCTGCATCAGCTGTATACTCGATGGTATGTTGTTTCGAATCTATGTCTTGAGTTTGTTCAAGAATCTCTTTAATGCGGCGATTAAATTTATCGATATGGGGCAAATGGCCAATAGGTTCAATAGTTCTATTACCTGACATTTTCTGTGGCTTGACTACGAGAAATCGCGCCAGAAAACCCATGCCCCGTGCCTCGTCTCCTCTTTTGTTTAGAAAGCGATCAACGACGCTTGGTTGAGTCATTAGAGCAAGTGTAAGGCGAGGGTTTCTCAAAAAAATACTTGATGTAGAAACACGATCAACAATAATGTCGTTACCGTCCCACATTGTATTAAGATGGTGTATCTCTCTCAATGCATGGCCACTGAATATGCTGTTCGCTTCACTGCTTACCAAGCAGGCATTGGATGAGTGACGATGCATTAACTGAATAAGCGCTTGAGGTGTTGTGTCATCATAAAGTAGCCTTTTATATGGTAAGCGGTAAGGTCGGTTATGACGATGATTTTCGATCTTCTCTTTAAGCTCTTCGTTAGGAAGATTGTTTTTTATTAGCTTTTTAAACTCTGTTTTTAAAGTTTTATCTTCCAGTTTCCAAATTTCCTCTTCGTATATATAGCGGTCTTCATCTTTTTCGGCCTTATCCTGCATGATGCGTTGCCAATCCCGGAGCGCTTTGAAAAAACGTTTTTCGACAGTGGTTTTTCGCTCTCCAGAATCAGCAATGGTCAGCAGCATGAGTGATGCCTGAACGTGATGGCCTACAGGCTGTTTGATATCAATTAATGCTTGGCAGGCAGCTGACATGGCTCCAAGAGCAGTGGCAATAACCATGGAGGGCGGGACTTGGAGTCGGGAAGAGCCTTCGATTACGGCAGACTGAAAGAGACTGCCCTCCAGATAGCTTGGCCATTCGTCGGTTCTCTCTGGCAAAACCAAGCTACAAGCAGGTGAAGCGTCGTCAAGTGAATACATTCTATTTTCCATGTAGCTGCTAGAAACGCTAAATTTAGCAGGATTAGCAGCTATAGGAAGCATTGTACTGCATTTTTGTGAAAATTGATTGTTACGCTTTGATGAGCCGATTTGAAAAATCGGTACAAAATCTTTCATGACCTGGTAATAAAAATTTATCTATTGCTCAGCGACGACTTGAATCAAAGACATGAGTGCTTTGATTAATGATTTTGCTATAGGTCTTACAAAGATAGCTAGCCATGTACATCGCATCATTCATTGCGTACCAGTTTTCAATATTCAATATGCTTGACCAAGGGCGTCCGGTTAAGTGGTCTTTGCTGACATTGATCAACTGTTTAAAGCATGATTCATCAGCCGCAAAGTTCATGGCTTTCAGCCATGAACGCATCATGCGGTGATAGAGGTTCTGGCGTGAGTATGTGCCATCTTTACCTGGTGAAAATACACCTAAACTATCGTAAGCATCCTTGTTAAGTAAAAGCATCAGATGATAATGAGGTTTTTCGCTACCAACTTGCTCACGGGCCCACAAATAACGTGGTGATGGTACGTACTTGGTATTAGCTTTTTTCAACTCATAAAAGAAGAAGCGAAAGAATCTTGTCAGGACAGTATTGTTGTTGTGTATAGATGATCTTTTCATGGCCTTTGGAAAGTGCAAATCTACTCGAAAAGCAAAGGTGGTTCGATTTTTCTCTTGGGCAAGATTAAGCGTAAAAAAGCTTCTTTCCAAAAAGTTTTCAATTAGTGGGCTTTTCTTATATTGTATGACAGAGTAGCCACGGTAGGTGTCTTCATAAAAGAGACGCAGTTTGTCGTTGTTAGGGTGACGAAGAGGGCAGTGTGAAAACATTGCTTATACTCGTGGACAAATTGATAGGTTTAAAGCGAAGAATTTTAATTGATGGAGATGGTTCTCAGAATCTATGAGCTCTTATTGAAAAGTAACTAGAACGGCAGTGGGATAACCATTGCTGCTTGCTGGAACGATTTGGAAGTCATTCCATACCGCTTGTTTCATGATGGAGACTTGGATGATTTCTAAAGGTATGTGGAGTGTTTAGGTTTGCTCTATGGATATCTACAATAGGCACAATTTGTGGGGTCTGTTAATGATCCTTAGAACTCTATAGAACTCTATAATACTTCCCCGTCGGTAATACACGTGGATACGTCAGGCCAAGTCTATCCCTTAACATGAAAATGCAAGGTAGAACCGGCGAAACGAATCATGGTCGCATTATTAAAAAATTCCGTTTCCAATAGTACAAGGGTTAATGACGAACTGGCCGCCACTTCGCTTCATTATATTTTGTGAAAATGTTAAGAATTACATTTCTTGGTTGGTGTCTTGCACTTATACATTTGAAAACAGAGATGATCTTCTGCTTGTTTCAAGATGGGGAGTATTGATGGAGCTTGGCTTCATCATTTAAAAATATTTCAAACCTGTACTACCTCCCTGAAGCTGGGAAGCATTGGCTTGCTCAATAGCTGATTTCCACAATCAGGAGGTATTCATGAAATTAATGTGTCCACGCTGTAATTCCTCTCGGATTGTTGATCGCCACCAGGGCCGTAGTGTCTGCGGCAGCGTCGGTATCGTTGCGGGCTCTGCAGGCGGCGCTGCTGGGGCGTGGAGTGGTTCACAGGCAGGAGCACTGGCAGGATCCTTTGCAGGGCCTGTAGGCATTGCGGTAGGTGGGCTGACAGGCGCCGTATTCGGTGCCCTGGCAGGTGGGGCGGCCGGTGGCGTGACCGGCGCCCGGTTTGGCAGCGAGCTTGATGAGCGTGTGCTCGACAACCTCGAATGTCAGGACTGCGGCCATACCTTTCGCATTTAATCCACCCAATAGTTGTCTCCCTCGGAGACATCGACTCATTCCCATCTCTTTCATTCAAGGGGCCCGCCATCAACCGATGGCGGGCCCTTTTGCCGTCTATACCACTATCCGCAAGGAGTTTTCTCATGGCACATCAAATCGAGCAGATGGCGTACGTTGGCGACATACCCTGGCATGGGCTGGGACAGCAGCTGTCTCCTCATCAGCCGCTGGAGGTCTGGCAGCAGCAGGCCGGCATGAATTGGCACATCGAAGAGACGCCGGTGCGCTTCATTGCCGATTCGGCGTCGCATCTGGGCAGCATTCATTCCTTCCCTGAGCAAAAGGTACTTTTCCGCTCGGATACCCAGACGCCGCTGTCGGTAGTGTCACAGCGCTACAAGGTGGTGCAGCCACAGGAAGTGCTGGAGTTCTATCGTGACCTGACCGAATACGCGGGGTACGAGCTGGAAACAGCAGGCGTGCTCAAGGGCGGCCGCAAGTTCTGGGCACTGGCTCGCAGTGGACTGAGCACGTCGCTCAAGAACAGGGATGAGGTCAGAGGCTATCTGTTACTGGCCACGTCCTGCGACGGCACGCTTGCCACAGTGGCCACGCCTACGTCCATTCGGGTGGTCTGCAACAACACGCTGAGCATGGCCATCGAAGGGGCTTCTCAGATGGTTCGGGTACCTCACAGCACCGAGTTCAATGCCCAGCGGGTCAAGCAGCAGCTGGGTATTTCGGTATCGCAGTGGGATGACTTCATGTACCGCATGAAGGCACTGGCTGAACGCAGGATCAGCCATGACGAGGCCACCCGTTACTTCCAGACGGTGCTCAACAACACCGATGCTCCATTGGGCACGCCAACCGGTAAGCCCAGTCGTGCCATGAATCGAATGCAGCAGCTCTATCACGGCGAAGGTCGTGGATCTCACTTATCGACGGCCAGGGAGACGGCCTGGGGGCTTCTCAATGCCATGACCGAGTATGTCGATCACGAGAAGCGCGCCCGCAGCAACGATACTCGCATGGACTCGGCCTGGTTCGGTCAGGGCGCCAATCTGAAACATCGGGCTCTGGATACCGCCCTCGAGCTGATCGCCTGACCACCAGGCCTGTTTTCACCACCCAACCGCATAAAGCCCGACCAGTTTTCTGGTCGGGCTTTTTGCCGTCGCAAGGAACGTTCCAATGAATATCGATATCTCTCTATCCATTTCCATGGCGCTGACGGATCTGTCGCGCCAGATGCTGGAACAGGGCAAGACGCAGGCCGACACCCTTGTCTGCGCCAAAGGCTGCCTTTACCGCGCCTCCATGACACTTGACCCGGTGACAGAAGAGAACCTGCAGGATGTGATCAATGAATACCTTCCGGAGAAATCCTCATGACACAGCCAATTCTTCAGCAGAACAGCGTCACTAGGCAGCCGCCTGAATCCAGCAGCGACAGCACTGCCATCATTCAGGTAATCGAACGGGCAGCGCTCAATCCTGACGTGGACATCGACAAGATGGAGCGTCTGCTGCAGATGCAGGAGCGTGTTCTCGATCGTCAGTCCCTGATGGCCTACAGCAGTGCCATGGCCGCCATGCAGACCGAACTGCCCAGCATTGCCGAGCGGGGCAAGGGCAACAACAGCCACTACGCCACGCTGGAAGATATCGTCGATACGGTACGCCCCATTCTGCAGCGTCATGGCTTTGCGGTGAGCTTTCGCATTCAGACGCAGGAGCGCGGCATTCAGATCACTGGGGTACTGATGCATCGGGACGGCCATCGTGAAGAGACCAGTATGCTGCTCCCTGCCGATGTAAGCGGCAACAAGAACGCCGTGCAGGCCTTTGGATCTTCCACCAGCTATGGCAAGCGCTACGTGCTTTGCGCGCTGCTCAACATCACCACACGGGGGCAGGACGATGATGGCCATGCGGCTGCCCCCATCAAGCGGATCACCTCCTTCCAGGCCGGACAGCTTCGACAGCTGATCGCCCGGTGCCCCACGACCACACAGGAGTGGTTCATCGGTCGCTATGGCGGTGCCGAGCAGGTCCCCCAGAGTGATTTCGACAGGCTGCGTGCTTCACTGCAAAAGCGCACCCAGCCACAACAGCCACCATATGACGAGGCGCGCGAGGGTTAACGCCCTCGCCATATATGCCGTCACATCCTTCAGGAGCGCATGATGCAAATACTCAACTGCGAGCAGGGAACACCCGAGTGGCATGCCGCACGGCTGGGCATCGTCACCATGTCAGAGCTCAAGACGTTACTGGTCAAGGGCAAGGGGCCGGGTGGTTTCGGAGCCGGTGCCCTGAGCTACATGCACCAGCTGATCGGGGAGCGCATTACCGGCGAGTCAGCAGATGCTTTCTCAGGCAATGCTCATACCCAGCGCGGGCATGCACTGGAACCCATGGCACGGGAACTCTACAGCGAGGCTACCGGCAATACTCAGCTGGAGCAGGTCGGAATCATTCTTAACCATGGCGCCGGCTTCTCACCGGATAGCCTAGTAGGCAGCGATGGGCTCATCGAGGTAAAGACCAAACTGCCCAAATACCAGATCGAACTGCTGCTTGCCGATGAGTTGCCACAGGAGCATGTGGCCCAGTGTCAGGGTGGGCTCTGGATCAGCGGACGCGAGTGGATCGACTTCGTGAGCTACTGGCCCGGAATGCCGCTGTTCGTTAAAAGGGCCTACAGGAATGAAGCAATGATCCAGAATATTGCTGAACGTGTTGAAGCTTTCTATGAAGAGTTGGAAAGACGCACATTGCAGGTTATGGCAGCTTAATTAATTTGGCTATCTTCGTTTTTTACGGTTTTGAAGTAAATAATTACTTTTCCAACAACGCGACTTGCAGCGGTGTCTCGAACTTGGCTAAGTACCCAATCCTGATTATCACACTCTTCCAACAGCATACGAATACCACGACAGCTCTCTATGAGGGTTGTCGTGGTAGCTTGCAAAACATTTCTTTTTTTGAAACGCCTTGCGTAAGTTCAATAATTTTCAAGTGTTGGAAATGGTTCTACCACAGCGATCGATTGAGTTTTGACTGCTGAAGCTAGTTAGAGAGGTAACTGCATGGAAATACCCCTGTTGCGTTTTATACATTTGTGAGCCGTGGTCGCGGACGATAAAAAATTGTTTTGATATATAGGGCCAAAAAGCGATGTTACAAAAATTTTTCAGAAGCCTCATGCTGCAGTAGCAGCCTCGTCTCTTTCTTTTATTTTGATCGCAATCCAGTTGTTGATTTCATCTTCCACCCAAGCGACGTTTCGTTCGCCCAAGGACACCGGCTTAGGAAAGTTGTTTTCAGCTATGTATTTATAAACGGTAGAACGCGCTAGGCCCGTTGCAAACATCACGTCTTTCAGTTTGAGTAATCTCATGATGCGAAGCTCCATATTCGTCTCATGAGATTTGTCTTGTGTGTATAAAAATACCGAAGAACGTCTAGTTTTAAGCAGAAAAGATTTTTCTCCAGCTGAGCCTGTCGATTTCGAGCGCTCTGCATTCAGGGATCCCAGAATCAGAATCTCAGTGAGCGGAAGAATTGATACAGATCAGATACCAAGCCCAATCCTTGCGTTACTGCATTTGGATAGCGAAAAAAGCCAATTTAAAAACGTAAGCTTTTGATTTTAAAAATTTATAGAGATATGTAGATACCAAGATTTTACGTATTCCTTGCACAAATAATTCTAAAGATCGTTGAAAACTAGTCGATAACACTACGGCAAGGTTACGTAGTTCCTGAGTTTTCTTGGTTGGGAGATATGTCTTGAACAATGTTTTAAACAACACGATGTTCGAAGTAGAAGTCCAAGAAGTTCCTCTTGCTGATCACGAATTCTTGTGGTTAAAGCATAAGCGCGCTGCACTTTTTGCATGGCTAAGGTTAAAGATGGCAAGTTTTCAAGATATTGCTGTGATGAGTAATTTTGAATTTATACCAGCAGTTCCCGAAGGTTTTGGATACTTCGATTTTATTGCTGGCGCCAATGGCCTTGGTCCTTTGAGAAAGGCAAATCAAGAAGTGCGAGATTTTTTTGATAATTGGGTTGCTAATTCTTGGGTGAAAAGAAATTTACTGGGTTGGCTCGAAAATGCGTGGTCTGAAACGTATCTAAGAAATTTAACGCTTAAGTGACTTAATGAGAAAGATGAAGAGCAATGTCATTGGGCTTGGGGATATTTGGGTAAAAAAGGTTATCCCTGTGGCTTTTTTAAGCCAAATAATAGTCGTGACCTGTGCTTTTTTTCGCAGGCGATAATAGATGGATTTCCCTCGTGGGATGGAGCGCTGCTTTTCTCGACAAAATTCAAAAAAGCTTGGGATCAGCAGATTTACAGAAGGAAACAGGAAGGACGGTCTTCACTGAACACTTATATAAGTCATGAGGCGAAAGCAATGCTCGATTCTATTTCAGAGCAAAGGGGAGAGAGGATAAGCGTTGTTATCGAAAGCATGATAACAAAAACCTATCGGAGTCAAATTTCTGATATCTGACAAGCGAGTGATCGTTTACTTTATTTGTTATCAAAGTAGATTTTTTAAAAAGATGTATTTACTTTATTTTAGAGAGACTAAGTCAGACACTTTTTGATGAGCGATCTTTCGCTCCTGAAAATAATCGTATCGGTCATAGATGCCTTCAACGCCCTTGATCTTGTGGTTCAGGCAGCGCTCTGCCACATGTGCCGGGGTGCCTGTGGCAGCCAGCAGGCTTCGGCAGGTACGACGTAGATCATGCACGGTGAAAGGTTCCAGATCGCCCATTCGATTGTCTGGCTGTTGCTTCTTGCCGGGCTCGCTGCCAAACAGCTTGGCGATAGCACGATTCAGCGTGTCCTTGCCCATATGAGGAGATCTGTTACCCCGTCGGCTGGGGAATACAAACTCCGAGCCGCAGGCCCGTATCCTGAGCTCCTCCAGCCAATCGATGGCCTGAGGGGGAAGCGGGATCCTGATGCCGATGCCGGACTTGCTGCGCTCCCCAGGCAGTGTCCATTGGCTGTTGGCCAGATCGAATTCTTTCCATCGTGCTTCGGTCAGCTCGGTCTTTCTTGTTCCCAGTACCACCAAGAGCGCGCAGGCGAGATAATTCTCTCTACTAAAGCTTGCGTTGTTTTCTCGAAACACGGTGAAAGCCGTGTTGATCTCGTCCAGGGTCAGGGCTCGGCTACGGCTTTTTTCCACACCGCCGGCGTCATTAACGTTGAAGGCTGTTGCCGGGTTATAGGTGATAAGCCCCAGCTTGATGGCATGGTTAAACAACTGCTTCAGATACATCAATGTATCATTGGCGATCGTTGGTCGGCCGCTGTGCGCCACTTTCCTGACGATCCCTCTTACTTCCATGGGCGTCACGGTATCCAGCTCTCGTTTGCCCAAGCTGGGGGCCACTTCCTTGTGATAAATACGGTATGGGATTCTGGGATGCTTGAGACGCTTCTCGAGATCCGGATACCAGTCTGCAAACAGGTCGTCGACGGTTCTTATCGACACCTGCTGTTCCTGCTTGCGTGCCTCAATGGGGTCAATGCCATCCTGAACCAGCTTCTGATGGTCCTGAGCTCTGACTCGGGCTTCTGCAAGAGAGAGATGAGCATGTTTGCCCAGCGTCATCTCCCGGCGTTTACCCGATAGCGTGTACCTCAACATCCAGTATGGAGTGCCCTTTTGCGGCACCATGAGGTACAGGCCATCACCGTCGCTGTAACGCCCGGCTTCTCCTCCCTTGATAAGGGCCTGCACCTTTCTGGCATTGAGGCTTCCCATGGCTCTTTTCTCTTCTGAGTGAAAACGGATGGAGAACGGTTTCTCCGGATACTCCGAACAATCCAGCCCTGCCACAACAGAGCGTCTGCCTATGCCTGCTCCACTCGAGGAGTGGGCAGCTAACTCACTGTGAACGTTACAGAATCGGCAGGCGGTGGGGAGTACTTTCGATGATAAACGGCAAAAAGTGGGGAGGCAACGAGTTTACTCCCCACTTTACTACCCAAAAGGATGTGGATTTTGACAGATTTTGATGGACGTCAGTGGACCGTATTTCGATAAAAATTCTTTAAAAACAATGGATATATGTATTGATGTGGCTTTTTATAGACTTTACTCGATATTTTGAATTTGCTCGCGCATCTGCTCGATCAGCACCTTGAGCTCCACCGCACAGCGGGTGGTGTCGGTGACCGCGGCCTTGGACGAGAGCGTGTTGGCCTCGCGGTTGAGCTCCTGCATCAAAAAGTCCAGGCGGCGCCCGATGGGGCCCTTTTGACTCAGCTGACGTTCGACTTCATTGACGTGGGTTTCCAGCCGGTCGAGTTCTTCGGCGACATCGGCCTTTTGCGCCATCAGTGCCATTTCCGCTTCCAGCCGGGCCGGATCGAGTTCGGCCTTCACGGTCTCCAGACGCTCCAGAGTCTGACGGCGCTGACGTTCCAGTACGGACGGCAGGTGAGCGCGGACCTCTTCAACCTGGGCACGAATGCCGGTGAGGCGTTCGCGGATCAGCGCACAGAGCTGTTCGCCTTCGCGCTCGCGACCGGCGTTCAGGTCATCAAGTGCCTGCGACATCAGCTTGAGCGCGGCAGCGCGTACGGCATCCATGTCGATCTCGCCGCCGCGGGAGACACCGGGATGGTCGAGAAGCTCCAGCAGCGTCGGCATCGAGGCTTCCGGGGCGTGCCGGCGCAGGCGCGTCAGGGTCTCCATCAAGACCTCGAGATGCTCGACGTTGATATCGAGCCCGGCACTGGCGCTCTGGGCGCGCTCAAAGCGCAGCGAGCACTCGATCTTGCCGCGGGAGAGTGCGCCACGCAGGCTGTCACGAAACGGCGCTTCAAGATCGCGCAGGGACTCGGGCAGACGAAAATGCAGGTCGAGATAGCGCTGGTTGACCGAGCGAAGCTCGAGCGCAAGGCTGCCCCAGTCGGCATCCAGCGTCTGGCGGGTGAAGGCGGTCATGCTGCGTGCCATGGGTCATCCTTGCGTAAGAGGTGAAAGCGATCAGTCTAAACGATTCGTTCATTGCGCAGGCAGGCGTGTAAGATGCCCGGCCCGCCTTTTGGTTTGTGTCTTCATTTTTACCAGTAGAGAGAGTGTCATGCGACCCAGTGGACGTGCCCCCGAGGCAACCCGTGAAATTACCCTGACCCGCGGCTACACGAAGCACGCCGAAGGCTCGGTGCTGGTCGCCTTTGGCGATACGCAGGTGCTGTGTACGGCAAGTGTTGAAGCCGGTGTGCCCCGCTGGCTGCGTGGCAAGGGTCAGGGCTGGATCACGGCCGAGTACGGCATGCTGCCGCGCGCGACCCATACCCGCAGCGGCCGGGAAGCGGCGCGTGGCAAGCAGGGTGGTCGCACGGTGGAAATTCAGCGTCTGATCGGGCGCAGCCTGCGCGCGGCGATCGATCTGAAAAAGCTGGGCGAGTTCACCATCACCATCGACTGCGACGTGCTTCAGGCCGATGGTGGCACGCGTACGGCGGCGATTACCGGCGGCTGTGTGGCGCTGGTGGATGCGATCCAGTCGCTGCAGCGCAGCAAGCAGATCAAGACGGACCCACTCAAGCAGCTGGTCAGTGCGGTATCGGTCGGCATCTTCAAGGGACAGGCGGTCACGGATCTGGACTACGCCGAGGACTCGCGCGCCGAGACCGACATGAACGTGGTCATGACCGCCGATGGCGGTATCATCGAGGTGCAGGGCACGGCCGAGAAGAAGTCGTTCTCGCGCAGTGAGCTCAACGCCATGATGGACATGGCGGAAGCCGGCTGCGAGCAGCTCTTTGCCCATCAGCGCGAAGCGCTGGGCACGGTCAGCTGATCCGAGCGATCTGGCACGTCAGCCGCACAACGACACGGCGCCGACAGCGAGAAGCTGTCGGCGCCGTTGCGCGAAGGGACCGAGCGGCGGCCAACAAGAGCCAAAAGCGGTCGATCACGGTCGGGCCGTCATCGACTGCGGGAATCAGAGCTCCAGATCGTATTCGATGATCAGCGGTGCGAACTCGCTGAAATCAGCGTCACGGTCGATCCAGGCGCTCTTGACCGTGCGGGCGATGTCAGGCCCGGTGATCTGGTAGTCGGTACGCCAGCCGTCCTGACGCTTGCGCGGCACTTCGCTGTCGTGCTTTTGCCACCAGGTGTGATGGCCGGCGTTGCGCTCGATTTCGCGGAAGGTATCGACAAAGTCCATCGGGCCGAAGACCTGGTCCATGAACGCGCGCTCTTCGGGGCGAAACCCGGGCGTGCTCTGGTGCTCGGACCAGTGGTCGAGATCGACGGTCTTGTGGGCGATGTACCAGCTGCCGGCGATGATGTACTGGCGACGCTTGCGGCGCAGCTTGCTGAGGTAGTCGCTGTACTGCGCAATAAAGCGCTGCTTGGCGTGCGGGTCTTCCGGCATCAGAAAGGACGCGACGCTGAAGCGCTCGTAGTCGGCCTGCAAAAAGCGACCTTCGTTGTCGCACTGCTCAAAGCCCAGACCATACATGATCGCCTTGGGGATCTTGCGGCAGTAGATACCCACGCCTGAAAAGTCGTCCTGCTCGGCATCCAGGAAATAGCCTTCATAGCCTTCCGGATAGAGGATCGAGTCGTCCAGCTCGAAGCTTTTGGTCTTCAGGTTCTGCACGCAGACGATGTCGGCATCCTGCGCCTTCAGCCAGTCGAGGAAACCCCGTTCGACGGCCCTGCGCATGCCATTGACGTTGATACTGGCGATTTTCATACATGGTCCCTTGTTTTTCGCGCGTGTATGATACCCGAGCCTGACAGGTTTGGGTAAAGAGCCGGGACAAGAAATAAGGGTACGACATGTTTGACGAGCAGCGAGAATTCATCGAATTCGCCATTGCCGAGCAAGCGCTCCGCTTTGGCGAGTTCACCCTCAAGTCGGGGCGCGTCAGTCCCTATTTCTTCAATGCCGGCCATTTTCACAGTGGTGCGGCACTGGCCATGCTGGGGCGCTGTTATGCCGGGGCCATTCAGCGCGCCGGCGTGGAGTTCGATCTCCTGTTCGGCCCTGCCTACAAGGGCATCCCGCTGGCATCGAGTACGGCCATTGCCATGGCGACTCATCATGACCGCAATCTGCCCTGGTCGTTCAATCGAAAGGAAGCCAAGGACCACGGTGAAGGCGGCTCGATTGTTGGCGCACCGCTGTCCGGCCGCGTGCTGATCATTGATGATGTCATTACCGCCGGTACCGCCATTGGTGAATCCATGGCCCTGATTGAAGCTGCCGGTGCCACCGCCGCCGGCGTGGTGGTGGCCCTTGACCGCCAGGAGCGCGGTCAGGGGGACATCAGCGCCATCGAGGATGTTCGCAGGCGCTACGACATTCCGGTCATACCGATCGTGACGCTGGCCGGCATTCTCGAATATCTCGAGACCCACGGCGATGCCGCGCTTGCCCCTTATGCCCGCGATATTCAGGAGTATCGCGCGCGCTACGGCGTTTAGGGTAACGGCTTCAAGCGTTGGTAAGCTAACCTTAATAAAAAGGATGTCATCATGCCGGCTCACTTCATCATGATGGCACAATGCGTCGGTGCCTACCGGCCTGTATTTCCGCAGGCGAACGGATTCAACTCTGACAGCGCATGTCCCATTCAAGGGGACAACAAGCCAAGGATTTCAAAAATGAAAAAGATCATCATCTCGGTACTGGGCGCAGGCCTTGCCCTCTCAAGTCTCAATGCCTCGGCTCTGAGCGTCTCGGCCAGCGGTGGCGAGGATGCCCACGGCTTTCAGGTCAATCAGGGCCTGCTGCCGGGCTTTAGTGCCGGACTGGGTTATTTCAGCACCAACGACAGCGGCAACAATACCAAGGCCTACTCCGGCCAGCTGATGTTCTCACCCTACCTGCCGGGCGTCGATGTGTCCGTCGGCGGGCGCTATCAGTACCTGGACTCCGACTACGGTGACGGGGGCGGTCTGGGCCTGGGCGGTTCGGCCTATGTCGATACGCCGATCCCGCGTGTCAGCGTCGGTGGCTACGGCTTCTATACGCCGGAAGGGCTGAGCCATGGCGACGTCAATGAAAGCTATGAGTACGGCGCCCGCGCACGTGCCACGCTGATCGCCAACACCTACGGCTATGTGGGTTATCGCTATTACCATACCGATTTCGATAACCACGATGGCAAGACGCTGTTCAGCGGTCCGGAACTGGGTGTCTCCGTCGGTTTCTAATCCGGCAGATGCCTGATGCAAGCGGGCCCGGCCTTTGTGCCGGGCCCGCTGTCGTTGGTCACAAGCCTGTCAACCGTTGATCGCAAGCGTTGATCACGACAACACCGGTCCCCGAAGTAGAGAACCCCCGCCATGCTGGACATCGCCCTGTTCGAGCCGGAAATCGCGCCCAATACCGGCAACATCATCAGACTCTGCGCCAATACCGGCTTTCGCCTGCATCTGATCGAGCCGCTCGGCTTTGAACTCGATGACAAGCGTCTGCGCCGGGCCGGGCTCGATTACCACGAGTGGGCCCGCGTTCAGGTGCATGCCTCGCTCGAGGCCTTCATGGTCGTCGTCGAGCCGCAGCGCCTGCTGGCCATCACCACGCGCGGGCGCACCCGTCATGATCAGGTGGCCTATCAGACCGGCGATGTGCTGCTGTTTGGTCCGGAAAGCCGCGGCCTGCCGCAGGCCCTGATCGATGGCCTGCCCGAGCATCAGCGCCTGCGCATCCCCATGCGTGCCGATAGCCGCAGTCTTAACCTGTCCAACGCTTGTGCGGTGCTGGTTTACGAGGCCTGGCGGCAGCTGGATTTCGACGGGATGTCGTAGCCCGGATCCTCAAGCGATTTCGTCATGAACACGCTGTAAGGGTCCTCGCTATAGCTGCCAAACGGCGGGCAGGTTTCGAACCCGAAGCGGGCATAGAGGCTGCGTGCCGGGGCGAAGACCGCTGGTGTCCCGGTCTCAAGGCTCAGCCGCTTGAAGCCGCGCGTGCGCGCCTCGCGAATAATATGATCGAGCAGCTTGGCCGCCACCCCACGGCGCAGGTGCGTATCGGCCGTGCGCATCGACTTGATCTCCCCATGAGTCTCATCGAGTGTCTTGAGTGCGCCGCAGCCGGCAAGGGTGTCATCCTCCCACACACTCCAGAACATCATGCCGGGGGCGCGCAGCGCCTCGATATCCAGCGCATGACAGCTCTCTGCGGGAGAGTGGCCGGCAAGGTCTGTGACATGCGCGCGGATCAGCGCGACGGTGACCTCGCTGCTCAAATCGTCCTGAATGATCCTCATCCCTGTGGCCTCTTGTTGTTGTCTGGTGTCACTGTCTGATGTTGTGGTCATGAGCGTCGCTGCGATGTCGATTGGATGCAGGTCTTAAAGGGTACCGGGTGCCAGCCGCCCTTCCAGCCAGGCAAAGAGACGCTCATAGCTGGCCTTCTCGGCGGCGCTCAAAAAGCCCTGCTCGGTGATCAGCTGATCGCTTTGCGCTTCGATGGCATCGAGCTGGGTGTCGAGGGCCCGGGCGTCGTTCTGGCTGAGCTCATCGTTGTCCCGGGCGCTTTCGATGCGATAGCGAAACGTCTTGACCAGATCATTGATGCGCTCGCGGTCACTCTGATTGATCCGGTAATGGTCGTTGTCCAGATGGACTTCAAGGCCCGAGCCTCGCACCAGCTGAATCAGGGCGGCATCCGGTGTGAAGCGTCCGGACAGGGCCCGTGCCTGATGATTGTCGACCAGGGTGTTGTCCACCTCGACCGGGCAGCCGCTGGTGTGGGCAAACTGCTGCAGGGCCTGATCCATGCGCTGAGCAGGATAATCGTATCGGATGGCCTGAATCTGACAGGCGGCGCTGGCCGGCATGGCGACCCCGAGGGCGATGCCGCCCATCAGCAACCCTGTACCTGTGTGAAAAAGACGTTGTCCGAGACTTCGTGCAAACCTCTGATAACGCATCAATTACTCTCCTGAACGGTGGCGACGGGCCGGTTCGAGTCCTGTCATTACAGCACAGGTGAGGGCACAGGATGTATCATGATGTGCTTGCGTCATCTGCCTTCCATCAGGTTGTTCCCATGTCCGATATTCGCCAACGCATCAGCGGCCTCAATCCGCGTCAGCGTGAAGCCGTGAAATACATCGATGGCCCCTGTCTGGTGCTCGCCGGTGCCGGCTCCGGCAAGACCAGCGTGATCACCACCAAGATCGCCTATCTGGTCCACGAGTGCGGCATGAGCGCCCGACGCATTGCGGCGGTTACCTTTACCAACAAGGCCGCCCGCGAGATGAAGGAGCGCGTACAGGCACTGTTGCCCGGGCGCAGCGGCCACGGCCTGACCGTGTCGACCTTTCATACCCTGGGGCTGACCATCATCCGCTCGGAGCTGAAAACGCTGGGCCTGCGCCCGGGCTTTTCGCTGTTTGATCCGGAGGATGCCAAGGCGCTTTTGCGCGATCTGATGCAAAAGGACGCCCAGATCGATGCCGATCAGATCAACCAGGTGCAGGGTCGAATCTCGAACTGGAAAAACGACCTGATTCTGCCGGGGCATGCGCTTTCACACGCCGAGACCGAGGACGATGCCTGGTGCGCGCGCATTTACGAGCACTACGTGCGCCATTTAAAGGCCTATAACGCGGTCGATTTCGATGACCTGATCATGCTGCCGGCGACCATGTTCGAGCGTCACCCGGAGGTGCTCCAGCGCTGGCGAAACCGCATCCACTACATGCTGGTGGACGAGTATCAGGACACCAACTCCAGCCAGTATCAGCTGGTGCGCATGCTGATGGCCGAGCGCCAGACCTTTACCGTGGTGGGCGATGATGACCAGTCGATCTATGCCTGGCGCGGCGCACGCCCGGAAAACCTGGTGCAGCTCGGTGAGGACTTTCCCTCGCTTAACGTCATCAAGCTGGAACAGAACTACCGCTCGACCTCGATCATCCTCAAGGCCGCCAACACCCTGATTGCCAACAATCCGCACGTCTATGAGAAGACGCTGTGGTCGGACAAGGGGCGCGGCGAGCCGATCCGGATCATCGTCAATCGCAACGAGGAAGCCGAGACCGAGCGGGTCGCCACCGAAATCCTCACCCGGCGCATCAAGGAGAGCGCCCAGTGGCGCGATTTTGCCGTGCTCTATCGCGGCAACTTTCAGGCAAGGCTTTTGGAGTTGAAGCTCCAGCACCACCAGATTCCCTACAAGCTCTCCGGTGGCACCTCCTTTTTCTCGCGCAATGAGATCAAGGATGCGATGGCCTATCTGCGCCTTCTGATCAACCCGGCCGATGACAACGCCTTTTTGCGCATCGTCAACGTTCCGCGCCGCGAGATCGGTCCCACCACGCTCGAGAAACTGGCCAACTACGCTCAGGAGCGCAAGGTCAGCCTCTTTGCCGCCTGCAGCGAGATGGGGCTTTCGCACGTGCTCTCCGAGCGCGCCGTGGATCGGCTGGGGCGCTTCAACCACTTTCTGGAAGGCATCCGCAAACGCATGGATCAGGGCGATGCGATCGCCGCGATCCGGGCGATGTTTGCCGAGATGGATTACGAGGCCTGGCTCTATCAGAACGCCAGCGCGCCGATCATTGCCGAAAAGCGCATGGGCAACGTGTATATCCTGATCGATCAGCTCGAGAAGTCGATGCACCGTGACACGGAGGATGGCGATGACGCGGCCGAGGAGACCGACGACGTTGAAGCCGCCATCTCGCGACTGGTGCTGCGCGACATTCTCGACCAGCAGGCCCAGGAAGATGACACCGACAAGGTGCAGCTTCTCACCCTGCACGCCTCCAAGGGGCTCGAGTTCCCGCATGTCTACGTGATGGGCATGGAGGAGGAACTGCTGCCGCATCGCAACTCGATCGAGATGGACACCATCGAGGAGGAGCGCCGGCTGGCCTATGTGGGCATCACCCGCGCCCGTCAGACGCTGACCCTGTCACTGGCCCAGCAGCGCAAGCAGTTTGGCGAGATGATGAACTGCGCACCGAGTCGCTTTCTTGACGAGCTGCCGCCGGAAGATCTGGAGTGGTACGGCCGCGCCGACAAGGAAGACCCGGAGAAAAAACGCGAGCGCGGCCAGAGTGCGATTGCCGGGCTGCGCTCGCTTTTGGGTTAGGGGCCGGCCAAAGCGGGCCCCTGAGGTTTTTGGGCTACAACACGGCCAGCATGCCGCCATCGACATAGATGATCTGTCCATTGACGTAGCCTGAACCGGGTGCCGCCAGATAGATGACCGTACTGGCCAGGTCTTCCGGAAGGCCCCATCGGCGCGATGGCGTGCGCGCCTTGACCCAGCCGTCAAATGTCGGGTCCTCTGACAGGGCGCGGGTCATGTCCGTCAGCATGTACCCCGGACCTATGGCGTTGGCCTGGATGTTGTGTTCGGCCCACTCGGCGGCCATCGAACAGGTCAGCAGCCGGATGCCTCCCTTTGCCGCCGTATAGGGTGCCACGGTTGCCCGAGCCACCTGGCTTGTCAGCGAGCCGACGTTGATGATCTTGCCGCCCTGCCCCTTTTCAATCAGGCGCCGCGCCACCTGCTGGCCCACCAGAAAGGCTGCGCTCAGATTGGTGTCGATCACCTTTTGCCAGTCGGCCAGCGACAGCTCTACCATCGGCTGGCGATGCTGCATGCCGGCATTGTTGATCAGGATATCGATCGTGATGCCGCGTTCGTCGAGGCTCTCGAACGCCCGGTGCACGTCGGCTTCGCAGGTGACATCAAAGGAGAGGGTCTCTACCTCGACGTCTCTGGACGCAAATTGTGCCGCCGCCTCGCGCAGCTTGTCCTGATTGCGGCCATGCAGGACGATGGCCGCCCCCGCATCGCTGAGGGCCTGTGACATGGCCAGTCCCAGCCCTCCCGATGAGCCGGTAATCAGGGCGGTTCTGCCGGTGAGATCAAACAGATTCATCATGGGGTTCTCCCTGTCGCGTTACTGGCTTTTACGGGTGACCAGGTCGGGGCGTTCAAAGACTTCCGGCAGCAGCTCGACCCCCAGCCCCGGCCCTTCCATGGGATAGACGTAACCGTTTTCGATGCGCGGAACGGTCGTGACCAGCTCCTGATACCAGCCGCGGTAGAAGGCCCGGACCGACTCCTGAATCAGGGTGTTGGGCTGACTGAAGGACATGTGGACGGCGGCGGCGAAACCGACAGGGCCAATGCAGTCGTGTGGCGCGAAGGGCTTGTGAAAGGTCTCGGCAAGGGCGGCGATCTTGCGGCCCTCGGTCAGCCCGCCGGTCCAGCACAGATCCACCATCACCACACCAAGCGCGTCCTGATCGAGCATCTCCTTGTAGGGCCAGCGCGAGCCCAGCGTTTCACTGCCGCATACCGGTACCGAGGTGGCGCGCGCGTATTCCCCCAGCGCCGAGGTTGAGGTCATCTTGATCGGGTCCTCGAACCAGTACGGGTTATAGGGCTCCAGCGCCCTGGCAATGCGCTTGGCACTGGTCAGATTCCACTGGGAGTGAAACTCCACCATGATGTCCATCGCATCGCCCACGCGATTTCGAATCTGTTCGAAGGGGCGCAGCGCCGTTTTCATCTGCTCGGCGTTGATGTCCAGCCCATGGGTCTGCTGAGCGATGGGGTCAAAGGGCCAGATCTTCATGGCGCTGATACCGCTTTCCAGCAGATTTTCGGCCAGTGCGCCGGCATCGGTCATGAAGGCGTTGAGATCCTCGAAAGGGCCTTCGCTGCTGCCCAGATTCCAGTTTTTGACCGTTCGAATATCACGGTTGCGGACATAGCCGTAGCCGGCGCAGGTGTTGTAGATCCTTAGCCGCGGCTGGCAGAGCCCGCCCAGCATCTGATGCACCGGCTGCTGACAGACCTTGCCAAACAGATCCCACAGCGCGATATCAATGGCCGAGGTGGCGCGCGACTCGGCGCCGGTCGAGGCGTGTGCCAATGGTAGGTTGGTCATCTCCCGGTGAAGCGCCTCGATGGCCAGCGGGTCGCGCCCCAGTAGCCTGGGCGCCAGGGTGTCGTGAATATGGGCGGCCACGGCACCGGCGCCGTAGAAGGTTTCCCCCAGGCCAATGGTGCCCTCATCGGTATGGATACGTACCCAGAGCACGTTTTCGAATTCGCGCGCGTGCAGGGTTTCGATGGCAGTGATTTTCATCAGTGAACTCCAGTTATTGAATCAGGCCGGGCAGCCACAGGGCGAGTTGTGGAAAGAGCAGCACCAGTACCAGCACGGCAAGCTGGATGAGCATGAACGGCCAGACGGAGCGGTAGATATCCATCAGCGTGATGCCCTTCGGGGCTACGCTCATCAGGTAAAAGGCCGCCGAGCCGAAGGGCGGTGAGAGAAAGGCAATCTGCATGGCGATCGAAAAAAGCACCCCGAACCAGACGGGACTCATGCCAAGCTCAACCACGATGGGCAAAAAGATGGGGATGGTCAGCAGCACGATCCCGATCCAGTCCATGAAACAGCCCAGGATCAGAAACACGAGCAGCATCAGAAGGATGGTCATCATGGGCGTCAGACCCGCGCCCAGAATCAGCTCATTAATGAACGCTCGCCCGCCCATCAGGTTATAGACGCTGATCAGCACGGCCACGCCAAAGGTCACCCAGAGCAGGATGCCAACGGCACGTAGAGTCTGGACCAGCGCCTGATGCAAAAGGGACAGGCCAAGTTCGCCACGTACGACAATCAGGGCCAGTGTCCCGATGACGCCCACGCAGGCGGCTTCGGTAATCGAGGTTACCCCGCCGTAGATACAGCCCAGAATCAGAATGATCAGCAGCATGGGCGGTATCAGGCCGGCCATGGCACGTCGCCGGGTCATCCCTTCCGGCACGGCATCCCGGCTGGCGGGGGCCAGCGAGGGATTGATCCAGCATCGTATGACCACATAGAGCAGGTAGCTGCCGGCGAGCATCAGCCCGGGGATGACCGTGGCTGAAAAGAGCGCCTGAATACTGGTGCCGCCGACCAGTCCGAAAATGATCAGCACGATGCTTGGCGGGATCATGGTGCCCAGTGAGCCGCCGGCCACGATGACGCCGATGGAGAGGTTGCGGTCATAGTTCAGGCGCAGCATCTGGGGCAGCGCAACCAGGCCGAGCATGACGATTTCGCCGCCGATGATGCCGCTCATGGCGGCCATGACGACCGCGATCAAAAGCGTGACCAGCGCCACGCCCCCCCGTATGCCGCCCACCAGATACTGAAGGCTGTCAAAGAGATCCCGGGCCAGCCGCGAGCGCTCCAGCAGGGCCGACATCAAAATGAACAAGGGGACCGAGGCAAAGGAGATATCGGTCGCCATGCCATAAATCTTCTGCATGGCAAGCCCCAGCACATCCGGGCCGAAATCGAAAAGGGCCATCAGCGAGGCCACCCCGCCGGCAGCAAATCCCAGGGGAACTGCCATGGCCATGGACAGGATCAGCCCGCCCAGCAGGACCAGAGACATGAAGGCGATGCTCATGAGTCACGCTCCTGCTGGTGCCAGCGGCGATAAAGATTGATGACCGACATCACTGCCATGACCAGTGCGCAGATCACGATCAATGGCTTGAGGGTCATCGGAATGGGCGCGTTCCAGACCGTGCCAAAACGCTCGCCATTGATCAGGGCCACCCAGGCCTCGCGGGCGCCAAATCCGGCCACGATCAAACAAAAGCACAGCGTCATCAGGCACTGCACGACATCAAGGGCACGCCTTAATCGGCGCGGGGCGAGATCGTAGAGCACGGTGACGCGCAGATGGGCGTCACGGCGCATGACAAAGACGCCGGCATAAACATAGGCAATGGCACAGACATACAGCGATAGCTCATTGGCCCAGCTGGTCGGGGCCAGAAAGAAATAGCGGGACACCACTTCCCATGTCATGGCGAAGATGACCACCATGAATAGCCAGGCGGGCAGCTCATCCCATTGAAAGGCAGGTTTCCTGAGCGTTTGATTGGACATCACGACCTCCCCGGTTGCAGTGGCTTCAACTCAGAAGCCCCATTTGACGCATGAAGGCGAGATGGCTTCTCACCATCGCATCGGCTGCCTCGCTACGCGTCGCCCAGTCCTTCCAGACTTCCAGCGCTGCCTCACGAAAGGCCAGTCGGTCCTGCTCCGACCAGTCGTGGAAGGTGACCTGATCGGCCAGGTCGGTCAGAACCCGGTGATCATCGACCGTGACGTTTTTGATGACATCAAAGGCAATGGCGCGCTGCGCGACTTCGATGACGCGTTGCAGCTCGACAGGCAGCGCGTTCCAGCTGTCGAGATTGATGGCCACGTGGTCGGCCGGCATGGAGTGAAAGCCCGGGTAGGTGGCGTATTTGCAGATGTCGTAAAGGCCCAGCGAGCGATTGAGGGCCAGCGTGCCGGCATCGGCGCCGCTGACCACGCCGGTCTCCATCGCCGTAAAGACTTCCCCGAAGGCCATGACGACAGGGGCCGCGCCCAGCCGTGTGAAGATCTCGCTCTCCATGCCCGGCGGAGAGCGAAATTTCCACCCCTGGAGCGACTCGATTCCCGGTAGCGGTACGGTCGAGCTCAATGACTCGAGCGGTGGGCAGAGCAGGCCGACGCAATACATGTTGTAGCGACCGTAGAGGGGGGCGACAATGGCGCGGGCCTCGGGCATATCGAGCCAGGCGTGCAGCTGAATGGGATCTTCATATCCGCCCATGACATCGCCGATGAACTGGAAGGCGGGGTCCTTGCCGGTGAGATAGCTGGCACCGGTCATGTCGATGTCCAGCACGCCGTTGGCGGCGGCATCGAAGGTCTGGAAATCGCTGACAATGGCGCTTGAGTAGTGAAGATCGATCAATAACCGTCCACCCGAGAGCGACTCGCAGAGCTCGACAAAGCGCGTGTACATGGCGCCCTGGGTCGAGGTTTCACTCTTGTTGGTCTGTGCTCGCAGACGATACTGGCGATGGCCTTCGGCCATTACCCGGCCGGATAACGCTGTGGCGCCAAGAAGGCCGGCACCCGCACCGGCCAGCAGTCGGCGCCTGGTAAGTTCTGCCATGACACGCTCCTTCGAAAGGCAGCGTTTTTGGGAATGGACGTCGATAAAGCGCTGCCGAAGGAGAAATATATTTCTGTATATCGCAATATCATATGATACATAGGGCGTATTCACAGCGACGCCGAATGGCGTCATCGTGCGAGGACAACATGCAGGAAAGAAGGCTGGAGCCCCTGGAACATCTCAATGAAACGCCGGGCATTTCCCGTGCAGAACTGGCCTATGAGCGTCTCGAGACGCTGCTGGCCCATATGGAACTGCGGCCGGGCGCCTTCCTCACCATGGCCGAGCTTCAAACGCGTACCGGGCTTGGACGCATGCCGGTACTCGAGGCCACGAGGCGGTTAAGTGATGACACGCTGCTGGAGGTTCGCGCCGGTCGCGGCATTCGAGTGCTGCCCATCGATCTGGGGCGGGAGCGCCGCCTGTTGCGGGTGCGTCATGATCTTGAGCGCTTTGCCATCGAGCAGGCCTGTGAGCGGGCCAGCACGCTCGAGCGCAGTCAGATGCGCCAGCTGGCTGCGGCGCTGGCCGACCTGGTCAAGGACGATGCCCCGCTGTGCGATGACCGGGTGCGTCGCTTCAACGACATCGATCGACGGCTGGATCGTCTCGTCCTCAAGGCCGCAAGCGAACCCTTCATTGAGCGCACCCTGCGGCCGCTGCATACGCTTTTTCGGCGGCTGGGCTATCTGTTTTTGATGCATTTCGGCGATGAGCCGTTGATCCGGACCAACATTCGTCTGCATCAGGAGATGCTGGAGTGCGTCATCGATGGCCGTGTGCAGGCGGCGGATGAAGCCCTGGCACGGTTGATGGCTTTCGCCGGGGAGATGCTGGAGCCGATCGAGAAACATCTGGACCCGGCGCTGCTGGATGCCGCCATTACCCCCCTGACATCGGAGTAACGACGTGAGTACACGCATTGTCTTTCATGGTCAGAACGCTGCCAGCTTTCACGAGGGGTTCAGCGACCGCCTGCAGCACGAGGCCGAGCTGATCTGCCTGCCGGATACGCTTGATGAGGCCGGTCGAGCGGCGTTTGCCCGTGCCGACATCATCCTCGGACATCGCCTTGATGCCGAACAGCCGCGACCCGAGACGGTGCGTCTCTTTCAGGCCGTAGGCGCCGGTGTGGATGCCATCGACACCTCACGTCTCCCTGAAGGCGCCATGCTGTGCAACTGTCACGGTCACGATATTCCCATTACCGAATATGTCATGGCCGCCCTGCTCAATGATTGCGTGCCGCTGGCGGAGGCCAATCAGCGCCTGCGGCAGGGCGACTGGTATTATCAATCGGGGCGTCATCTGCATGGCGAGCTGCATGGTCAGCTGCTTGGAATCCTCGGATTTGGTCATATCGGCCAGTCGCTGGCAGCCACGGCCCGGGCGCTGGGTCTGCGGGTTCGTGCCGCCAACCGTTCGCCGGTAGAGGCGCAGGCGTATGGCCTCGAGCAGGCTTTCGGACTGGATGAGCTTGAAAGCTTCTATCAGGGGCTTGATGCCCTGGTCTTGGCGCTGCCGGAGACCCCTGCCACTCGCGGACTGGTAGATGCCGGCGCCTTTGAAGCCCTGCCGGAACACGTTCATGTCATCAACGTGGGTCGAGGCGGTGTCATCGAAGAGAAGGCGCTCTTTGACGCGCTGTCCTCGCGACGCATCCGCCGCGCCACCATCGACACCTGGTATGTGTATCCATCGGCCGAACAGGGTGCCCCCCACCCGGGCCATCTGCCCTTTCAGACCCTCGACAATCTGGTCATGACACCGCACATGTCAGGCTGGACCCAGGGGACGCTCGAGCGTCGCAAGGATGCCATGGCCGATAATATCAATCGGCTGCTCGACGGCCGCGAGCCTTGCAACATCGTGGGATGAGATGACCCGGTGGCTGCCCGGTGTATTTTCCGTTCAGGATCACCGGGCGATCCTTCAACACTGCACACTGTCGATCACATCATGATATATCATCAGGTTATCTCATCCTGCGAGGTCTTCATTGATGAAATATTTGGCGACTGGAAAAGGGGTTTAACGTAACCATTGACGTCGTTTTGTGTCATGTTTTTGCCCTCCATGGATTAGTTTTTCGAGCCGCGCATAATATCTTCGCTTTATTTAACATTTTCTCAAATAAAACGAGGTGTCTGCATGCCCGGTGCACGTCGGATCGACTGGATCGATGCCGCCAAGGGAGTGTGTATCCTTGCGGTGGTGCTTTATCACTTTAATCAAATGGTGCTGCAGCAGATCGATTTCGGTCAGACGGCGGTCCCCACGCTATGGAGTCTGGGAATCACGGCGCTCAAGCCCCTGCGTATGCCGCTGTTCTTTCTCATCTCGGGCTTTCTGGCCAGCCGCTCGATTACGGGGCGTGGCTGGGAGCAGGTCCGCACCAGCCGCGTGGCCAATTTACTCTGGGTCTATGTCCTGTGGGTCGGACTGTACTGGTTGTTCATTGAAGGCGTGATTGTCCCGTTGAATGTTGACGTTGCCGCGGCCGGCGCCCATCCCGAAACCCTGACAGGGGTGGTCATGCAGTTGGTCAGCGCCAATACGGGGCTCTGGTATCTCTATGCGCTGGTGCTCTACTTCGTCGCCTGCAAGCTGCTCCAGCACACGGCGTACCCGGCCGTGATCAGCATCGGGCTTGGCGTGGTGCTGCATCTGGTGTCCAGTCTGTGGCTGCCGTCGTCATGGTGGAATGTGGCCACGCTGATGAACTATCTCTTCTTTTTCGCCATCGGTTGCCACCTTCAGCCGTTGATCACCCGCCACTACACGCGGGGCAACCCCGTTCGATTCGTGATCACGGCCGTCCTGACCCTGATGGCGCTGGGGGCGGCCTGGAAGCTGGGGAGCATGGACGCACCGGGCGTGAAGCTGGTGCTCGCTCTACTCATGGTCTCGACCACCATCGATCTGTTTGCCCTGCTGACGCAGCGATTCAAAATGGCGATGTTGTGCGATATCGGCCGACGCACCCTGCCGATCTACGTGATCCACAAGCTGCTGATCTTTGTCCTGGTCGCTTTCATGCCCGAGGTGCTGTATGTCGAAGGCGCGCTTGGCAACGGTGTGTTGGCCGTGACGCCGCTGGCCATGACGCTGCTGATTGGTGCGCTGTGTCTGCTGGTCCATCAGGCGCTCAACCGTGGCCCGGGTCGTGTGCTGTTTACCATGCCACATACCTTCCGGCGCGTGGCCTATCGGACCGGGCTGTTGCATCCGGCCCACTGAGACCCTTCCGAGCGCTCAGGCTTCCAGTGCCAGCAGGGCGAGCGTGGCCAGCCAGTGCTCGCCCATATAATCCTCCCCGAGATGAGAGAGCGCCGCGGCCAGATGGGTCTCGGCGCTCTTCTGCATGCGCAGGCGGGCGGGATGTTCCTGGCCAAGCCGGGCAGCCAGCGACCGAAAACACCAGGCGCGGCTCAGGTTCAGTCCATCCAGATGGGCGATCTTGCCATCGCTGCGATCGCTGACCACCGCCGGGATAAACAGCGTTTCCGGCTGACCGCTGGCCAGTGCCGGTAAAAAGGCGTCAAACCAGTTACGGAAGGCCTCGGGCTCAAGCGCGTGCGCCATGTAGAGCGCCTCGATCAGCGTCGGGGAGAGAAACTCGTCACCGCCCGGCTCCCAGGCCTGGGCACCACGATCGCCGTCGAACCATTCCCGTGCCCGCCGACACAGCACCTGCTCAAGCGCCGTGCGTTCGGGCGGCTGGTGAGGCATGCGCGCATACTCAAGGGCCATGACACCAGCGAAGGCGCTGTTGTAATGGGTACCGGTGCGAATCGGATAGGTCTGCTTTGGCCAGAACTCAAGAAACGCCTGAGTCATGAAACGGATCAGAGGCGCCAGCGTTTGTGCCGCCTGCTGCATCGCCTCATGGGGGGAGGTCTCAAGCTCGGCAACGAGTTTCAAAAACCATGCCCAGCCGTAGGGGCGTTCGAAACCGTCGCGTCCCGGCGCCTGAAAATAGGCCAGTTCTCCTGCCACCTTCTCGGTGGTGATGTTGCGTTGCAGCAGTGCCTGTACGCGCGCTGCGATCTCGCTGGTGGGATAAAGGCGCGACACGCGTACCAGCAGCCAGTAGCTGTGCACGCAGGAATGCCAGTCAAGACTGCCGTAAAAGATCGGATGCAGGGTGGAAGGCGCGGCAATGTCGTGCGCCCCGCGCATCATGTGAGTCACTAGATTGGGGTACTCACGCTCGACGTGGCCCAGCGCCATATGGGCCAGGCCTTCGAGCGTGGTTTGATCGGGAAAGCAGGAGGTCAGGTCAGACATTGAAATGAACCGGTATCACGGGCAGAAGCGCACGACCCCCATGCTGGGCGCGGAGCACCTGGCTGCGGTGGATGACCGGGACCCTACGGGGCCCCGGGCCGTGATCAGGTTAAATCAAAATCCGTGGAGAGTTCACGCCAGCGAGCGGCTTCGTTGCGCAGGGCATTGGCCATGATGGCGATATCATTGGGTCCGGCCACGAAGCGGTATCCGGCCTCTGACAGCGTCTCGATGCCACGGGTCGGCGCTGTAATGGTGCCCATCCAGCAACCGCTTGCCGTAATACGTGTCTCTAGTGCCTCGATGGTCTGGCGTACTTCGGCGTCTTCCAGCTGCTCCAGCCGCCCCATGGAGCCTGCCAGATCATTGGGCCCGATAAACAGCATGTCGATGCCCTCGACGGCCGCGATGGCCTCGATTTCGTCACGGGCAGCAACGTGTTCGATCTGTACGATCAGCAGCAGGTTGTCATTGGCAATGCGGGCATAGTCGCCGACGGCACCAAAGCGCGAAGCCCTCACAATGGGGGCGGCATAGCCACGATTGCCCTGTGGCGGATAGCGACAGGCATCCACGATGGCACGGGCCTGTGCGGCAGAGTTGACCATGGGCACCATGATCGAGCGCACGCCCATGTCCAGTATCCGTTTCAGATAGGCAGGGTCATCGGCAGGTATCCGCAGCACCACATCACCATCGGCGGCCTCGACGGCCCGCAGCAGGTGTGCCGTGTGTTCAAGGCTTGATATTCCGTGCTCGTTGTCGACCAGAATGGTTTTCCAGCCGGCATGGACGGCCAGCTCGGCAATTTCGGGACTGGCACTTTCAAGCCATAGTGCACTAACGGTGCGGCCCTGTTCCAGGGCCTGACGGGTCGGGTTAAAGGCAGTCATCGGGGCTCTCGCTTGGGTGTATTGAAAGAGAGGGCACGCTGACGCCTGTAGCCCTCATAAAGTGCTTGACAGAGCAGAACCATCCAGACCAGCAAGGTCAGGACGCCCAGTCCGGCGGCCCACGGGCGCTCGAAAAAGGCGAGCAGGTTGCCCTGCGACTTGATCATCGACGTCATGAAGTTTTCTTCGACAATACCGCCCAGCACGATGCCAAGAATGGCCGGCGCCAGTGGAAATCCGGTGGCTTCCATGGCATAGCCCAGAATACCCAGCGCCAGCACGATCCAGACCGCGACGACGGAGTTGGTAATGGCGTAGGCCCCGACCAGCGAAAACAGCAGCACGATTGGCATCAGGACGCGACGAGGAATGCGAACGATTTTGCTCGACAGCGCGATCACAATGATGCCGACCGGAATCATCAGCACGTTGGCCATGGCAAAGGCGCCGTACAGGGTGTGCACGATCTCCGGATTGTCGGTAAAAATGCGCGGGCCCGGTGACATGCCATTGAGCAGCAAAATACCGATGGCAATGGCGGTGACGCTGTCGCCCGGGATGCCAAACACCAGCGCCGGTGTCCAGGCACCCCCGATCGCGGCATTGTTGGCCGAGCCGCCATCCACGATGCCTTCAATGTGTCCCTTGCCGTAGCGTTCGGGATGGCGCGAAAAACGCTTTGAAAAGGCATAACAGATCCAGGCCGCGATATCGGCACCGGCGCCCGGCAATGCACCGATCAGGGTGCCGGCAACGCTTGAACGTGCCACATTGCGTCGATAGCGCGTCAGGGTGGTAATGGCCTCGCGGAACGCCTGCGGCAGGGTCTCGCGTACCTCGATGGGCGGCGGCTGATGCCTGCCGGTACTGGCAGCACGCATGATTTCACTGAGGGCAAAAAGACCGATGATGGCGGGAATGAAGCTCACGCCATCAAAGAGTTCATACCAGCCGAAGGTAAAGCGTGGATGGCCCACGGCCACATCAATGCCGATGCAGGCGATGAACAGACCGATGAACAGGCTGGCAAAGCTCTTGATGACCGAGGCGTTGCTGGTCATGACGGCGCAGCTCAGGCCCAGTGTTGCCAGCCAGAACACCTCATAGCTTGAAAATCCGATGGCCACCCGGGCCAGCTGCGGGGCGATCAGGGCCAGCAGCACGACGCCCACGATCCCGCCGATGGAGGCGGCCAGCAGTGAGACCAGCAGGGTCGAACGGGATTTGCCGGCGCTCGACAGCTGGAAGGCATCCTCGACGTAGGCCGCCGAGGCCGGTGTCCCCGGGATACGCAGCAGTGCGCCGGGAATATCGCCGGCAAAGATGGCCGTGGTGGTGGTGGCCACGATGGCGCTGATGGCCACCAAAGGGTCCATGAAGTAGGTAAAGGGCACCAGCAGCGCCACGGCCATGGTGGCGGTCAGCCCCGGCATGGCCCCGACCAGGGTGCCATACAGTGTGCACAGCGCCAGCACGGTCAGCGACTGGGGCGAGAAAAGACGAAGCAGCGTGTCGATATCCATGAGGGATCACCAGGCCAGTGGGGTCATGACGCCCCAGGGCAGCGGGACATGCATCACCGAATAAAACAGCAGATGCACCCCGAACGTCAGCGGCACGGACAGGCACAGCGCCCGCAGCAGGTTCAGGCCAAAGAGCCGGGCCGTGGCCGTGATGGCAAGTATCGATGTGACATGAAAGCCCAGCGGCTCCAGCGCCAGCCCGAATCCGGCCACGATCAGCACCAGCGCCGCCAGTCGGGCGCCGGCCCGGCGACGATCCATCGATGGCCTGTGATCGGCCTCGGCCCGGTCGGCTGCGCCGGCTGCCATGGTGCGCCCTTGAATCACCAGCGCCGAGACCAGCAGCAGGGCACCACAGACCATGAGCCCGACAGCGGCAATCGAGGGGAAAAGCCCGGGACCATAGACAAGACCCGCCATGCTCGGAAAGGTCGAGGCGCGCCAGAAGATCAGCGCCCCGAACAGCGTCAGCAAAAGGCCGGACCATAGGTCAGTGCGTGCCATCTCTCTCTCCTTGCCTGCCGCGCTCATTCATCCCTGTCTTCCTGCCTATCGGGCCAGACCGATGGCATTGATGACCTCACCCAGCTGCTGATCGGTCTCACTGAACAGCTCGGCGGTCTGCTCGGGACCCTCAAACACCACCTCACTGCCGCGGCTGGCCTTGAACTGGGCCCACTCATCGCTCTGGGTGATCTTCTCGATGGCGTTGGCGTAGGCGCAGGTCATCTCCTCGGGCAGTTTGCCGGGGCCGCTGATGGTCATGAAGGCACTCTGCGTCCAGCCGCTGTCGAGCAGGTCTGCGGTCAGCGGCACGTCGGGCAGGTTCGAGTTGGGGGTGTCACTCATATAGGCCAGCGCCTTCAACTCACCCTGTTCGACCAGGTGTTGTGCTTCCGACAGCGACGGAGTGGCGACATTGACGCCGCCGGCCATCAGCTCCTGCAGCGCCGGCGCCGCCCCCTGGCTTGGGACCCAGCGAATGGCGTCGGGCGGCAGGCCCTCGGCCTGAAGCATGCCGGCCAGCGCCAGATGCCAGATACCGCCCTGAGCGGTGCCGGACGCGGTCAGCTCGCCGGGGTGTTCTTTTGCCTCTTTCAGCAGTGCCTCCAGCGAGTCCCACCGGGCGTCTGCCTTCACCACGACGCTGGCGGGGTTTTGATCCACCAGCGCGATCGGCGTGGCGTCCTGCCAGGTCAGGGGCGTCAGTCCCAGGTGGTGCATGGTGGCAAGCTCAATGGTGGCCGCACCAATGGTGTAACCATCCGGCCGCGCCCGGGCCAGCGCCGTATGGCCGACCACCCCATTACCGCCGGTGCGGTTGACCACATTGAAGGGCACGCCCATTTCCTGCTCCAGCAGGCTGGCCAGCCGGCGGGCATTGGCATCGGTGCCGCCGCCGGTGCCCCAGGGCACGATGACCGTCACGGCGCGATCGGGGGTCCAGTCGCAGGCAGTGTCTTCGGCCTGCGCCACGCTGGCCGTTACCAGCGCCCCCAGGGTGGCGGCAGTCATCAGAACGGTTCTGGAGAGTACGTGAGCCATGGTGATGCTCCTGTGGTTGAACAGGAAGAAAAAGGCGGCCAATCAAGCCGTCGTGTCGAAATCTGATAGGATTAAACGCAATTCAATCGATTGAACCAATGCGACCATGGTCTTTCATGACAAGGTCGAAGAGGCAGGCAAACTGCGACGTACCGGGTCGGGTCGGACAGGTGTCCTTCGCTTGCCCATGAACCTTTCGATGGTCAAAGGAGACCGGGCATGACACGACGCCCTACCCTCAAACACATTGCCGAGCGCGTTGGGGTCACGGTCTCGACGGTGTCTCTGGCGCTGCGTGATGACGAGCGCATCTCGACGGCAATGCGCCAGCGCGTTCGAGCGGCGGCAGCGGAAGTGGGCTACATCTACAACCGCCATGCGGCAGGACTGCGCCGCGGCGACAGCGGCACGGTGGCGCTGTGTCTCAACGATCTGGGCAATCCGTTTTTCACCGAGTTCATCGCCGCCATGGAGCAGCGTTTTCGCGCCGAGGAACGCATGATGCTGTTTTGCCATGCGCAGGAGTCGCTGAGCGTTCAGGCCGATTTCATGCGTCGCATGGCCGAGCATGGAGCCTCGGGACTGATTCTGATTCCCGCGGCCGGCACGACCCAGGAAGACCTCCACGGCGCAGAGGCCGCGCATCTGCGTCATCTGCCGCTGGTGCTGCTGTCGCGGGATGTGCCGGGCGCCGAAGTGGATCGGGTGATCAATGATGATGCCCGCGGCATGGCGCTGGTGATCGAGCATCTGCGTTCGCTGGGGCATCAGCGCATCGGCTGGCTGGGCGGCGGCAGCAGCACCTCAACGGCGCAGGCGCGGGAACGTGCCTTCAGGGCTGCGCTTGGGCAGGCCGGTCATCCGCCGGATGAGGCGCACATGCACCACGGCCCCACGACTCTGGCCTTTGGTCATCAGGGGTTTGAGACGCTCATGGCGCAGCCCAACCCCCCGACCGCGGTGGTCTGCTTTTCGGATGTCATCGCTTTCGGGGCGCTGTCCGCCTGTCATGGGCTGGGGCTGCGTCCGGGCGTGGATGTCTCCATTACCGGCTTTGATGACATGAGCGCCGCGGCCTATACCACACCGCCCCTGACCAGCGTTCGGGTCAGGACCGATCTCATGGGCGCGCGGGCCAGCGAGCTGCTGCTGAGCCGCATTCGTGGGGAGAAGGGGGCACCGCGAAGGGAGATGATGGCGCCCGAGCTGTCGATTCGCGAGACCACCGGGCCTGTGCGAAAGAAAGCTCGGGCGTCAGATCAGGCTTAAACGCCCAGCAGGGTCAGCGCGGCAAAAAAGCCGGCCATCAGTAGCGCCACGGCGATGGCGACCGGGTTACGCACGCGCTCGAACAGATAGTGAAACAGAATCGAGACCGGCAGCGACACGAGAAACCAGCCGATGTAGTTGCTCAGGGGCACAATGGTTTCACCCCAGGTCCACATTTCGTGATGAATGGCCACCGGCTCGATCAGGATATCGAGTGCGACCATCAGGGCCGCCCCGACCCCGCCTTTCAGCGGGCGCGAGAGCCCGGGCAGCACGCGCTGGACCACCACGTTGAGACAGTACAGCAGCAGTGCCCAGTTCACCCCGATGATCAGCGGCGTATGCCAGAGCGTCGGCCCCAGCACATGGCCATAGGTGTAGTCGCCGAACAGCAGCCCGGTGGAGGTGCCGATCGCCTCGGCCACAAACCCCACTACGTAGCACAGCCCCACGTAGCCCCAGAGCGGTTTGCGCGGCCCCGGGTGAAAGGCCATGGCCAGCCCCAGCGAGGCCAGCAGCGTCAGCGGGGTCAGGCGAATGAAGTGATCATGCACCGGCAGTGCGATGCCGATGACGCCTGCCAGATAGATCAGGGTCAGCAGGACGATTACCGGGGTCGGTCGCAGGCGGCGTCCGAGGGCGGAGGCAGACGGGGTCATCAGGTAGTGTCCTTCGGGTCAGGGGCGCGCCGTGACAGGGGCGCTTGCCGGGCCATGACCTCGGTCATGATTTTGGCCGACAGCAGGCACAGCGGCAGGCCGCCGCCGGGATGCACGCTGCCGCCGCAGAAATAGAGCCCGTCGACATGGCGGCTGTCGTTCGGGTGGCGCATGAACGCCGCCATGCGATCGTTGGAGCTGGTGCCATAGAGCGCGCCCAGGTGTGACAGGGTGCGCGCCTCGATCGTGGTCGGGTCGAACACGCACTCCTCGACGATCGCCTTTCGCAGCGGACGGTCAAGCATCCGCTCGAGTTTCCGGATCACCCGCTCGCGGATGCGCTCGATCAGTGTTGGCCAGTCCTGCTCCGGCGTGGCAAACGGCGCGTTGATCATCACGAACCAGTTCTCGCCGCCTGCCGGGGCGGCGCGTTTGTCATAGCGTGAGGAGATGCTGACATAGACGGTCGGGTCATCACAGAGCGTGCCGGCCTCCAGCGCCTTGAACTCTTCCGGGTAATCCTCGCTGAAAAAGATGTTATGCACATCCAGTTCCGGAAAAGAGTCATCCACACCCCAGTAAAAGATCAGCGCCGAGGTGGATTTCTCCCGCGCCAGCACCCGTTTGGGCGCCGGAGCCCCGGGCAGCAGCCGCTGATGAGTAAAAAACACATCCATGTTGCTGACCACGCGATCAAACATCACGGTTTGATCATCCGTCAGGCGCAGGCCCACCGCACGCGGCCGGCGGCCTTCCTTGCGAGTGAGGATCTCGGCCACCGGCGCTTTGAAGTGAAAGATCACGCCCAGCCGCTCGGCCAGACCATGAAGCGCGCGCGCGATCGCCGGCATGCCGCCTTCGGGCACGAAGGCACCCGCCTCGGCGCCATGTTCAAAATGGGCGATCATCGAGAGCAGTCCCGGGGCGCGATACGGGTTGGAGCCGTTATAGGTCGCAAAGCGGTCAAAGAGCTGCACCAGATGGGGCTCTTTCAGATCACGCTCGTGCACCTCGTGCAGGGTGCGGGTGAGATCGAGCCGGTGCAGACGGGTCAGGGCATGGCCGACTTCCGGGGTGAGCCAGGTTTTCGGAGTGTGCAGCGACTTTTCCAGAAAGGTCCGCCCGGTCAGGTCGTACTTCTCCCGACCGTGAGAAAGCGTTGCGAGCACGCGCTGCGCCGGCACGCCCAGCACCCGTTCGACTTCCTCGGCAAACGCCTGCGGGTCGGCGTGGGCATCGAGTCGGGTGCCGTCCTCCCAGGCATAGCGGCACACGGTCTCCAGTCGCCGATAGCGAAAGTGCTCCGAGGGCACCTCACCGGCCAGTTCGAACAGCTCGTCGATATAGTGCGGCATGGTCAAAAGCGACGGGCCAATACCGAAGCGATACTCCCCCAGCACCAGCTCGCCGAGTTTGCCGCCGGCCGTGTCACCGGCCTCGAACACCTCGACATGGGCGCCTTCAAGACGCAGACGGATGGCGGCGGCCAGCCCCGCAATGCCGGCGCCGATAATGCCGATCCGCAAGGGCGATACTTGCGCTGACACCGGCTCAGGCATCCAGCCAGCGCACGGCGACCAGCCCGCGCTGGCGCAGCAGCGCGTCATCGACCTGATCGAGCGCATCCAGCCAGGCCATGGCAAAACTGCCCGGCCCCTGAGCGTGCTGCTCGGCAAGCTCGGCGGCCACGGCCACGTGAACATGTGCGGCCACCGCGGCGCACAGCGGGTCACGCACCACGGCGCAGTAGGCCGCAACGATCGCGCCCAGCGCGCAGCCGGTGCCGGAGACGCGTGGCTGCCATTCGCTGCCACCGCCGACTTCGACCACTGCCTGGCCATTGCGATGGCGGTTGAGCAGTGGGCCGATCAGAACATCCATCGGCCCCGAGGCCGAGACCGTGCAGGCCAGGCCCATCAGCTCGCGCGCGGCGTTGATGGCGCTTTGCGGACTCATGGCGCTGTCCACGCCGCGGCCGGCGCCATCGTGGCCGGCCAGCCCCATGATTTCCGAGGCATTGCCGCGCACCACCGTAGGCCGGTGTTCCAGAAGCTCGAGCGCCAGACCGTGGCGCCACTTCATGCTGCCCGCGCCAATGGGGTCGAGCACCCAGGGCGTACCCGCCTGATGCGCGCCGCTGGCGGCCTTGTGCATTGCCTTGACCTGATCACCCTGCGGCGTGCCCAGATTGATCAGCACCGCATCGGCCTGAGCGGCAAAGCGCCCGGCCTCTTCAGGATTATCAACCATCGCCGGCGTGGCGCCCGCGGCCAGCAGCGCATTGGCGACCAGATTGACCGTCACATTGTTGGTCAGGCACTGCACCAGCGGTTTTTGCGCCTTCAGCGCTTGGTGCGCCTGAACGACCATCTCGATGGTGGGCTCACCGCCCGGTTGCTCGCTCATGCCCATCGTGGATTCCCCTGATAATCAGAAAAAAGGTGTCTGACGCCTCAGGATAGACGTTACCCATCTTCAAGCGGAGCGGCCAGAGGAAAGACCACTGCCTTTAAGCCCTCCTTCAAGCGTCGCCGTTCCGGCGTTTGCCGGAGGGATAAAACGTGGCCGAGGGCGGCCGGTGCGAGAGTGGACAGCCGCAGGCGCGGGCGTTAGGATAGCGCGCTGTCTTCCCCGCGAAGGCACCTGCGCGCTTGTAGCTCAGCTGGATAGAGTACCGCCCTCCGAAGGCGGGGGTCTTGGGTTCGAATCCCAACAAGCGCGCCACAGATTAGTCAAAAAACGCCACTACGGTTTATACCGAGTGGCGTTTTTTTATGGCCGCTTATCCTTATTGTTGTTTTCCTAATGCATGTGTCAGATTATGTCTCAAAATGTTGCTTGAGCATGTAACGAACATCAGAAAGCAAGGCATATCCATGTATCGGCTGCTAGTTACTCTAGACGCTCGCAGCAGCTTTAGATTCTAAATGTTATCCGAATAACATATTCATGCATGCAATCATAAAAGGGTAGGAATGCGTGGACTTTAAATTATTATTAGACACTCTTGCTAGGTCATCGGCTCAGGCAGTAACTACCCTACATCAAGGGAATGAAAAAGAACGAGAGCTAAAAGACTACCTTTATATCGAAACCGATATCGAAAAGGATTTTAAAGATCTTTTGGATGGGGGGCTGGAAGCAGGCAGCGTGCTTTTTCTGTGTGGGTCATCCGGCGACGGAAAATCAGAACTTTTAAAGCGCTATCATCGAAAATATTCAGAAAGTTTCAGATTTCATCTGGATGCGACGCACAGTTTCAAGCCGGACCAAACAGCCGTACAGGCACTGGATCAGCTATTTGATGAACATCAGCGATCGCCCGAACCCATGATCGTGGGTATCAACGTTGGAATGCTGTTCAATTACCAGAGTAGCGGCGCAGAAAGGCATGCTGGCATCAAAAATGCGATCGCTTGCTTCATTGAAGGCGAAAATTCGTCTAGTAACTATCAGTTTGTCAACTTTGAAGACTACCCGAAGTTCAGCTTGGAAGAGGGAGCGGTCGGTTCCAAATTTGTGTCGGAGTTGCTTCGCAGGGTAACTTCAAACGATACAGAGAATCCGCTTTACCGTGCTTATAAAATGGACCCTTCAAAGGAAGTTGATTTAAAGTTCCACAATTATCGATTGCTTCAAGAGCCTGCCATACAAAAAGTCATTGTGCGTGCTCTCCTGCACGCCCGCTTGAAATTTGATCAGTTTTTTTCCGCGCGTGCACTACTGGATTTTATTCACCATCTGATTGCTGGTGACTCAGTATTGTTTGATAATCTTTTCGCTGCACCGGGCTATGGCCTTGCAAACTCTTTGGTTGGTCTTGATCCCTGCTTGCTGCGTTCGCAAAAGGTGGATCAGTTTGTTGTGCAGTATGCGTTATGCATAGCAGATCAAGATTTTGAAGAGTTCAAGGAAGCTTATTATAAAAAATATGGTTATCAAGAACTTTCGCCTTCCAGTTGGATAAGAGCTTTTTACTGTCTTCAGGAAGTCGAACTCGGCAATAACTACCATGAATATTTTTCTAAAGACTTTGCCTTGCCGTTGTTCGATGAATATATCTATGCATGGCAACTACATCACTCTAGCGGTAGCAAAAAACAACTAAGAGAGTTTTATAAAAAGCAACTAATAGAAAGCTTGATGAAGTTTGCCAACAGGCTGGAAAGCAAAATAATTGACAATGGAATTTTTTTAGAAAAAATAAATGACATTATTGTTTCCGCCAAGGTTGATGTGCGCGCTGATCTGACCCGTATTGCTGATGCCAATCAGAAAAAGCATCAAATTCATTGCTTCCATGCCGTCATCAAGGTTGACCAAATTCAGCTTGAACCTTTTCCAGTCACTATCTCCTTTTTGGAGCTAGCTCAGCGAATTCTCGGGGGCTATCGGCCCAACCGCCATGATAAAAACGCTGTGGTTATTTTAGAAGAGGTAATCGAAAAACTGGTTAGCATTGCCAATACAACAAAATCAATTCACTTCCATAATCAGGGAAAAGAATGGACATTAAAATTGGAAGACGAAGAGTTTGTCGTGGAGGCAGGGTAAATGAGCGTTCATGAAAATTTGTCTGTTATCAACGATCAAAAAATAAAAGAAAAGAATTTCGTCAACCATTATCTAACGTTTCGGCAGCAACGAGGGGACCGGAATACAGACCCGGATACCTATTCTGTTGGTGGAGAATTGCTATCAATAGGTTTGCGGCAATCGTTAAAGAAAGGCCAAAATCTAGGTACTTTTATTGAAGCTTGTCGTGCTCGCCTTGCGCAAAGAATCGATGAGCCGGAATTTCTGGATCTGCTCGAAGCGATGTATTTCGCCAACGATGCAAGTGGGCTGTTTGAAGTATCACCTGATTTTATGCTATTCAAAAGTGGTTCGTCCAACTCAGGTAATACCAAGCACGTTGGCGAAGTGTTGAGTGGTCTACTGGCTGAATCAAGAACCAGTATTCAGGCTGGCGGCAACAACGTCAATTTTCTTGAGCATGAAATTCTGGATGAATTTAAAAAAATAATCGATAGTTTCGAACCCGAAAATAAAATAGCTAGTTATTTGCCTTTTCTTGCAGATAATTTTGCTAAAGATTTTAAGTTACTATGTCAATATTCTGGCTATATGATGCACGGGCTCAAGGCATTCATAGCACTGTATAACTTTTTATACAGTTCTCAATTGGCTTTAAATATCAATTCGTGGAAATCCGAGCCTGAAAGCAAGCCCTTGTTTTTTATTCTGGATACAGAGAAAGCCAGTACTGAGCGTAAGCAGGTTCGCAGTGCTGTGCAGGAGCTAAGAGAAAAAGTCGCGGATCTGTTTCCAATGCTTTCTGCACTGGAGTATTTGAATCAGCCTGATTGCAAGAGTGCCACGCGTTACCCTCTTTGGGCGATCCGAGCCTACCTGCAGGAATGCTCTTCATCCGATAGAGAAGATCTGGTTAATCGATTGTCGATTTTTCTCGAGAACTATCGCGATTCTCGCAAACTTTCCCCTTGGGTTGATCCAATCGCAGCTTCGGATGAGATATTGAATGCCATCCTGATGACTTCCAAGGAAATTTTCAGTAAACCCGGCAGCGGCCAGTTAACCGTCAAGAAAAAGGTTGTTAGTGCTTTTGAAAATGAAGTGGCACGACACTTCATTCAGAATCGCAGGCGTGGTGGTAACGTTCTGACTATCAATCAGGATTATCTGTTGCTATTGACCAATCTGGCAGTAGGGTCCGAATCTCGCTTACAGTTTCAGCGGCTGATTGAAGAGTTCCAAGCCCGTGGTGTCTGGTTTGATTTGCAATCTCAACAAGCATTAATTGAGTTTTACGAGCGAGTAGGGAACCTCGAAAGGATGAGTGATAGTGGAGACGCAGTCTATGTCCGAAAAACGATTTGAGTCTTTCCTGGTTGAAAACCTGAAGAATTGGCTTACAGGAAGGGTCAAAGCAGGCGAGCGTTTCCAGTTTCGTTCAACTGATCCGGACAACACCATTGAATTACTTTCGGCACTTCACGAAGCTGCTGATGGTTCAATTATGGATGGCAAAACTAAAATAAATTACCTGTTGGTAGACAATATTAAGGTCCTGATCGCAGGCCACACTGAAGAGTATGGCGTCGAAGATGATTGCTATACTGAAAATTATTTGGCAAAACTGAGAGATGATGTTGTTAACTGGGAAAGCTCTCTGTTAATGATTCATAACAGTCTGCTTGATACTATTACCAATAGTACCTTTGATCTGGCTAAACATGGTGCTGTCTGGTCAGTTGAAGGCATCAAGCAGCAGCTTGATAGCTTGATCGACGACAGTATGAGCAATCAGAAAACTTCCAGGTGTTTGCTCGATTTTCAGGCTGAAGTTGTTGAATCAGATAATGCCAGCATTTTTGGATATCGAAGCCTTTACGAATCCATGACGGATGGTGAGCTGAGATTCGATGAATTGGGACTGTTCAATGACCCTCGACTCACTGATGACTGGGCCGCTCAAGGTGAGAATTTCAATCTTAAACAGATCGAGCGACGCCTTGAAGAAAACCGAAAACTGCGTTCTGAAATCGAATTTGAGATAGAGCATCACTCTGAAGAGCTGGAAGACCGTTTAACCCAGTTTGGAAGCAGGTTTATCAAAGAAAATTTTGGTAATGGCAGTGAGGCATGGAAAGAAAAAACTTTTGATGAATATACAAATGAAATAGAAAAACAAAAAGAACAGGTTTTGGAACTTGACGAGATCTCAACAACAACAGGTTTTTTGCAACGTCGCAGCAAACGAGATAAAGGTGCAGGTCTGCGCGATATTCATATCCTGCTTGAAGCCGATCAATCCTCTGAAAATTTTGATATTTCAATCAAGTTTTCCGGATCAAGAACGGAGGCGCGACAATTCAGTATCAACCCTTCGAAAATGTCAAAGACAGTTTTCTTGGATCACAAGGCTCACAATAATAAAACGAAATTGAATATCAGGGGAACGATTTCTGATCAGCCTGCTTTCTTTACAGTAAAGCTTTCACGCGAATCAAATTCCGAACAGTATAGCTTTCATTGCGCTATCGTTCCTCAGGGTGTGTTTTACCTTGAAGATATGGTTAATAAGTTTCTGATCAACCGTTCCAAGCAAGCATTGGTGTTGCAGTCGAGCCAGCAGTCCGTTGTAGTTAATCCTAATGCCGAGGATGTGAAAACTCTGGTTGATAATCAGGAATGTGTAGATATTTCCCTGTATAAAAAAATTGACTTCCAACAATTATATGACGAGTCAGATGAGGTTCGCTTTCAGCTTAAAAGTGGCGATGCCGAGCTTGAAGTCATGGTCGAGGGTGAACCAGCCAAACAAAATCTCGTGCTTCCGCTACTTGCTGACACCAGCCGCACGAAGCACTTGCTGTGTGATGATTATTATGCCACCTATAAGCCCGGCAAAAGCACAGTGGTGCTGGATAACCAGGAAATAAAACAGGTTTTTCTGCGAGAGCAATTGCTGAGTATCGAATACGATTTCATCGAAGATGAGTTGATACTCTGGGATGAAAATAGCAAAGTCTCAAGCAAGGCAGACATCCTGAAAGACTCAGGTTTTGTAGAGCTTTATGAAAAATATGTAGCGTTTCTCCGCTATTTCAAAGCCTGCAATCGTCGTACTTTGCCTTCTCTCGAAAGCTGGGGGCCTAAAGTCACAGGGTTAGCCAAAGCTTACATCGATGCCTACCTCAATTACCTGGGGGCTCTTGAAACCGGTAAAACACTGACCTCTTCAGAAAGAGTTGTTACCAAGCTTGGTATCGCCTCAATAACTGATAGCCGGGAAGGTCGGCAAAAACAATATCTGACCCCGTTCCATCCGGTTGTACTGTCCTACTATTTGAATTTGATTGATGCCATTCAAGAGGATGGAGAACAGTACAGCTATAAATCTCTTCCAGACGTAACGATGAAGCGGCTCAACCCTCGTGGTCTGGTACCTCACTTATATGATAGCCGCCAAGGTTATAGCTACACTCAAAGTGTGAATGAAAATCCTTTCTGGTTGGAAATAGTTCCAAAGGAAGACTCCAGTTTTGAGTATGTCATCAAACTGGTTCGGCACAAGATTGAAGAGTTTGTCGAGACCTTCAAAAAGCTGTTCGAAGAAGTACCCGCTGCGCCCATACTCATTAACTCTATCAATAATGCAGAGAATCGAGAACTTTTCAGAGGTATTCTCGCCTACTATAACGATCGTCTCGATGATGGCCGCCGCATTCATGTCAACCTGTATGACGATGACGAAGTCGATACCGAGTTCGATTTTTTTGCCGAGATGGCGACCTACGATGAGATCAAGAATCGATATGGTCTGGACAAAGGGGCAGCCAAACGCAATGCCGACACGATCGTGGACGTATTACGCACCCATCTAAGCTTCAGCAAATTTCGAAACGGTCAGGTTGATAGCCAGAAATACGCTCACCTGAGCTTTTTCAGAAACAACCAGTTGGTTGACCCGCGCAATAATGATGTTGATGAGCATATTTCCGGCATGTCGTGTGGCGGCCTCCTGGCGGGAGAATCCTCACTCAAGGAAAACGAGTTTTATTTCACTGGCTTGGGGATGAAAGGTGTTGATTGCTCGGACAAACCTCACCTTATGGTTGCTAAAGGGTTCAGCCGACTCTGGCGGCCATCCATCGTTAGTGGAGACGCCTATGACAACAATTCTGCTATTCGTTTATCCGTCAGCACCTCAGTCAGGGAGCAGCTTGAGCGGTCCTATGACAGCTCAATATGGGTCACCATTATCGACCCAAAAGTAACGCTGGACTTTTTTCAGGGTAGTAGCGACATCATCCTGATTCACTACTCGGATCAGTACACCAGCTCTTCCGGGTACGACGCTATCACTGTGACCAAGCAGTCCAACCTCTACAAGAGCGTATTGGGCAACGCCGGTGAAAGCCTGATTCGCGAGTTCAACGCCTTCAATGGCGAGTGGCTGTTGCAGATGGTGAGCGACCCGCATCGAGAGGAACTGGGCAAACAGGGTGTAATAGCTTCCTATAAGACGGTGGCTATCATGTTATCCCAGTCTGATATCTGCTGGGTGCCATTGTCAGTTGCCGAGATGATTCGGGTTGCAGGCAACATCGGTTTGGCCATGAGTGAGTCCGACTTTTCCCGTCGTAACTCTAGCTCCAGACATGGGCCGATTTCAGATGACATCCTGTTCGCCGGTTTCAAAAACGGGAAGCTTTATCTGCTACCTGTTGAAGCCAAGGCCGGTAGCCGTCCGGATTTCAGAAAAGCCTGCACGCAAGCACTTGAACTCAAACACTACATGGAAACCATTCTTGGTCAGGACAATCTGGCAGGCCGACTGTTTAGAGGCCTTTTTATTCGACAGATTTTGCTACAGGTCGAAAAATATCAGCTTTACGAGGTGTTCGATAACACCCATTTCGATAGTTTTCTTGACGAGCGAGAAACATGGCTGGACGGCACCTATAGCATAGGGCAATTGACCGATTATCCTGATGGCATGGTTGTCGCGTTGATTAATAGCGATGCGTGTTTCTCTGAAAGCTACGAGGAAAGCGACGGCGTGCTGAAAGTAGAGATCCCCATCAGCATGATGGATACCCTGATCCATACTTCGTATCAGGTATTGAAGAGAAATATTCTGGAAGGCAGGTCCTTACGGATCCCCAAGAAGTACATGCTTGGCACTCAACATCAGGGTAATGAGGACATGCCTGAACAAGAGGGCCTCGGCGGCATTCAAACAATTCTTTTCGGCGATGAACCTGCGGCATATGATGAGAACGATAACTCTACGGTCGAGAGCGAAACAACTGAAACGGCCCTGGAGACGAAGTCTGAATTAACTCAGCCTTTGACCGTGCAGTTTGGCACCGACGTTCAGACCCAACAGCCTGTTATCTGGGAGCCCACCAATACCGAGAAGCTGTTCAATACCAATACCGGCATCATTGGCACTATGGGGACTGGTAAAACCCAGTTTACCAAGTCGTTGATCACTCAACTGGTCCATAACCAGCACAACAATGTTGGCGGTACTGATATCGGCATTCTGATCTTCGACTACAAGGCCGATTACGTTAAGGATGACTTTGTAGCAGCCACCAATGCCAAGGTATTTGACCTATTTCATTTGCCCTTCAACCCATTCGCGGTATTTGGCAACCGTCCTATGCAGCCGATGCATACGGCCAACCTGTTCCGCACTACCATCGCCAAAGCATTTGGGCTTGGCCCACGTCAGCAGAACAAGGTGCGTACGCTGGTGATGGACGCCTATGAAGCGGCCGGAATATATCCTCAGGATTCTTCGACCTGGGTCAAACCAGCCCCAACGCTTGCCGACATATGGGAAGTGTTTCAGTCGCAGGAGAAGGTCGAGCAGGATTCTCTCTATGCGGCTCTGGATGATCTGATCGGGTTCGAAATCTTTGAGCCGGATACCCGCAAGACGCAGTCACTTTATGACCTTGTCGATGGCGTCACCGTTATCAACCTATCCGGTTACGATCCAAGTATTCAGAATCTGGTGGTCGCGTTAACGCTGGATCTGTTTTACACCCAGATGCACCAGCAGGGCAGCTCAAGGCTGGAGGGTAGTCTTCGTCAGATTTCCAAGATGATTCTGGTCGATGAAGCCGATAACTTCATGTCACAGGATTTCGATAGCCTGAAGAAAATTCTTAAAGAAGGTCGAGAGTTTGGGGTAGGCACCATCCTTTCAACACAGGAACTGACGCATTTCAAGACCGGTGACAACGATTATTCCACTCTAATTTTGTCATGGGTGATTCATCAGGTTGCCAATATAAAATCACAAGAGATTAAAGCCATTTTTAACACTCCTAGCAAGCAGAGTGAGGAGTTTCATATGGGTGAGATTCGTAAGCTTGAAAAGCATTATAGCTTATATATCGATGGTAAAAAGAAAGTATCTAAGATTAAAGATTTAGCTTTCTGGGAATTTCTTGAGTTAAACTAAGTTACAGGCATTGTTGATGACTATTAGAACTAAAGAGATAACCGTTAGTTTGGGCCAGTTGATGCTGGACCCAAATAACTATCGGCTTAACGATGGCTCAGAGCATAACGAATTGACAGCTGAGCAAATCGTTCGTATGCAAGCCGAAACCCAACAGAGGCTTATTAAAGAAAATATCTCTGATCTCGAAACTTCCATACTTAGAAATGGATTTCTGGAAGTGGATAAAATTGTTGTAAAAGAATTAGACGACAGGTCGGAGGGCAGTAAAAAGAAGGAGTTTTTAGTAATTGAAGGAAATAGAAGGGTCGCTGCATTCAAGTCTCTGATTTCAGAGTACTACGATCACCGGGAGGAGGAGTTCTTCGAAAACTTCCCTGAACAGTTAAAAGAAAAATATAAAAACATAAATGTTATATTGGTTGAAGGATCCCCAGAAGAAATTAAAGATCATTCTTACAGACTGATGGGGATTCGGCATGTTTCCGGACCTCGCCAGTGGGGTGGCTATCAAAGTGCCAAGTTAATCACCGATATGGTGGAGTCGGGCCAAGACTATAAAGAAATAGGTACGTTATTAGGTATGAGGCCGGCAGAGGTACAGCGTCGTCACCAAGGCTTCCAAGCATTTATGCAGATGAAACGCGATCCCAAATACATGGCAAGTGCGGATTCCAAGTTATTTTCGCTGTTTTCTGAAATGGTAGGGGGCAACAAATATTTTAAGATTGAATGGCTCGGCTGGAATTCAGAAAAAGGAGTTTTCGAAAATCAAAAAAACTTACATAGAATTTATGATGCGATAACACAAAAACATCATGGAGATCTTGAAATAAAAAACCCCTCTGAATTAAGAAATTTTGCCAAGAACATTTCAATAAATGAAGTTAGGAGCCAGCTGGAGTCCGGGGTTCTTCTAGATGAAGTCGATTATGATTACGATGCCGAAAAGCGAATCAAGAAAATAAAATCTTTTATCACTCATGTCGAGAAGGCTACTAACCCTTCAAGAATTGAGCTGGACTTGTTTGAAGATTTAAGGGCTAAGTTAGAGGGCCTGCTAGAAAGAGAGAGCAGACAGCAATGAATGAATGGTATGAAGCTGCAATAGAAAGCTTGCTTAATGATTTAGAAAAAGAAGAGAAGATTATAGGCTTAGACTTCTTGCAAGACTTTGTTTTAGAGAATCGAGAGGATTATTTTCAAGACCTAGAGTTTGAAGATATCGATCAATTCGTAACGGACCAGTTCGATGATTTCCAAGGTTGGTTAAGAACTCAAGCAGGAATAAAAGTTCTTGCCAATGGAAAGTGGATTAAATCGGACTCAGCTACAGAGTCCTCTGGAAGCGATTTTAGTCTTGACCTTGAGATGTTAGAAGAGAATATCTTGAACCCAGACGACATTGAACTTCTGGATCTTGAGGCTTTTAATCTTTCTCCCGATCATTTCGATTCTTTGAAGAGCCTTTACGCACGGCTTGCAGCAACTAGGTTAGCCGAGTCAAAGTACAAGTGCGCATTCAGGCTGGCGAAGTGCGGGGAATTAAATAATGATATTCCGGATTATGAGCGAATCCAGTTGTGGATTAATGCATCTGAAGCCGCAAATGAGGCAGAACTCAAAGACAAAGTGTGCGATAGCTTATACGAAGCCGCCTATCACTATCAAAGAATATCTAAGTTTCGAGAAGCTGCTCAATATTTTGAAAGGTCGGCTGAGTCTCTAGTTGATCATGATCCAAAGCGTAAGCATCAAATCTTGAAAAACGCTCGAACTCAGTATCAAATGATTGGTGATCATGATGCTGCATCAAAAGTTTTCCTACAAGAAAAGGATCTAGAGTATAAATCTTCGAACAGACCATCAAAGCTAGTGTTGTTTCTTTATAAAATAACATCCAATTACGGTGAAAGCCCTAGTAAAGTAGCATGGAATATTTTATTTGTATGGGTCATATATACGGCGGTTTTTTGTTTCTTCCTTTCCAGTGAAAATCTTGGGCAAGGCTATCTGGCTAGGTTGCTAAATTGTTTTTATTACACAGTTGTTACATTTACCACTCTTGGTTATGGAGATATCACTCCACTAAACCCTTTCGGAAAAATCGCTTCCGGGTTTTTAGCAGTTTTAGGCTTGCTCTATACAAGTTTGTTTATGGTTACTGTTGTTAGGCGTTATGCTAGAGTTTAGTAGCTTTTGAGAGCTTCATAATTTTCACATAGAATATATGAAGCCCTCTCAATTGTGTAACTTGAATTATTTTTTAGAGTACAGCTCTTTTAAGTCTAGCGAATTCTTGGTATGCCCCATTTTATGCAAACCCACATCAATCAATGACCGAACAATATCCTGAACATCAGCATCAATGTTTTGCTCGGCACAGAACTGCCGAATCAAAGCTTCATACACATTTGCCTGATCGCCAAACAACACGTCGCGGTTAATCACATGCGTTTGCTCAGGCTTGTTTTCATTGATGGTCGCCGTATGTGTATCGCGCAGTGCCAGCGCGATCGCCGTGCGTGCCAGCACGTTAGGGGTCAGGCGCGTTTTCGTCTGCATGTACTGCAGACGGTCCCATGTTTTCTTGCTCAACTGAATTCGAGAAGGAAACATTAGTGGGCCTCCTGCTCTTGCCAGAAATAGCCTTCATAAGCTCTGGTCGCGCCTGCCGCCGAGTCGTATTCAAGCTTGTAGGCTCTGGAAATATCCGGAGACAGCACTGAATAGAACGACTCATCGACTTCCGTGTCGGTCGAGAGAATGATCATTTGATGGCTTGCCACCGGGAAGTACCCTTCCACAAGTCTGGCGCGATGCTCTGAATCCAGCCTGCCCAATGGTGTATCCACAATCATGGGGAGCTGACGTCCGGAGGTTTTGGCCAGGGCTTCAAGCATTGAAATGGCAAAAATCTGCTTTTCGCCGGCTGAGAGTTCATCCTTGGCAATGGTTTTGCCATTGTCTGTGAGAAGACTCACATGGAACGTACTGGTGTCGATACGGATTTGCAGATCCAGATCGTTTTTCCGGGAGAGCTTTGCAAAGCAATCGGTAAATTGTGTCTCAAGATCACGAATTTTCGCGGTGGCGGTTTGTCCTACGTAATCCGTGAGGAGACCGCTGGCATTATTGATGTAGTCAAACACTCGCTTTTGGTCGCCCGATTTCGCAGCTTCTTCATAAAGACGGTCGAGCCGTCGAGCGCTCTCAACCGCCTCATTGGCAGTTTCCCTGCCTTGGTTACGAAGCGTGTCAATCTCAGCATTCAGACGGCCAAGCGTTTGTTGCAGCTGTTGCAGATTTTCGAAATCGCTCGCGATTAGTAAATCATCCGGTGCTCGAGCAAGTGACGCCCCTATCTCGTCGAGATCTGTTTCAACCTTTTCCAGAGCTTCAAATAACGCCACCACATCGTCCTTCTGCTTTCGAGCTTCACGAAACACAGAGAAAAGTTGGCTGGCTTGAGAGGATGTAACATCATGAACGGGGTGTTGGTTTTCAAGGCCCGATGTCGCCTGGCCAAGGTTATCCAGTTCTTCCAGAACAACGGCTAACGCGTCAGCGGATAACCTTGAATCAAGCGAACCTGCCAGTTGAGTCCGATACTCGTCGTAAAGCCTGCGTTCACGATGAAGGGTTTGAAGGTTAAGGTCGTTCTCAATCTGGCTCTCGGTTCTGGCGCAAAAGGCTTCTGCCAATGCGAGAGGTGCAGCGTCAGACATCAGGATATTGATTCTGGAAACGATTCTGTCCCGTTCTCCCTGCAGCTCTACAAGTCTGGATTCAAGCTGTTTTCGAGGCGCAGAAAAATGGCCGCCACGGTCGTCGATGTCCTTTTGAAGCCTGTTGGCGTGCTCCTGTGTTTCTGCACGCTGCACATAAAGCGTGTTTATCTTCTGACGTACAGACTCAATCTGTGCTCTACAACGCTCAAGGCTGGATTGCTCCGAATCGATTTTCGATTGGATTTCCTGGGCTGAAGAGCGTTTGGTCAGATTCCGGTTTAAAACGGTCAGGTCACCGGCAAGCCGCTCGACGACATCCAGACCCAGCAGTTTCTTGATCGACTGCTCCAGTGCGGCACCGCCCGTATCATCGGCCAGCTGGGCGATTTTCTCTCCGTCGAAGAAGAAAAGGTCTGACACGCCGGCAGGAATCAGCTCATTCAAAAAATTTTGAGCCTGTTCCTGGTTTAGTCCCTTTATCGGCGCCTCGTTTTCATGGATGGTCAGGGATTCCTTGACGCCGTTACTGCGCCGCTCCCATTCACGCTTCACATGGTACTGGTTCTCGGTGCCTAGCTTTGCATAGGTAAACGTCAGCTCAACGGCTGCCGTGTTGGCTGAGCGCCCCGTTGCGCGAGAGTGGTGCAATGCCTCCAGTAAAAATTCATCGTAACGCCTTTGTGAAACGGCAGAGCCTAGACACAGCTTTCCGTACAGGGCAAGCCTGATCCCTAGAAGGATGCTGGTTTTTCCTGCGCCGTTGAGACCGCCAAAGAGAATGATGGGGCGCAATTTGCCGTCATGTTTTTCCGGGCAAAGATTGAAATGATTCACGCCTTCGTAAACCCGAAAATCGGTCAGCGTAAGCTCTTTAATAAGCATTAATGCAGGAACTCTGAAAATTCTTCTTTCACTTCTTCAGCGTAGGTCTTGCCACGTTTACGAAGGGAGTGATTGCGTTCATTGATGACCTCAAGGTCTTCCCAGTCTCTTTGGAGAATGCTTTCAAGGCTGTTCAGGATTCCTCGTCGATTGCCAAGCCCAGAGACCTGAAGTTCAGCTTCGAGCATCTTGCGGATAAGTGCAGCAGGTACGCCGTACTTTTCAGAAAGATGTTCCAGCGTTTCCGAGTCGGCCCGTGTAAACGCGCCAGCATCGTCTTCTACCCAATCCAGGTCTTCACCGTAGACTGCTCGATAGATGCCCGGGAGAGAATCTTCCCAGTCGGGTTCATTGGGGTCTCTCAGCCATTCTCTTCTGATCATGTGCAGTTCTGGCCGCGTGATCAGCTCGATGGCTTCACCATCATCGTTGATCCCTTTCTCGATGGTCAGTAGCTCATGCAGAAACTCCTGACGTTTGGATAGCCAATAAGGCCCCGGTATGTGGCGTACTTCCTGGACGCTGTCATCGCTTATATCGCCCGAGTTATACGTAACACGCCCGGTTCGCCGACGAAAGTTGCGATACTCTTCGGAATTTTCAGGCTGACGAGACTGGTAGAGCTTGTTCCTGAAGGCCAGCAGCGGCGTCATCCAGCTGGCGCCTGATTCGATCAGTCCATGGAGTGCCTTGTCATCAGTCACTACGGTGCATGTCCAGCAGCCGAAGCGGCTATTACCGCAGGAAGGTGTGCTCTTGTCGATGACGATTGGGCACTCGCCCTGGTTTGATCCCTTGTAAAGTTCCAGAAGCTCTCTGTTGGAGCCGCCCCAGGGGCAGGGAGCACTCATCAAATACATCCATACTTCATCTGCTGACCAGTTCTCGATCGGCATGTAGGTATAGGCATTAGGCAAGGAGGTATGGCGGCTAAGCGCCGAGCCATCAATCTTATGCTTGGAAATAACCTGAGCTCGAGACGCACTTTCCTGACTACGAGAGCCCAGAACAACCACGGCCTCGCCAAACCTTGCGACTTTATCAAGAATAAATTCACTGACAGGATGAATTTTCATGCGCTCGGTGCACCATCGAAAACTCTGGTTGGGTGCGGGGTAACCACGACCCAATAAATTGACCCAGAAAGTCTGATCAGTTTTTGGTACAACGCTATGAGCACTGATCGGCAGGTTTTCCTGCGGCGCTGACTCATTAATCGTATCGATGACACGTTGAATCATATCGACAACGACAGGGGTTTCCACCAGCGTGTCGGAAGAAACAACATACACATGCTTTTTACGCTTATCATCTGGAAGCTGGAGTAGTGCCATATAGATAAGGGACAGAATGCAGGTTGAATCCTTGCCACCACTAAAACCAATAATCCAGGGGCGGTCATCCGAGCAATAGATGGTCTGAATTTCGCGAACCAGATCCACAAGCGGGCGGCCGGCAATTGTATAATCCTGGATCATGGATAAATGATCGGGGAAAATAAAGTTCTCTTCTTTGACCGTCATTTAAAAGACTCCTCATATTCCTGCTCGGTAGGAGTCAATGGCATACCCAACTGCTGTTTGATGTAGTTGCCACTGAGCACCACACTGCTGCGTGCTTTACTAATGCGGCCATGATGCATTGCACGCCCTTCCCAATCACTGTTCGCACGAGCCCAATCGATTTTTTGCAGGCCCTTCAAAGTTTCACACCACTGCTGTTTTGGTTTGCAAAGAAGATGTGCTCCTATTTGCCCCATGGCTTGCAACATGACACCGTGAGCATGAATGTATTGCTCGCGCAGATCACAAGTTGCTACCTTTTTTTCCAAGGCCAGTTGCCAATCTGACATGTTCTCGGCAACTGCATTCCAAAACTCTACTGCCAGTCTTTGATCTTCTTCCGTGACGGGATCATGCTTCCCCTTCATCAATAAAGCCTTCGACGCATTTTTTATGGCTGAAAGGGTAAAGAATTTGCTGCTTCGATTGGAGATGCTTGATTTTTCCATTTCAGTAAGTCTGGAAAAAACCTTTACTTCTTTAACGACATATCTGGCGAGTTCTGATAAAGAATCCCGATGATCATATAAAGTGCTTATTGAATCACTTGGACGGACGGCATGTTTATTGAGATCAGCAAACATTTGCTGACTTCTTTTAAGTCCATCATCGATGAAAAAAAGCACAGGGATGTTGTCATAGCCAAGCTCGGGGTTTTGCTCGATGGCCTGCACAATCGCTTCACGGCGATGCTGGCCATCGTTGATCAAAATCTTGGCATCCATCGGAATGGACAGTAATCCGAGATTTTGCCCAGGGCCCGTATCTGTGCTGGGCTCAAAAGACACTTGTCCGTCTATAGAGGCAGTGATGCCGGAAAGCGTATAGTCAGAAGGGTTGTCCAGCAGATAGCTCACGATGTCAGGTATGCGAGTGCGATTCAAAATCCGTTGCGCCCTGAGCTCAGGAGGAACCTCCTGCCCATCAAAAATAAAAATTTTCGGTATCAAGCGAAGCGGACACATCGCTACATAGCAGGGTCTTCCAGACTGAACACCGCGTGCCGCGGGAAAGGTATTAGAGAATTCGGCCATGAAAACTCCATCCCGGAAGTTAAGCGACAAATGGAAGTTAATTTACATTTTTTTGACTTCCAGGTCAATTTGGGGGCTGGCGCGGGGTCTGGAAGATAGCTGGCATAACGTGCCGATCTGCTCTTGCTGACACTCTATCCCAGGTCTATCCAAATCAGAGGCTAACCGCCCGTCGTTTTAATAACCGACTAAGCTAACGTGTTATTTCTATTTCATGGGTATTCGTCCAATGCGTCATTGATACCGCCGTCGCCCTGACGGCCAGTCTCCGCCCACCCCATTCGCTGGGGGAGTCTCTGGTATCAATGGAGTTGTCCATGACGAATCCCTTTCTAACGCTGGAAAGCGTCTCTTGTCTTCTGCCGGATGGCAGACCCCTCTTTTGCGACCTCAATGCGCACTTTGATGCCCGACCTACGGGTCTGGTGGGCCGTAACGGCATCGGCAAGACCGTGCTGGTGCGCATTCTGGCCGGCGATGTCGCACCGTCGAGCGGCATCTGCCTGCGTTCGGGCCTCGTGTATTACCTGGCCCAGCAGGTGTCCGTGCCTGTTGATGCCACAGTGGCGGATCTGGCCGGTGTGGGGGCAGCGTTACATGCCCTTGAGCGTATTGAGGCCGGCAGTACGGCAGTCAGCGATTTTGATGCCGTGGGGGAGCGCTGGGATATCCGCCAGCGATTGCAGCAGGCGCTGGAGCGTGATGGCCTGAATGAGCTGGAGGCGGCCACGCCCGCGAGTCATCTCAGCGGAGGTGAAGCCATGCGCGTGACGTTGATCGGCGCAGCGCTTGCCCACGCTGATTTCCTGATTCTGGACGAGCCCACCAATCACCTTGATCAGCCGAGTCGACAGGCCCTGATCGAGAGGCTGCAGCAGTGGTCGGGTGGGCTGATCGTGGTCAGCCATAATCGACAGCTTCTGGAGCGCATGGAGGCCATCGTGGCGCTGACGTCACAGGGCTTGCGTCGCTACGGCGGCAACTACAGCTTTTATGTTCAGAGCCGGGCACAGGAACGTGACGCGGCGCACCAGCAGCTTGAGCAGCGCCGGCTGGAACGCAAGCGAGAAGAACGCGCTCTGCAGCAGCAGCGCGAGCGTCAGGAACGGCGTCAGAGCCGGGGCAATCGGGAAGGCAAAAGTGCCAATCAGGCAAAGGTGTTGCTGGATCGCCAGAAAGCGCGCAGCGAAGGCTCGACCGGCCGATTACGTCAGCAGCACAGGGAGGCCTCCGAGCAGCTGGCCCAGCGTGAGCGGGAAGCGGCGCAGAGGGTGGAAACGCAGACGGCCATCCATCTGCACGCTCTGCCGGTCGGTCAGGTACGACACCGGGCGGTGGCCGTGCTGGATCAGCTTGTGCTTCCTTTTGTGTCCGGGGCGGCCCGTTGCATCACGCTGTCGATCAACGGCCGTCAGCGCATCGGTGTGACCGGGCCCAACGGCTGCGGCAAGTCCACGCTGCTCAGGGTGCTGGCAGGTTTTCTCCAGCCCGTGAGCGGTCATTGCGAGGTCACAACGGCCTGCGCATGGCTGGATCAGCGCCTGAGCAGCCTTGCCCCGGAGCGTTCGGTGCTGGCGCATATGCAGGTGGTCAGCAGCATGGCAGAAGGCGACATCCGCATGCGATTGGCGCAGCTTGGTCTTGAGGCGTCAAAAATGGCGCTGCCCAGCGGTCTGCTCAGTGGGGGCGAGCGGGTGAAGGCTGCGCTGGCCTGCGTGCTCTATGGAGACCCGCCGCCGCAGCTTCTATTGCTGGATGAGCCCGGCAATCATCTGGATATAGAATCGCTGGAGGCGCTGGAAGTCATGCTGCGCCACTATCAGGGCGCACTGATGGTGGTCTCTCATGATGAGGCCTTCCTTGCCAGACTCGAACTGACGCATCGTTTGAGGGCAACCGAACAGGGCTGGCAATGGAGGCCCTGGTGAAGGGCGAATCGTCACCGCCTTCTATCTCACATAACACGGGAACCCACATGGACATCGAACGACTCGGCAACGGGCTGGCGTTTTTAAAGGAAGCCGAGCGGCTCAAGAGCGTGCTGCGCACGGCGTACACCACCACCGGGCGGCAGGAGGATACGGCGGCGCATACGTGGCGGCTGTGTCTGATGGCGATGACGTTCGAGCGTGAGCTGGCGCCGCTGGATATGGCGCGCGTGTTGAAACTCTGCGTGCTGCATGATCTGGGCGAGGCGATCCACGGCGATCAGCCGGCGGTTGCTCAAAACGCCGACAAGAATACCCAGGAGCGTGCGGATCTGCTCACCGTCATGGCACCGCTGGATGAGGCATTGAAACTGGAATTTCTCGCGCTGTGGGAGGACTACGAGCAGGGTACCTCGCGGGAGGCGCGGCTGGTGAAGGGGCTCGACAAGCTCGAAACCATTCTCCAGCACAGCCAGGGCGATAACCCGCCCGATTTCGATTACGCGTTCAATCTGACCTACGGGCTCGAGCAGACCGATGCCGAGCCGGTGCTGACCATGCTGCGTACGCTGGTCGATGGTGAAACCCAGCGGTGTATCGATGGTGGCCAGTAGGGCTTTCCAGCTTTTCAGTACTGCCTGAGCTTCAAATGACAAAACCCCGACAGCGTTGGCTGATCGGGGTTTTTATTGATGGGCAGGGAAGGGCACAGGTGTGATCCGCTGGTGCCAGACAGGCTTTGCAATCGCTCAAGTTTTTCTTCCCGAACACGATATTAACTGACCGCCAGCGATTGCGGCATTTTGCCTGGAACATCTGGAGTAGGGTGTCGATGGTCATACAATCCTTTGGCTCAAGCGATGGCAAGGGCGCAAAAAAGGCTGGTGCGCAGAGATTGCACCAGCAGGGGTTTACCCTGATCGAGATGCTGGTCGTGGTCTCGATACTGGCCATTTTCAGTATGCTCGCCATCCCCTCCTATCAAAAAATGATGGCGCATCAGGTACTGGATGATACTGCCAATGCGCTGCTGGTCTCCATGATGTATGCCAGAAACCAGGCGTTAACACACCATTATCCGGTCAGGATTTGTCCAGCGGGAAGTGACCATGAGTGCGGTCAATCCTGGCAGAAGGGCTGGCAGATCATGAGGGGGAGCAAGGACACGACCTTTCGCCGGATCGATGTGAGCGATGTCGATGCAAGACTCATCTCCACCACCTATGGCACCGGTATCCAGGCTGACCCCATCATGTTTAATTCGATGGGATATCTTTCCTCGTCGACCGGCGGATTTCAGCTCATCAGTGAGGACGATGTTCGCTATGTATGCGTCAGCATGAGCGGCCAGGCCTCGGTAAGGTCACGATCATGCCATCTGTAACCCGCCACGAGCAGGCAGGCTTCACGCTGCTTGAGCCATTGATTGCCATGTTGATCATCAGCATCGCTGCCATGGGGCTTGCGGCACTGGTGACAAGAAACATGCAGCAGTCGGTGCTAAGCCATGAGCGTTCCATGGCGGTCAGCCAGGCGTCCAGTCTGATGGAGCAGCTCTGGGCCGGACTCTGCACGCTGCCCGAGCAGGGTTTTGTGACCATCGAGTCGCAATGGCGCGAACAGATGCGCTTGTCGATGGACAATTCCTTGAGACACGCCAACTGGGAAGCGGCGCCGCTGAGGCATTCACTGATGGATGATCAGTTGTTCTATCGGGTCGAGGCAGAAATCTCCTGGGGAGGGAAGGAGCCTTCTTCGCGTCACCAGGTCAATCTGGTCACGATGCTTCCCCGAGTGACCTGCTCGTGAATATGGCACCTCGCCTGTCGAGGGCCAACAGCGCCGGCTCGGGACGGCATGAGCAGGGCCTGACACTGCTTGAAATGATGATTGCGCTTTGCATTGGCAGCTGGGTAATTCTGGCCGCTACAGGCCTTTATCTATCGGTAACTCGCGCCACCCTTTTTCAGCAGGATCTCAATACCGATCAACAGGGTCTGCAATACGTTCAGCAGTTCCTGTCTGATCGCCTGCTACAGGCCGACGCGATCAACCCCGGCAGTACGTCGACGCGACTGGCCCTGGAGTACAAGGGCGCTGCGGGTAGCCAGGGCCAGGATATCGACTGTACCGGGTAGGTTCATGACGATGGTATGAGCCGGGTAGAGACCATCGTTTTTGACGATGACGGGCGTATCACCTGTTATGGAGCGGTTCTGCTTGAGGATGTGGCCGAACTGTCCCTGCGCTACGGCGTTGATAGAGACCGCAATCATTATCTTCAGGAAGAAGAATATCTTGCTGCAGACAAGGTCGATGCCGCGGAATGGCCCAGTGTCGAGGCGATACGCGTCGAGTTTGGTTTCATCAATCATGACGCCAGAGGAATGGCCCGGAAGCATCTGCTGTATTTCGCGCTACATCAAAAGATCATGGCAAGGATTCGTCATGACTCAGTCTAAACCTGAACAGCAGGCAGGTTTTTCACTCATCATCGCGCTGATTATCCTCTCGCTGTCGCTGATGGTGGCAATGCAGGCGTTCAAAACCGTGTTTTATCAAACACGGGTATCGATCGATCACGAAGGAAAAACCCAGGCGATGCTCGCCGCAGAAGCCGGTGCCCTGCGGGCCTATACCCTGCTCTCACTCTCCCCGGGCGAGAAGCTTTTAACGGCAGGCCAGCGCTGGGAAGGCGATGACATTGCCGGTCATGTGGAAGGCATTGATCATCGCGTCGTGTCTCTGGTGGCCCCGGTGGCTTCAGACGATAACACCGCTCGTGCCACTAAAGCCGAATACTGGATCGATAGCGTGGGCCGTGAGTCGGACAGCGGCGGTGATCTGGTGACCATAAAAAGTGTTGGACGTGGCATTGATGACACCCTCTCCAAAGTGACTCTGGTGGCTCGTCTGGAACAGGGAGAAAAGGGTGTTTTCGATGCCCTGATTCAGTCAAAAGGCAATATCAGCCTGACGGGGAGTGGCACAATCGATAGCTATGACTCCAGCAAGGGGGCCTACGGCGGCAGCAACGTTAAAAATGGCGCCGCGGTGGTCAGCAGTGGGTCCGCCTCCGTGATCACCCTGGACGGTGGCTCACCCATCAAGGGCAACGTGACAACCCAGGGAAGCGTGGTATTAAACGGTTCTGCCCGAGTCACCGGCGATATTGATGCTGGAGGAAATGTCGATGTCGCCGGTGGTGGTAGCGTTGTCGATGGCAGCATTCACGGTGGCGGCAATGTCGTGATCGAAAGCAGCGGTCATATCAAGGGAAGTGTCAACACCAATGGAGATGTCACGGTAAAGGGCTATGGCGCCAAAGTGGATGGGGATATCAATGCCGGCGGGACCTACACCAATATGATGGGTGAAGATAATGTCGCGAACGGCACGATTACCCAAAACCAGGGATCAACCATCGCTGTCGATACGGCCGCCCCGGCTGAGGTTGCGTTGTCTGCCACCATGTCGGCACTGGATGGACTGCCCGGCTCCGGCGCCATGAATGTTGGATCATGGCGTTACAATCAGGTGAGGATTACGCCGGAGCAGGTCTCCTATTATGACTCCCAGTACGACGTCCAGCGCTGGCTAACGGATAAATCGGCCACGCTGACCCAAAACATCGATGTCTTCGGAACGCGCTCTTCGGTCCTGAATGTGAAGAATTTCTCGGTGTTCAGTGATGGACATCTTTTCATCAGCGGGGGGGACGTCGTGCTTTACGTCGATGGCGATGCCACCATCAGTGACAGTGCCATGATCACGATTGCAGAAGACGCCACGCTGACCCTTCTGGTCACCGGTCGTTATACCCTGACCGGGTCCGGGGCCGTGGATGTTGCCTCCGACAGGGTGATTGATGCCCGGGGCAAGCCCGTGTTCTCCATTTATTCGAGTTACGATAAACGCAATGGTCAGGCTGGTATTGTCATTAACGGCGCTGCCAGCACTTATGCCGTTATCTATGCGCCTGAAACGCGGGTAGAGGTCTCCGGGAGTGGCGAGCTGTATGGCGCCCTGGTGGCCGGAGACATTTCAGTGTCAGGTGCCGGTGGTGTCCATTATGACGAGGCGCTCAAGGGCGCGGCGAGTGGTCATGGTCATGTTGAGCAGGGCTCGGCAGGCTGGAGCATCGAACAGTTGAAATATTCGCTCGATCAATAATAGGGAAGCCTGCGGCTTTCATCGCGGCTTTTTGACCCTTTGGTAACCCCCCGACAGCGTTGGCTGATCGGGGGGTATCGTTATGGGCAGAGAAGAACGCGTCTTTCTTTCAGGCGGGTTTTGCGGGCTCTACCGTGGTGTTGTCTTCGTACTCGAAGTCGTCATCGAGGTTGTGCTCGGGGTCGTTGAGTTCACCGCGCATGAAGGCGAGCAGGCGCTCGTCGGCTTCGCTGTCCTCGGCGGTGGCATCAAAGCGGTGACGAATGACGATGTTGGCGCGCTGATGGTTGAACAACCCGCCAATCATGAAAAAGGCACTGCCTACCAGAAAGAGCGAGGCCAGCAGGTTATGCAGCTGATCATGGTCCGCCACGCTGTCGAACCCCCAGAGATAGGGAATGGAGGCGACCACGAACAGGACCGAGCCCACCACGAAGGTCACGGCAGTCAGGTTCATCAGCTGCAGGGTGAGCAGGGCAGATGCGCGAATCACCATCATGACGTTGAGGCAGGCGCCGATCAGAAAGAGCACCGAGCCGATGATAAACATCCACGCGCCGATCTCGATCCAGTGCCACCAGGAGAGAAAGAACAGGCTGCCCACGGCGTAAAGCACCGTGCCGATGATATAGACCGCCAGCGAGATGATCTCCAGAAGCTGTGAGGGCGAGGTCTTTTTGCTGTCGCTCCAGAAGCGGCGTACTTCGATGACGTCATGGGCCTGAACGATCAGATAGACCAGTGACCCCACGAAGAACAGCCAGGCGCCGATATCACGATAGTGTTCAAGGCGCGGGTAGAACATCACGCTGCCGACGATGAACATCACACCGCCCAGCTCGTAGAGCACCGCGTTGATGCCTTCCCAGCGGTAGTCCTTTTCGAGGTTGCTCTTGCCTCGGCCCGGCCGGGCAGAGCGGGGACGGTCGGTAAACAGATGCGGCATGACAATGGTCCTGCAGGGAAAAGGAAAAGTGTGGGTCGTCGATGCCGGATTGTATAGCGCGCCGGGCGAGGGCGGTCATGGATTCATGGTGAGCCCACCCCGCCCGGCGGAGGCCGGCGCGATCAGCGTTTCTTGCCGGGCCGGCTGCCCTGAGGGCGTGAGGCGGGCTTGCCGGGGGCTCCGGGTCGGCTGCCCGGTTTTCCCTGGGTCGCGGGTCGGCCGCCGCTGGTGGCCTTTTTACCCGTCCCCGTGCCGGGCTTGCCGGAGGTGGCCTGTGTCTTGCCGGCGGAGGCAGGCTTGCCCTTGCCCTTTGAGTACATTTTATCCAGCGCCGGCTTTCCGATTCCCAGCGGATCGGCCTTTGGCTTGTCTTTCGGGGCGGCCTGGGCCTTTTTGCTGCGGGAGGGCGCCTTTGGTTTGGCAGGCGCTGATTCGTTGCTGGAGCCTTCCGTCATCTCAAGGATCGTGTCGATTTCCCTGGTGGTCAGGTCGCGCCAGTCGCCCATGGCGAGCCCCTTGAGCGAGACGTTCATGATCCGGGTGCGAATCAGTTGGGTGACTTCAAAGCCAAAGACCTCGCACATGCGGCGAATCTGGCGGTTGAGCCCCTGGACCAGCGTGATGTTGAACACAAACGTGGAGACCTTCTCGACCTGACACCGGCGGGTGACCTGGCCCAGAATCGGCACGCCGCGCTGCATGCCTTCAATGAAGTCGTCGGTGATCGGCTTGTCGACCGTCACCTGGTACTCCTTTTCATGCTGGTTGTCGGCCCGCAGGATGCGGTTGACCAGATCGCCGTTGTTGGTCAGAAAGATCAACCCCTGGGAGTCCTTGTCCAGCCGCCCGATCGGGAAGATGCGCGCGCCGTGCTTCACGAACTCGACGATGTTGTCCTTCTCGCTCGACTCGGTAGTACTGACGATCCCGACCGGCTTGTTGAGCGCAATCAGGATCAGGTCCTCTTCTTCCTGGGGCTCGATCTCCTGGCCGTTGACCGTGACACGGTCCCCGGCGACCACCTGATCCCCCGTGCCGGCGCGTCGGCCATTGATCCAGACCTTGCCCTGCTCAACAAAGCGGTCCGCCTCGCGCCGCGAGCACAGGCCGCTTTCGCTGATGTATTTGTTGATTCGGGTCGATGTTCGTAATGGCATGGCGTTTCACAGGGTCAGGAATGATTAAATGGACGTGCGGAGCTTGCGACCGTCAGGTTCTACCCTGTCCGGAGCAGGGAGGGCGACGGCCATGATGCTTTATATCGCATGAATCATGTCGTGCGACGATGGGATACATTTCAACAAGGATAAGTCATCTAACAATGAATACGTCATGGATGCGCGAGAAGTTCCAGCAGTTTCGTGACAGCATCACCTACCTGACCAGCCTCATCATTACGATTTATGTGGTGCTGGGCATCGCGGCGGTCTCGCTTGAGGTGAACAGCCTGCCGGATTTTCTGCATTTTATTAAGTTCGATCAGCCCGGTACGGCACGCTCACTTCTGACCACGCTGATGGCCGGCATGATCTCGCTTTTAGTGTTCAGTTTCTCCACGGTCATGTCCGTGCTGACCCAGGCCGGCAGCAACTTCTCCAACAAGCTGGTGTTCGTCATCATGACGGACAAGCGCCATCAGCAGGTGCTTGGGCACTATCTGGGCACCATCCTGTATCTCCTGATTCTGCTTCTGGTGCCGGCGATCGGCAATACGCCGGATACCTGGCGTTCGCTGGCGGTTTATCTGGGCGCCGTCATGGTTATCAACAGCCTGGCCATGTTTGTACTTTTCATTCATGGCGCCTCCCAGTCGGTACAGATTCATGCGATTACCCAGCGGCTGCTCGTCTCTACCCAGCAGTCGCTGGACAAGCTGAGAAAGCGACAGGAGAACGATGCCTATGCGTATCGCGTCGATCATCCCATTGATCCCGACATCGCTCATGTCATCTATTCCCGCGACAGCGGTTATATCCAGAGCGCCAATTTCGATGCACTGGCCGAGCTGGCGCGTCGTCATGATCTCACGATTCACCTCGGATTCAGCTTCGGCGATTTTGTGGTCAAGCGCTTCCCCATCATGTCGGTCGAGTCAGAGACACCGCCGGGTGATGTGCTGGTCGACCGGATTCTGGGCTGTCTTGAATATGTCGAGGGCGAGTCTACCGAAGATCACTACGTCAACGGGCTGACGCAGTTGATGGAGGTTGCGATCAAGGGGCTGTCTCCCGGTATCAATGATCCGGGCACGGCACGGCTGTGTATTCATCAGGTGACCGAACTGCTGGCGCAGCGCCTGGCCCTGACTCCCTGCAACATGCGGGTGGATGAGCAGGGCCGCTGCCTGATCTGCTGGCAGGAGGAAGGGTTTGAAAGTCTGATGTTCAGGGTGTTTAACCCCATCCTGCACTACGGCGAAAAGGACCTGAGCATCTGCCTGTCGCTGCTGAAGGCCTTCAAGACGCTGTCCAACTTTGCGATGGCGGAAGACCATCGTGTCATTCAGGCCCACACCGATCGCATTATCGCGCTCATGGCGCAGTGTTTTACCACGCCACTGGAAGTCAGCTTTATCGAGGATCGCCTCACCCGGGGCATGCACCGCCTGCGCATCGCCCCTCATCTGCCGGTAGGAGCGCCATCCAACTGAAAGCCGAGCCCATGCACGCCCTTTAGCCCATCCGTCCGATACCGGCTCAGGCTGGCGTGTCATGGCGGGCGAAGTGCTTTTCCATCAGGGTGCAGGGGCGTTCGGGATAGTCCACCATGCCGATTTTTTGCCAGCCGTGACGCTCATAGAGCGTTTGCTGGTTGGCGGTGATCAGATAAAGCCGCGCTTCGCCCCTTGCCCGGGCCGCGTGCTCGACCGTTTCGATCAACTGCGCTGCCAGGCCCTGGCCGCGATAGTCGGGGTGAACGAACACGGCGGCCAGCCAGGGGCGCAGGTCCGGACGTTTCGAGCAGTCGTTGTCGGCAAGGCTTGCCATGCCCACTGGGTAGTCACCGTGCCGCGCCACCCAGGTCAGCGGCAGGCCACTGCCATGGGCGGCGCTGGCAAACAGCAACCGGGCCTCATCGAGCGTGCGCGTGGAATGCACGCCCCACTGGCCATAGCCCCAGGCGCTACAGGCATCGGCAAACTCGGGCTGCTCGTGCAGGGGGATAATTTCGATGGACATGGTGGCCTGTCGGTCAGTATCAGAAGCTGTTGATATAAACCGTTTTAGGGTTGTGTGTACAGTGCTGCCCCAGCTGAGCGGTGACTGAATGCCGGTTCTCCCGCGGTGTCCTCCTTTGGCGCGCGCATCAATGGCCCGGTTTCAAACCCGAGGAGCCGTCATCAAGAAAGCCACGGCGACGTCGATATAACATGCAATTCTGTTTTGCATGAGGAAGTCCCCATGTTGGCTCGTTTGAAAATTGGCCCGCGTCTGGCCATGGCGTTTGGGGTGTTAACACTGCTTTTGATCGCCAGCGCTGTCGTCGGGCTGCTGGGGCTTAACAACATGAAAACGACCGCTGACCGCGCCATCGATACGGATGCCATGCTGTCGCAGAATGCGCTTAACGTACAACGTCTGGCACTTCAGGAGCGACGCTTTGAGAAGGACAGCTTCATCAATATCGCTTCACCCGACAAGGTCGCGTCCTATTACGACAAGTGGGAAGGTGCCCGCGAGACGCTGCAACAGACGCTGACACAGGGTCAGCAGCTTGCACCGACCGAGGAGCTGCGTCAGCTCTACACTCAGGCCGGTCCGGCGCTGCAGGCCTACGCTTCAGGGTTTCGCGCCATTCATCAACGTATTCTTGCAGGCGAGCTGAGTGAGCCGGCACAGGCCAATGCGGCCTTTGGAGAGTACAAGGAGCAGGTTTACGCGCTGGAATCGCTGGCCGATCAAATCAATACGATCGCTGCCGAACGTCTGGGTGGTGCTGAAGAGACGATTTCAGCAGCCCATGGCCGCACCATGACCAGCCTGTTGATTTTTGCCGGTGTCGCGCTGCTGGCCGCCATTGCGCTGGCCATCGTGATTACCCGCAGTATTACACGCCCGCTGAGTCGCGCGCTGCATGTGGCCGAACAGGTCGCTCAGGGCGATCTGACTCAGGAGATCACCGTGACCGGTCGTGATGAAACGGCGCAGCTTCTGAGTGCGATGAAGGCCATGAACGCCTCGCTTCAAAAGCTTGTGACCTCTATTCGCGAGACCTGTCAAAGCGTTCATGTCGGCGCCACCGAACTGTCGCATGCCAGTCACGATCTGGCAGCGCGTACCGAACAGCAGGCCGCCTCGCTTGAAGAAACGGCCGCCAGCATGGAGGAGATCTCCTCGACGGTGAGGCACAACACCGAGGCGACCCAACAGGTCAACACATTGACCATAGAGGCCACCGGCAATGTGCGCAGCAGCAGTCAGGACGTGGTCCACGGTCTATCGCTGATGAAGGAAATCGCCACGCAGTCACAGCGCGTCAACGAGATATTGAGCACCATCGACGCCATCTCCTTTCAGACCAATATTCTGGCGCTCAATGCGTCGGTAGAAGCGGCCCGTGCCGGCGATCAGGGGCGAGGCTTTGCGGTCGTGGCGTCGGAGGTCAGAGCGCTGGCCAATCGCAGTGCGACGTCGGCCGGAGAGATTCGGCAGCTGCTTGAAGAGATGAATCAACGGATTATTTCCGGCGTCACCCAGGCAGAGCGTAGCGGCGGCAGCATTGAGCAGACCAGAGAGGCCATTGAGCAGCTCGCCACACTCATCAATGATATCGCAACGGCTTCTCGTGAGCAGGATGGCGGTGTGGATCAGGTCAACTCCGCCATTGCCCAGATGGACCTGGTCACCCAACAAAACGCGGCCATGGTGGAGCAGTCCACGGCGGCGGCCAGCATGCTGGCAGAACAGGCCGGCCATCTGCAGAAGCTGGTGGCCACCTTCCGGGTTCGTGACACGGCCAATGCCTGAGCGCTGCATGCAGGTATCTTTCAGACACGCAAAAACAACAAGGCCCGCATATGCGGGCCTTGTTGCGTCAGACCTCTCGGCCTGAAGGAAGATTAACCCGGAGGTTAGTCTGCCTGGACGTTTGCAGCCTGAAGGCCTTTCTTGCCCTGAGTCACTTCGAAGGAGACCTGCTGGCCTTCCTGCAGTGACTTGAAGCCTTCAGCCTTGATTTCGGAGAAGTGAACGAACAGATCGTCACCGCCGTCGGACGGAGAGATGAAGCCGAAGCCTTTAGCGTCGTTGAACCACTTGACTGTGCCAGTTGACATATTCGAATTTCCTTGCGCATGACGCGCTATAAAAAGTGACCGGGTGTTGCCCCAGATAAAGCAGGTAAAACAAGGGGGATAAAACCAGGCTACCGAAGGACTTCGAGTGCTACTGACTATATACGACTTGCTAACCAACTGAGGGCATCGTGTCACGATAACGGGGGCAGGGTCAATCAAACGTTCGAAAAGAGTTTTTCATCCGCAGGCATCATCTACAGGAGGCCACGTGGTCGTGTGGCCTCATGATCTGACTCGATGACCTGTCTTCACTCGATGGTCAATACGAAATCTTCCCTGTCGCGGCGTACCTTTGCCCGCTCAGCGCCCGGGTCACGTTCGCTATCGCGATAGCCCAGCGCCATGATGACCACACTTTTGAGCTCCTTTTCCCTTAGACCAAGTGCCTCATCGAGCTTGTCCGGGTAAAAGCCTTCCATCGGTGAGGCATCGACCTTCTCGAGCGCGGCAGCACTCAGTGCCACCCCCATGCCGATGTAGGCCTGACGCGCAGCCCATTCCAGACAGGCCTCATGACTGCCCTTTTGATCCATGACGCCCTTGACCATGTTGCGAAAGCCGTCGAGCTCGCGCTCGTCCTGACCGCGGGTACGAGCCATGTTGGCGATGTGTTCATCGACCTGAGTTTTGAAGTCGCGATCATGCACGGCAAAAACCAGCAGATCAGAACCCTCGATCACCTGCGGCTGAGGTATGGCCTCCTCATGCAGCTGCGTGCGCAGTGCCTGGCTTCTGACATGTACCAGCGACCAGGGGTGCAGGCCAAAGGAGGACGGCGCCAGCCGGGCGGCGTCCATGATCCGCTCAAGCGTCTCCTCGGGCACCTGCTCGCCGTTCATACGCTTGGCAGCGTAGCGCCAGTGAAGGGCATCGTTCAGTAACATGTCGGGTCTCCCAGCAGTGATTAAAACGGCCCGAATCGAGTGCCATGGACAACAGCGGGACTGTCACGGAAAAAGGCCCCGTCAGCACACTGTGCGGACGGGGCCTTCTTCGACACAAGGGGCGCGATCTAGTGTAGCTGGCCGAACCTTTCGATACGATCACGCAGCGCCTGCTCCGGGCCGATCAGCTCGACAAGCTCCGCCTCGGTGAGTTCGATGTCGCGGTGGCGGTTGACGATGCTGGCATAGTCCTCGCCATCCGCCAGGGCCTGTTCCACCAGCATCGACAGCTCCTTGCGGTCGTTGATGGCCGCCGGGTCAAAACTCTGGCGATTACGCTCGTGTTGAATGCGCTGCTCGCGGCGGCAGCGCATCAACAGGTTGTCGGTAATAAAGGGGGCACTCATGGGCTCTATCCTTTGGCAGACGTACCGGACTAATGCTGTGGCGAAGATCAGGCCCTGTCCATGCGGCCTTGGACGTATCACCAAAGGTCTCAGAGGGCAGACATCATTGAGGCGCTATCGTGTCGAATCGAAGGGGCGCCGGGCCGGTCGGATGGCTCGACCCGTGCGGCGTGGTCTGCCCAGGCCCGCTCATGGGGGTGCATGTCGCGCGTGATGATCGACCAGGGATGAATACGTGCATCATCGCCGATCACGATGTTGCCAAGCAGCTGGCTGTAGGCGCCGATGCTGACCCGGTGGCCGATGGTCGGATGGCGCTTGGTGGCCATGTTGGCATTCATGCGTCTTGAGCCGATGATCACGCCGTTGAGAACCGTACAGTCGTCACCGAGTTCGGCGGTTTCACCGATGATGGTGCCGGTGCCGTGATCGACCACAAAGCGCCGTCCGATCGTGGCGCCAGGGTGAATTTCGACACCGGTGGCCACGCGCGCGGCGTGACAGAGCTTCATGGCCATCAACGGCTCGCGCGACCAGCAGGCGTGCGCCAGCCGGTAGGTCGATACCGCAATGAACGGCGAGCAGCTTTCCAAATAGCACTGTTCAAGGCCCCGGTGGGAGGGGTCGCTTTTAATCAGGGCCTCCAGATCCTCGAGGGCCAGGGTCATGGCGGTCTCGTCGTGGCGCTCATCAAGCAGCTCAAGCGTGGCAGTCTCCAGAAAGGGGGTGAGCCGCGCCAGGGTGTAGTAGTAGATGTTATCTCTACGCATCTGCGTCACTTCCGAATCGGGGTATACGGGGTCGCCGCTGGCAGGATCAGGCGGCGTTGCGAACGTGAGGCGGCATTTGCTGTGTCAGGTCCGGGTACCAGTGACCGCCGTCGTAGCCGAGCATGACAATGTGGCGCGCTTCGAGGGCGACCGTCTCGCGCAGCTGCTCCACCACGGCGAGACAGGCCCCGGTGGTGTTGCCAACATGAAAGCCCTGATCGCGATAAAAGCGCCGCTGGGCGATCATCGTCTCCTCAAGAGTGGTGTGGTACACCTCGCTGACCAGCGTCCAGTCCAGAAAGGGCGGGGCGACCCCGACACACATGCCTTCAAGGCGATGATCCACAAACTGCCCGGCCAGCGTGTCACAGCCTTCAGGTTCGACCAGAATCGAGCGCACGTCGAAGTCCATGCGGCGCAGCGCCTGCACCACGCCGGTAAAACTGGCACCGGTGCCGGCGCAGCCGATAAACAGCAGACGTCGCGGTGCACCGGCGTTCATGAGCTGGCGTCCGAGCTCGGCGCCGGTTCCGTCGCGATGTGCCTGCACGTTATCAATGTTGTTGAACTGATCGGTGTAGTAGTAGCGGCGTCCCAGACTCTGTTGATGGGCCAGGTGATATTCGATGACCTCACGCGGCGTGGCGCCATCGCGAAGCTGTGACTTGCCGATCAGCTCGGCACCCAGCCCCTCGAGCAGGTCGCGCTTGTACTGACTGAACCCCAGCCCGACCGCCAGCGCGACATCGACGTTTCTTTTCTGACAGGCGGCCAGCAGCCCAAACCCGAAGTTGCCGCCGGTCTTTTCAATCACCGTGGTATGACCGGGAATGATCTCGCCGGCTTCGATGGCCCGCGCCACGATATGGCTGGCGGCGCGATACTTGTGGCTGCCGCCGGGGTTGTCCAGCTCGAGCTTGATGGAAAACTGCGGATCACAGGAGATCAGACGACTCATGCTCAGGCAACTCCCGAGACAAAGGCGCCATGGCGGCGGCGTGAGAGTACCAGCATGACGCCCAGCAGCATGACGGCGCACAGGGCGGCCGCAATCAGATTGGTGGCCTGCCAGCCAATGGTGGCCTGCAGGACGGCCGGCAGAAAGGCACCCAGCGTGGCCATGACGGCAATGGCCATGTCATTGATGCCTTGAAGGCGCATCGCCCTTGAGCTGTCACCGATGGTATGCGCCAGCAGGGCCCCGCCACCGATGTAGGTGAAGTTCCAGCCAAGACCCAGTACGACCAGGGTCAGTGCCATGCTCAGCCAGCCCTCGGTGGCCACGTTGAGCAGTGCCGTGGTGACCAGCAGCCCCAGTCCGAGGGTGATCATGGACTGATGACCCAGGCGGTTGATCAGGCGCCCGGTGAAAAACGAGGGGAGGAACATGGCCAGCACATGCCACTGAATGGCCGTGTTGACATCGTGAAACGGCGTGTCCAGATCGTGCATATGCAGTGAGGCCTGGATCATCAGAAGGTTCATCACGCCATAGCCGAGAGCCGAGACCGCGATGGCCAGCAGTACATGACGCTGTTTCAGCAGCGGATCGGGCCGGGCGCTGTCCTCGGTGCGTTCACGAGGTGGTCGAGAGGTGCTGTCGGGCAGCATCATGGCGATGCAGGTGGCAAGTATCGCCAGCGGAATGAACAGGCTATAGCTGAGGGCAAAGTGGCCGTAGCCCGGGATATTCCAGAGCACGGCCGAGGCCAGCGGACCGATAATGGCGGCCAGTACGCCCCCGGCCACCACCAGCGACATGGCCCGTGACTTGAGTCCGTCCTTTAGCCCGTCCGTGGCGGCAAAGCGATTGAAGTTGGCGAACGCGATATAAATCCCGAGTGCACCGTGCGCGATGGCCAACAGCACGAAACTCTCGGACTGTACGGCCAGAAAGCCAGCCGCACCGGAGAGGGCGAGAAACGCATTGCCGATCATGAAGCCACGACGGCGCCCCAGATGACTCATCAGCCGGGAGGCTGGATAGGTCGCCAGCATCAGGGTCAGAAACTGAATGCCGTAGGGCAGGGTGGCCAGGGTATCGTTGCCGGCAATCTCGGCGCCCACGATGGCGGCCATGGCCACCGACATGACGGCAGTGGTCAGATTGATCGATTGCGCGCCGAAATAAAGCCAGGTGCGAAAGGGCAGGGGCGTGGTCATGAGACGACCTCGAGGTGACGAGTGGTGCCGACGTGGTAGTCATCGGTGTTGATATGGGCCTGATCAAAGCTGCAGAGCAGTCGCTCCTTGCTCTTGCCGATGTTCTTGCGCCGTACCTGCAGGGGACCAACGGCTTCAGGCGTTTCCAGATGTGTCCCGCCGCAGGGAATGTAGATGTCGCCGTACTGCCAGAACCGCGCGTCGTAATGCTCGGTCAGGTGGTCGGTGATGATCGGCAGATTGTCGGCCATCAACCGGTTGGCCTCGCTCTGGATGGCGCCGACGTCGTCGGCGTGAAAGGGCGTTTCGACAAGAAAATCGAAGCGGGCGGCTTCTTCCTTGATATGACAGCCGATGGTCAGACGCTTGAGGTCGGGCTGATGCGCCAGTGCTGCGGCATAAAGAAAATGGCTGGCCGTATGGGAAAGCGTCAGCCGCGCACGCCGCTCGACATCGATGGTGATGGTGACCGGCATGTCGACTTCGAGCGCGCCAAGACGGTCGATGTCATCAGGATGTACCAGATGCAGGATCACGCCTCCGGATTTGACCCCGGTAAATCCTTCAATGCTCAGCGGCGTGCCGTAGAGCCTTTTGGTCCAGATAAAGCGAAAGGCCCCCACCGGCGTTTCGATGGTGCCAATATCGGCTTCCTGACCGCCGCCTTCGGGGAAGGCCACGGTCCGATCGAGTTCGATGGCCTCGGCATGCAGCGTCGCGATGCGCGCCTCGGCCCGATACAGATACTGATCAAGGTAATAGAGCTTGTCGGTGGTGCGCATCTGACGTTTCTTCCTGTCGATAAATGCCTGATACAGGGACATGAACAAGGCCGGTGGTCGAATTCTGTCCCCTGATGCTCACACGTTTTGAAGGCCACCGAGCAAACAGTCGATAAGATTTTCAGCGAACTGTTAGAGTGTTTTAACAAACAGTGATAAATTGCTGAAAAGCCGATAAAAGGCATGTTCCTGATGCGATCTGACGACATTTCTTGTACCCGGCTACTGAATCGACAGGGCGTTCAAAGACGAGTTTGCAGAGATGGGTGTGCAAGGGCAGGGGCATCAGGAAACGGGGGGCAGAGCGGCCACATGAACAGCAACACGTTTTATCGGCAGATGCGTGAACGCCTGCTGGCGGGCGAATGGGCTGCCGGCCAGCGCCTGCCCTCCATTCGCCATCAGAGTGTCGACAGCGGTGCGAGCCATCACGCCATTATCAGCGCCTATGACCGGCTGGCCGCCGAAGGGCTGATTGAAGCGCAGCAGGGTCGCGGCTATTTCGTAACGGCTTCTCTGGATGCAGGCCGCAGCGCCGGACGCCGGGCCGATACGCTGGCTGATCTGGCTGCCCGTGAAACGGCCGGCTCGGCGATGCCGATGCAGCCGTCCGACCCGCTGTTTGCACTGCTGCAAAGTGGTCCTGAAGCCATCAAGCTCAGCGGCGGCTGGTTGCCCACCGAGTGGCGCAATACCGAGCTGCTGGCCCGCGCGATCCGTCGGACGGCCCGTCTGGAGCAGCGGGCGCTGGTGGAATACGGCGACATTCAGGGCTACCGGCCGCTGCGTCAGCAGCTGGCCCGCCACCTGCAGAGCAAGACCCGCGCCAGCGTGCCGCCGACCCAGATCATCACCACGCTGGGCGCCACTCAGGCGCTGGATCTGGTCATTCGATTGTTGATTCGCTCTGGTGATGTGGTGCTGGTCGATGAGCCCGGCAATGGCAACCTCAACAAGCTGATTGCACTCGGCGGTGGGGAAGTCATTGGCGTGCCGCGTACCGCGACCGGGCCGGATACGGCCTTTATCACCGAGGTTCTGAGCCGGCGCCGAGTGCGGGCGCTGGTCTGCAACAGCACCTTTCATAATCCGACCGGTGGCAGCCTCTCGGCGCGCAACGCCTTTGACATCCTGCGTCTGGCGATCGCCCATGACTTTCTGATCATCGAGGACGATGTCTACGGCGACTTCGCCAGCGGCAATCACCAGAGCTTTGCCGACCTGGATGATCTGGATCACGTCATCTACATCGGCAGCTTCTCCAAATCGCTCTCCTCGTCACTGCGCATCGGCTATATCGCCTGCTGCGCGGAGATGATCGAGCCGCTTTTGCAGCTCAAGCTTCTGACATCGGTGTCGGTGCCGGGATTTTGCGAGCGCTTCGTCAACACGATCCTCTCCGATGGCTCGTATCTGCGTCACATGCGCAAGGTGCAGCGCGATCTCATGGCGCAGCAGGCGCTGACCCAGCAGCTGTTGCGCGCCCGTGGCTGGACGTTCGACATCATTCCTGACGGCGGCATGTTTCTCTGGGCCCGCCACCCGGGCATCGCTGACATGGACGCCTTCATTCGCCGGCTGGCCGGTCACGATGTGCTGTTGCTGCCGGGCTCGGTGTTTACCGTCGGCAATCGGCGAGAGGCGGCACTACGTATCAACGTGGCGCACTTCACCCCGGAGATGGCGCCGCTGTTCGAACCGGCCGCGCCCGAATAAAAGCGCCGTCACCGGACCGGCGCCTCGCCGATCTCTTCCAGCAGGGCCTCCCGAAAGGCCAGAAGCCGTGCATGACGCTGCGCCGCCAGCTGTTGGCCGGTGGCGGTCTGAAATCCCTCCCTGAGCGTCAAAAGCTTGGTTTTGAAGTGATCCAGCGTGAAACGTTGATCATCCAGTGCTCGCTCATGGGCCTGCGGGTCGAACGGGTCATAGAGCGCATTGCCCATCTGCCCGGCCGTGTAGAAACAGCGCGCCACGCCCAATGCGCCCAGCGCATCAAGCCGGTCGGCGTCCTGCAGTACCCGGGCCTCCAGGGTTTGTGGCGCGATTCGCGCCGAGAAGCTGTGGGCCTCAATGGCGTGCGCAACCATATCAATACGGGAAGTCTGCCAGCCAAGGCTTGAGAGAATTTTCCTGGCCTGCTCGGCGGCCAGTCTTGAGGCCTGTGAACGACGTGAATCGTTTTTGGCCACGTGGACACCGTCATGAAGCACGGTGGCAGCCAGCAGCAGTTCGCGGTCGCCGCCTTCCTCGGCGGCAATGCGCTGCACGTTGCGCCACACCCGTACCAGATGGGCCAGATCGTGAGCGCCATCAGCGTCATCAGGCAGACGGGCCAGCAGGGGGTCGGCCAGCGCCTGGTGCGGAGCGAAAAGAGAACAATACATGGCCGTTCTACATCAATCGGGTACCCAGCGGCACATCCTGATCCGGCACGCACAGCGCCACCGCACCGTCTTCGTTGTGAAAGCCGGTCACCAGACACTCCGACATGATCGGGCCGATCTGCTTGGGCGGGAAGTTGGTCACCGCGACCACCAGACGCCCCACGAGCGTTGCCGGGTCATACAGTTCGGTGATCTGCGCGCTGGACTTGCGCATGCCGATCTCGGGGCCGAAATCCACCTGCAGTACATAGGCCAACCGACGCGCCTTTTCAAAAACCTCGGCATGCGTAATGCGCCCGACGCGCAGCTCCACTTTCGAAAACTCTTCCCAGCTCAGTGTCGACACCGATGGCTCCTTTTGTGCGGTTGATATTAAACACGCGCTGATGGTTCAGGGTCTGTCTCGGCATCATGGTATCAACCTGCCGCCGCCGGTGCGGACACTTCCGTGGCGCCCAGCGCCTGAATCGCTTCCTTGCCGCGCACGGTCAGGTCGCTGATGAAATGCCCCTGGTCGCGCATCTCGAACGGATAGCAGCGCAGTTCGATGTGTGTGCCGACCTTTGCCTGCTCGACAAAGACGATGATCGGCTTGTCGTAGCACAGCCAGGCGCTGGTGAGGGCGACATCGCGCAGGGCGGCGCGCATGCGCTGGGCATCGAAGGGGGGCGCGATATAGAAATCGGCCACACACATCAGCGTGCGCTCGCCGTCGTTGGAGTTGGCAATGTTGTTGTCCCAGAGCTTCAGGTTCGGCACCGTGATGATGTCATCGTGCAGGGTGCGAAGCGTGATGGCGCGCATGCCGACCGAGCGCACTTCACCGTAGTCGCTGCCAATCTTTACCCAGTCGCCGGCCCGCCAGGGCGTTTCAAACTGGGCAACAATCCCGGCAATCAGACTGCTGATGTAGTCCTTGAAGGCAAAGCCGAAGGCCACACCGACCGCGCCGGCAATCACCAGGAAATTCTCCACGGTGACCTTGACCACCATCGGTATGATCCAGATCACGGCCAGCGCCGTGGCTGCCAGGCGAAAGATCGGTACCGCCCCCAGAAGCCACAGCCGCAGCCGATTGGGGCCACGCTCGGCGACCCAGGGCAGGGTGCGCTTGACCAGCGTAATGGCAAGCCAGGTGCCCAGAATGATCAGGGCGATGGTGACAAAGTCGATGTCGCCGATGCTTCGAATCATGCTGGCGGCTTCAGGGGAGGACGATGCCTGCTGTGCCATGAAAGCTCCTTGAAAGGTGGGGCCGGATCAATACCCGTCGAGTGGAAAGCCTGCCGTGGCCAGCCCATCGCGAATGGCGGGGTAGGCACTTGCCCGACAGTAGTAGCATCCGTCCCGTTCACCGATGAAGCCCGCACGATGCAGCGCATGATGCATGCCCTGAAAGCCGGGGTCGGGTAGCACGCGCTCGAGCTCGCCGGCGCTGAGACTGCCGTGAATCAATAGCGCCTGCAGGATCAGCAGGGCTTGGGTATCGTCACTGCCGGGCAGTGAAAACTCCTCGAGCGCGACCACCCAGAGCGTTTGCTGGTCGTTTTCGCTCAAGTCGTTGTCGGCGTCATCGCTGGCCTTTTTAAGGCTGCGCTGCCAGAGGTGCCAGGCGACCCAGGCGATGCCGCGGCTGCGGGCGGCCAGGGTTTCGAAGTACTCCAGACGTGGCTGGCCCTTGCGATTGAGGGCAAAGATATTCTTGCCGTTGCGGCTCAGGCGAAAGCGGGTGCCTTCCTCGGTCTGCTGTCTGGCAATGTCGGCCAGCCAGCGGCGCAGGCGCGGCTCATCAAAGGGCTCAAAGGTCAGCGGTTCGGGCAGGATCAAATGCACATCAACGGCCTTGCACAAAAATGCCCAGGCCCAGCTGTTGCAGCCGATCACGCAGTGGCGCTTGAGTCCGGCCAGCGTAGTTAAAAGCTTGCGGATCAGGCCCAGCCCGCAGCGGTGACGCAAAAACCATGCCTCCAGCCGTGGAATGACCAGCACACCGTCACCGGAGAGATCCAGCGCCAGTTCGGGCGTTTCGATCAGCAGGGCGTCGCGTGTGGGCGGGGCCAGCACCTCGTGATGATGACGCTGCGCCCAGTGCGACAGTAGATCCTGTTCATCGCACGGCGGCAGCACCAGGGGTTTGATCCACTGCTTTGGGGCCGGGTTGGTCGCCCACGATGCCAGCGTCTCGTCGAGCTCGGCCAGCAGCGGGGCACAAAATGCCGGCGTGGCCATGTCACTGAACACATCGACGGAGTCATCAAGGCGGTCTTCGGCGATAAAGGGGCGCTGGTCGCTGCGCGTCAGCAGCGTGCGGATGCGTAGTGCGGCCATCTTGAGCGCGGCACGCTCGGGCCAGGCCGGGACATCAACGTCCTCCAGCGGCACGAGCGGATGGGTCTCGGGTGGGGGCGTGGTATTGATCATGACAACAAGGGCGCTCCTGCAGCCGGGGCAATCACGGCTGATACCGCAACGTTACGTTACGTTATAGCGCAGGATAAGCGTTCAGGCGATGCTACAGCAGTGCCTGAAGGGGCATCGGAGCATAGAGGTGCTCATATAAAATGGCGCCGCCGAGCCCCATGAGCAGCACGCCGCCGACAATTTCGGCGCGCTGACCGATCACGCTGCCAAGCACCCGGCCAAGCATCATGCCCGTGGTCACCATCACCATGGTGGTCACTCCGATCGCCAGCGCCGCCAGGGCAATATTGACGTCGACGAAGGCCAGACTGATGCCGATCACCAGAGCATCGATGCTGGTGGCCAGCGCGGTCAGCATCAGCATGCCCAGCGACTGGCGTGTCGAGGTGGCCGGGGCGTCACTGTCCTGGGTCATGCCGGCATACACCATGCGCGCGCCAAGCCCCAGCAGCAGGGTAAAGGCGATCCAGTGGTCCCATTGGGAAATCATCTGGGCGGCGGCAAGTCCCAGCCCCCAGCCGATGACCGGAGTAATGCCTTCGATGGTGCCAAACAGCAGGCCGGTACGCAGAGCCTCCTGAAACTTCGGGCGAGCGTTCCCGGCTCCCTTGCCAAGGGCGGCCGCAAAGGCATCGGTGGACATGGCAAGGGCAAGAAAGGCAAGGGCAGCTGGGCGCATGAAATACCGGGCGGTCGCAACCGCTTGTCGTCAGGAAATGATCCGACCGGAACGAGCCGGTCTCAGTGAGCCGCGATAATGCCGGGGTTTTATAAAAAATTCAATAAAAACAATTATCTATAAACCATGGGTGCACTTTTTGCCAAAGAGGGAATTCATTAACCTCGTTTACACATCAAGGCGCGCCGTCAACAACCTCGCCGTCACATCGTGCTGAAAGCGGGTACCATGGCGCCCTCACGGCCTGTCTGTTCGGGCCACGCTCTTCTCTCAACGACAGGATAATACTCATGTCTGCTATGCCCGGCTGTCCCGCCTGCGAGGCCGATTACACCTACGAGGACGGTGCCATGTTCGTCTGCCCCATGTGCGGGCACGAGTGGGCGCAGGCCGGTGACACGTCTCCCCTCGAGGAAGGCAGCAGCGTTCGCGATGCCAACGGGAATACGCTGGTCGATGGCGACACGGTCACGGTGATCAAGGACCTCAAGGTCAAGGGTTCCTCATTGGTGGTCAAGGTTGGCACACGGGTCAAAAACATTCGTCTGGTGGAGGGTGACCATGACATCGACTGCAAAATCGATGGCATCGGCGCCATGAAGCTGAAATCGGAGTTCGTTAAAAAGGCCTGATTGAGATATTGCCGGGCGAACCCACGTCGATGGATCAGTGTTTCACGTGAAACATTACGAGAATGGATATTCGATGCAATGGGTGACGCCACGCCCATGGGTCGTATAATGCCGCCTTCTTATGCCTTTTATTTATTGAAAGGCGTTTTTTTATGGCAACCGGCAGCAGAGCGTCATGAGCAACACCTCATCTGATGGCCCGGAGATTCCGGAGCCCCGCGGCACGTCCCGCGATTTCAAGCGCAGCATGCAGTCGCGCCACCTGGTGATGCTGTCACTGGGCGGTGTGATCGGTACCGGGCTTTTTCTGAGCTCGGGTTATACCGTCAATCAGGCCGGCCCCATGGGGGCGATTCTTGCCTACCTGATCGGCGGGGTAGTGGTCTATCTGGTGATGATGTGTCTGGGCGAACTGTCCGTGCACATGCCCGAAACCGGTGCCTTCAGCGCCCACGCCACTCGCTATATCGGCCCCGGCACCGGCTATACGGTCGCCTGGCTCTACTGGCTGACCTGGACGGTGGCGCTGGGCTCGGAGTTCACCGCCTCGGGCCTTTTGATGGCGAAGTGGTTTCCGGACGTGCCGATCTGGATCTGGAGTGCGCTCTTTGCGCTGATTGTCTTCCTGACCAACGCCTTCACGCCAAAGATCTTTGCCGAGACCGAATTCTGGCTCTCACTGATCAAGGTCGCCACCGTGGTGATTTTCATCATCGTCGGCGCTGCGGCGATTTTCGGTCTCGCCGGGCCGGAAGGTCAGCCGGCCCCGATGTTTCACAACCTCACCCGCGAAGGCTTCTTTCCTACCGGCGTCATGCCGATTCTGGTCACCATGCTGGCGGTGAGCTTTGCGTTCTCCGGCACCGAGCTGATCGGCATTGCGGCAGGGGAAACCGAGGACCCGGAAAAGAACGTGCCGCGCGCCATTCGCGCCACGCTCTGGCGGCTGGTGGTCTTTTTTGTCGGCACCATCGTGGTGATTGCTGCGATGCTGCCGCGCGAGCAGGCCGGGCTGGTCGAAAGCCCGTTCGTCACGGTCTTTGCCATGACAGGCATTCCCCATGCCGCTGACATCATGAACTTCGTAATCATCACCGCGCTGCTGTCGGCGGCCAACTCGGGGCTGTATGCCGCCTCGCGCATGCTTTGGTCACTGGGTGAGCAGCGCACCCTGCCCTCGATGTTTGCCCGCGTCACTCGTGGCGGCATTCCGCTCAATGCGCTGCTGTTCAGCATGCTGGGCGGGCTTTTGGCCCTGCTTTCCAGCGTCTTTGCGGCTGATACGCTCTATCTGGTGCTGGTGTCGATTTCCGGCTTTGCCGTGGTGGCCGTCTGGATGAGCATCGCCGTCAGCCAGCTATGCTTTCGTCGCCAGTTCGTGCGCGGCGGTGGGGACCCGGCCACGCTCGGCTATCGTGCGCCCTTTTACCCCTGGGTGCCGCTGAGCGCCTTTATCGCCTGCCTGCTCTGCTTTATTGGCATCGCCTTTGACCCCACTCAGCGCATCGCGCTCTACTGCGGTATCCCCTTTATTGCGGTGTGCTATCTGGCCTTTTATCTCACCGACCCGCGCCGCAAGGGCGGGGCCGATTCCTCTGCCGTGAAGGAGACCTCATGACCACGACGCCTGATCCCATTGCCCGGGCCCTGCTCGATCACCCGCTGCTGATCGTTGACGGGGCGCTGGCCACTGAACTTGAAGCGCGCGGCTGTGACCTTAACGACAGCCTCTGGTCGGCACGCGTGCTGGCAGAAACCCCCGACCTGATCCGCCAGGTGCATCTTGATTACTTCCGCGCCGGTGCCGATATCGCCATCACGTCAAGCTATCAGGCCACCATTGAGGGTTATATGGCTCGCGGCATGAGCGAGGCCGAGGCGCTTGAGCTGATCACGCGTTCGGTCAGCCTGGCGGCCGAGGCACGTGATGATTTCTGGAATGAGGGCGGTCACGAAGGGCGGCCAAGGCCGCTGGTGGCGGCCTCGGTCGGCCCCTATGGGGCGTACCTGGCCGACGGCTCGGAGTACCGTGGCCACTATGATATCGATGAGGCCGGGCTGGTGGCCTTTCATCGTGCCCGCCTGGCCGCCCTGGCGGCGGCTGGTGCTGACGTACTGGCCTGTGAAACCCTGCCCTCGCTCGTCGAAGCGAAAGCCCTGGTCACGGTGCTGCGGGAATTTCCCGACATGAGCGCCTGGATCACCTTTACCGCCCGTGACGGCGAGCACATCAGTGAAGGCACGCCGATCGCCGAATGTGCCCGCTGGCTCAATGACCAGCCGCAGGTGGCCGCACTCGGCGTTAACTGCACCGCACTCGAACACATCCCGTCGCTGCTTGAGCAGATGTCGGCCGTGACCGACAAGCCGCTAATCGTTTATCCCAACTCGGGCGAAACCTATGACGCGACCAGCAAGACCTGGCAGGGCGGCTGTGATGTCGCCCACGGCGCCGGTTTTGGTGAGCAGGCTGCGCAGTGGTACGCGCGCGGCGCACGTCTGATCGGCGGCTGCTGTCGCACCACGCCCGAGGATATTCGGTCAATTGCGGCCTTTCGTGCCGGACTTTGATTTTTCGAGCCCGTGAGTGATGATAATGCCCGCCCTTCGGCGGGCATTTTTTCGTCCTGCCATTTGCCGCTCTGACCGCAGGACAGCGATAAAGGGGCTACGCTTTCGGGCAGGCCTACCGAATTCAAGTTTGATCAGGAGTCATGGTGATGACGTCATATCGCGTGCTGGCACTCTTGCCGCTGGCAGCCCTTTTGAGTGCCTGTGGTGATCATCAGGAAGCCAGCGAAGGTAACTTCCGTTCGGCACTGCAGGACGATATCGGCAACATGGGGCCGGCGGTCTGTCTGGAGGCGCCCGCACCGCGGTTGCCGTTTGTGGTCGACAAGCGCGCTGTCAGCGAACATCCGGAGCTTGCTGACCGCGTCAAGCGCGCCGATGCGCTCGCGAAAGCCGGGCTGCTCGAGCGTGAAGCCATGAGCGATGGACGCCAGCGCTACAAGCTCACCGATGAAGGCCGTAAGCTCTATGCCCGCGAGCAGGGGCTCGAGCAGGGCGGCTTCTGCTTTGGCAAGGTGCGCGTCGAAGGCATCGACAGCTTCACGCCGGCCCAGGCCATCGACGGCGGCTACACCGTCTCCCACGTTCGCTACAGCTACCGGATCGATGACCTGCCCGACTGGGCCGAGGATGACAGCCTGCAAAAGGCCTACAAGGGCGGTCTGGAAGGTCTTGAAGACACCCATCACAAGCGCGCCATGATGGTCCTGACCAACAAGGGATGGCAGACCGAGCGTCGCTTTGCCGAATAATTGCGTCACGAGCCATCAAAAAAAGGCGACCCCGGAGGTCGCCTTTTTAATGACAGTCCATGAGTGGACTAGTCGATGACCGAGCCGGACTGCGGCACCAGAACATCACTTGTGATGTTACTGATGGTGCTGGCCCCCGTCAGCGTCATGGCCACACGCATCTCCTTTTCGATCAGTTCCAGCAGGTTCACCACGCCGGCCCGGCCGTGGGTTGCCAGCGCATGGACAAAGGCGCGGCCCAGCAGCACCGTATCTGCGCCCAGCGCAATCATGCGGACCACATCAAGACCATTGCGAATTCCCGAGTCGGCAAGGATCTTGAGCTCTCCCTTGACCGCACTGGCGATCTCCGGCAACGCACGAGCGCTTGAAAGCACGCCGTCAAGCTGTCGCCCGCCGTGGTTGGAGACGACAATGCCATCGGCGCCAAAGCGCACGGCATCCCGGGCATCTTCCGGATCGAGAATACCCTTGATGATCATGGGGCCTTGCCAGAAATCGCGAATCCACTCCAGATCCTGCCAGGAAATGGAGGGATCGAAGTTTTTGGCCAGCCAGCCAATATAATCTTCAAGTCCCGTCGGATGACCTCGGTAGGCGGAGATGTTGCCCAGATCGTGCGGGCGGCCGTGCAGACCGACATCCCAGGCCCAGAGCGGATGGGTACACGCCTGCCACATGCGACGAAGGGCGGCGTGTTTGCCGCTCATGCCGGAGTGCGCGTCACGATAGCGGGCCCCGGGCGTTGGCATGTCCACGGTAAAGACCAGCGTGCGAACGCCTGCCGCCCAGGCCCGCTCCAGGGCATTTTTCATGAACCCCCGGTCCTTGAGTACATAGAGCTGAAACCACATGGGGCGGGACAGCTCGGCGGTGACTTCCTCGATCGAGCACACCGAGACGGTCGACAGGGTAAAGGGAATGCCCTTTTCTGCTGCGGCCGTGGCGGCCTGGACTTCACCGCGGCGGGCATACATGCCGCACAGCCCGACCGGCGCCAGCGCCACCGGCATCGCTAGGCGCTCACCGAAAAGCTCCGTTTCAAGGCTCAGCTCGGACATGTTTCTCAACACGCGCTGACGCAGGGCAACGCTGCCAAGATCCTCCACGTTGCGCCGCATGGTGTACTCGGCGTAGGCGCCGCCGTCGAGATAGTGAAACAGAAAGGGCGGCAGCCGCCGTCTGGCGGCTGCGCGGTAATCGGTAGAGGCTGAAATGATCATGTTGGACCCTGAATCCGTAAGGATGACTTTGAATATGGTGGAATCGCAGGCGCTAACCGCCCATGAGCGGGTCCCTGACGCCGAGCGCGTAGCAGGCCACAAGGCCGATAATGCCGGTCAACAGCACGTAGTAGAGGGTGGGCCAGATCGTCTTGCGAAGGGTAATGCCTTCCCGTCCGATCAATCCGACCGTGGCCGAGGCCGCCACGATGTTGTGGATGGCGATCATGTTGCCGGCCGCCGCGCCCACGGCCTGAATGGAGACGATAAAGGCGCCGGAGATGCCCAGCGTTTCGGCCACGCCGAACTGGAACTGGCTGAACATCATGTTGCTGACGGTGTTGGAACCGGCCAGAAACGCCCCCATCGCGCCAACGGTTGGCGCCATCAGGGGATAGATACCGCCGACGCTGTCGGCCACGTAGCGCGCCATCGCAATCGGCATGCTCGGAAGGTCGGCGGCATTGATCCCTGAGTTGATCAGGATGCGCACCATGGGCACGGTAAACAGCAGCACAAAGCCTGCCTTGAGCAGCACCTGACCGGACTCGCTGGCCGCCGCGCCGAGTGCGCGCAGGCGCATGCGATGAAGCCCCACGGTGAGAAGTGCCACGAACACAAGAATACCGCCGGGCAGAAACAGCGGCTCGACGCTGGCGCTGATGCCTTCCTCATTCAGGATGTTGGTCATGCCAAAGCTCAGCGATTTAAGCGCCGCCGTCACTTCCGGGAAAACGCGGCTGATCACCAGCAGGGCGCCCACCAGCACGTAGGGCAGCCAGGCCAGCCACTGGCTCATGGGGCGGGTGGTGAGATCGTCGATTCTGACCTGTAGCGTGCCCATCCATTCGGCCGGCCATTCTTTGGGCTCGGCAAAGTCCCAGACCGTTTTAGGCGTCAGAAAGCGCAGGCGAGCGGCGGTCACGACGATGACCAGACCCACCAGACCGCCCAGCAGGGAGGGGAATTCCGGCCCGAGGAAAATGCCGGTCACAAGGTAGGGGAGGGTCAGCGCCAGCCCTGCAAACAGCGCAAAGGGCAGAATCTCGAAGCCGGCCTTCCAGCTTTTCTTTTCGCCGAAAAAGCGCGTCAGCATCAACACCATGATCAGCGGCATGATGGTGCCGACAATGGCGTGGGTGATCGCGGTACCGTTGGTGATCTGCTGTAAAAAGAGCTCCCAGCTTGAGCCGCGCGCGATGAGTTGATCGGTCAGGGTCACGCTGTCCAGCCCGGTCGTAACGCCAATGACAATGGGGGTGCCCACGGCGCCAAAGGAGACCGGGGTGCTCTGTACCAGCATGCCCATCAGCACGGCCGCCATGGCAGGAAAGCCCATGGCGACCAGCAGCGGTGCGGCAATGGCGGCCGTGGTCCCAAAGCCGGAGGCGCCTTCGATGAAGCTGCCAAACAGCCAGGCAATGATGATGGCCTGTACGCGACGATCCGGGCTGATGGTGGTAAAGCCGGCATGAATCGCCCTGATCGCGCCCGAGTGCTGCAGCGTGTTAAGCAGCAGGATGGCGCCGAAAATGATCCAGAGCACGCCAATGGTGATGATCAGCCCCTGCAGCGTGGACGCGAGCACGCGCTCGAAGCTCATGCTCCAGCCAGACAGGGCAATCAGCACGCTGAGCAGATAGACCACCGGCATGGCGCGGCTGGCGGGCCAGCGCAGGCCGATCAGCAGTATGCCGGCAACGATAATGGGCGCAATGGCGAGCAGGGCAAGCAGACCGGGTGTCATGTTCATCCCTCCATGTGGTCAAGAGCAGGATGGGGCAGAAATATCACGGCAGGCTGACGAGTCATGAGCATTGCTCCATTTCTTGTTGGGCTTGTCAGATAATTGGTATTACCAATTTAACCTGTGCTGATGCGCAGGCAGTGGAGAGTAAGGGGCTTTCAATTAGAGGGTCAATGAAACCCGGTTGCTACTTTGGTTCATGATGCTTGTCGTTTCATTGTGAAATAGTGCTTAATATAAAATTGGTAATACCAATTGGAGAAAGGGTATGGAAGTCGGTCAGGTTCGCCATCGCAGGCTGGCGGATGGCATTGTCGAGCAGCTACAGTCGATGATTCTCGAGGGCACCCTCAAGCCGGGCGAACGATTGCCGGCAGAACGGGCGCTGGCCGAACAGTTCGGCGTTTCCAGGCCCTCATTGCGTGAGGCCATTCAGCGCCTGACGGCCAACGGGCTGCTCAGCAGCCGACAGGGTGGTGGCACTTACGTGACGCCTTCGCTGGGGGCAACCTTTGGTGACCCGTTGCTGCTGTTGCTGGAAAATAGCCCCGACGCCCAGCGGGATCTCCTTGAGTTCCGGCATACGCTGGAAGGGGCCTGTGCGTTTTATGCCGCACAGCGCGCCACGGAACCGGATCGTGAGCGACTGCAGGCCGCCTTTGATCGGCTACAGCACTGCTATCAGAACGTGGGGCCGACCACGCAGGCTGAAGAGGGGGCAGCGGATGCGGGGTTTCATCTGGCGATTGCCGAGGCCAGCCATAACGGCGTGCTGTTGCATACGATTCGTGGGCTTTTTGATCTGCTCAAGCGTAACGTGGTGACCAATATCGGCGGGATGTATGCCCAGCGTGTCGAAACCCGCGAGATCCTCTCGAGCCAGCATCTTGAGCTGTTTGAGGCGGTCATAAGTCGACAGCCCGAGGCGGCACGCGAGGTCGCTCAGCGTCATATCCACTATGTGCAGGAGGTATTGTCGGAAGTCCATGCCGAGGCACAGCGCATGGCCCGCGCCCGTCGCCGAAGTTGACTCGGCGCCAGTTCCGTTTCTGACATGCCGCCCTGCGCTACATCATTAAAAAGGCGACCCCGGAGGTCGCCTTTTTTGATGCCACAGGAGCCTGACGGCTCAGGGCTTGAGCCGAGTCGGCATCAGCCGTGCCAGCCGCTGGCCTGGGCGACAATCAAAAGCACAATCGCAACCAGTACCCAGAGACCGAACAGCGGCAGGAAAAAGCGCACCCATTTTTGCCAGGGCACGCCCGCCAGCGCGAGCGTGGCCATGAAGTAGCCCGAGGTGGGATAGAGAATATTGCCGATGCCATCGCCGAGCTGATAGGCCAGCACGGCGGTCTGACGGGTCACACCCACCACATCGGCCAGCGGCGCCATGATCGGCATGGTCACCAGCGCCTGGCCGCTGCCCGAGGGCACCACGAAGTTGAAGCCGAGCTGGGCCAGATACATGCCCAGTGCCGACAGTGCCGTGGGCAGTCCGCCAACCAGATGCCCCAGCCCATGGACCATGGTGTCGAGTACCTGGCCATCTTCGAGTACCACGGCGACGGCGCGGGCGATGCCGGCAATCATGGCGCCCATCAGCACGTCCCGAAAGCCCTCGTTGAAGCCCTCGCAGATCTCGTCGATCTTCAGCCCGGCGACCAGACCGGCGGCAACGCCCATGACAATAAAGAGCCCGGCCATTTCCGACATGAACCAGCCGCGTCCGAGCACGCCGTATACCAGCACGCCGAACAGGGCGAGCGTGACCACAATGCAGAGCTTTTGACGCCCGCTAGCGGGGGCCGTGACCTCGTTGAGGGCGTGCTGGTAGCGCGCGCGTTTTTGCTGCTCATCGGCTTCGTCGTGGACCAGGCTGGCCTCGGGGTTGTCCCGCACCCCCCGGGCGTAGCGAATCACCCAGAAGATGGCCACGGCCAGCATGGCCACCAGCGCGATCAGGCGCAGACCAAACCCCGAGTAGAGCGGCAGGCTTGAAAGCTGCTGGGCCAGGCCGGTGTTGATCGGGTTGATAACGCCGGCAGCAAACCCTGCCGTGGTGGCGCAAAGGGCAATGGCGGCGGCGGTGATGGAGTCAAAGCGCAGGGCGATCAGAAGCGGCAGAATCACCGGCACATAGACCAGTGACAGCTCCTGGGTACCGATGATGGTGGCCAGTACGCCAAACAGCACCATCAGAACCGGAATCACCCACAGGCTGCGACCGGCGAAATGACGGGTCAGGTGATCGACCCCCAGTTCGATGATGCCGGTACGGCGCAGCACCGCAAACATGCCGCCGATCAAGAGCGTGAAAAACACCACTTCACCGGCACCAAGCAGCCCGCGTGGAATGGCCAGCAGCAGTTCGGTCGGTCCGGCAGGGCTGGGCGTGACCCAGTGAAAGGATGCGGCATCAATGGTGGTGCGGCCGTTGGGGCCGGGCACGGTATCGTAGGCGCCGGCCGGAATCAGCCAGGTGGCCAGGCCCGCCAGAAGAATAAAGATGAAAAGAATGGCGTAAATATGCGGAATCTGAAACGAACGTTTCTTTGGTGGGCGCGCCGATGGGTTCCGGGAAAGATCCTGTGACATGGTCATGACTCGTTGTTCTTGGTTGGGTGTCAGGGCGCCCCGAAGGGGACGCCCACCCCCTGATAGTTTCACAACTTGTCATCCGACGAAAGTCGGCATCGGACGATGGACGATGATCCCGGCTATATCAGGAAATTAAGGCCGATCACCAGCAGCAGCGCGGCAAAGAGGCGCTTCAGGAGTGTGGGGGATAGCCGATGTGCCAGCCGCACGCCGATCCGTGCTGACACCATGCTGGTCAGGGCAATGCCCACCATGCCCGGTAGATAGACATAGCCAATGCTCCAGGCGGGCAGGTCATCATGACCATGACCAAACCACATGAAGGACAGCGCGCCGGCAATGGCAATCGGCAGACCACAGGCGGCCGAGGTGCCCACCGCCTGCTGGGCCGGCAGATTGCGCCACAAAAGAAAGGGGACGGTCAGCGAGCCACCGCCGATGCCAAAGATGGCCGAGGCCCAGCCAATGATCGTACCGCCACCGATCAGCCATGGTTTGCCGGGTGGCCGATAGTCGGTGCCGCCGCCTTTCGGGCGCAGGTTGAAGGCAATCTGGATTGCCATGGCGATGGCAAACACGCCGATCACCGTCTGTAAATCGTTGCCCGGAATCCAGGAGGCGGTCAGCGCCCCCAGCGCACAGCCGCCCACGATGCCGATGCTCATCCAGCCCACCAGTGGCCAGCGTGTTGCGCCCATGCGGTGATGGCCATGAATCGAGTTGAGTGAGGTAAACACAATGGTGGCCAGTGAGGTCCCCACGGCCAGATGCGTCATGACCTCCGGGTCGACGCCCTGCAGGGTAAAGCTGTAGATGAGCACCGGGACGATGATCAGGCCGCCCCCGACGCCAAACAGCCCCGCCAGAATGCCGGCCACGATGCCAAGTGCGAGATAAAGAAGAAAGATCATGCGAAGTCCACTGTCATCCTGTGAGAGACGCCGGAGTAATGCCGGTCGGGCATGCCGACAAGCATAGTGCGTCAGGGGCCGGTACTGTAGGGATCGTTGACCACCAGGCCGAGGCTTTTTGGGGCGGTGGTCGTGGGGCGACAGTGGCGCGATGGCGCTGTCGCGTCCACCTTTAAGGATTAATCTGCATCTATTTTCGCGGCACCGGTGGCCTGACCCTTAGCCACCGGTGCCGCAGGACGGCCAGTCCGGGCCTGTCGCGCTTATTGCCGGCGCAGGGATTCCGTCCGCTTCACTTCATTTCACAGGGAAGTTATCGATGACCAAAAGACAGGTTGCCAATCCTGCTCGGGAAGAGGGGTTTGCACCACTGGGCGATTATGCCGCCATTGGTGAAGGACGCTCCGTGGCCTTGATTGCGCTGGATGGCGCCATCGACTGGTGGTGTGCGCCGAGCATGGACTCTCCCCCGCTGTTTGATCGCCTGCTTGAACCCGAAGTGGGCGGTTACTTCTCGCTCACCCCGCGTGGTGACTATCGCGTCGAGCGGCACTATCGTAATAACAGCAACGTGCTTGAGACCACCTTCATCACCCGTGACGGGAAGGCCCGGATCACCGAGTCTATCAACAGCAACACGGCCGGGCGTCTGCCCTGGTGCGAGCTGGCGCGTCGCGTGGAAGGTCTTGAAGGCGAGGTGACCTTCGATATCTGCTTTCATGCCGGCACCCATACCGAAACCGTCAGTCCATGGCTGCAGGAGACGGCCATCGGGCGGATCTACAACATTGGCCATCTGATGGCGATGCTGCGCTGCTCGGACGATGTCGAGATCAATGAGTGCTGTGACCGGTATGCCAGGGCTACCCTTGTGAGCCGTGAAGGGCAGCGTTCGATGGTGGCGCTGCTGGCCACCGAAGGTCAGCCGCTGGCCGTGCCTTCCATCGAGAGCATCGACGAGCGCATCGAGGTCAGTGATTTTGCCTGGCGTGACTGGGTCGAAAAGCTCGATTTCGACGGCGAGTATCCCGAGTGGGTCCATCGCTCGGCGCTGGCGCTCAAGTTTCTGCTCTATTCGCCCAGCGGGGCGATTGCCGCCGCAGCGACCACCTCTCTGCCGGAGCGCCTCGGCGGCGACAAGAACTATGACTATCGCTATGCCTGGGTGCGTGATGCCTGCCTGGTGATCAAGGCGTTTGTGCATGCCGGGGCGATCGAGGAGTCCCAGGCCGCCTTTTCCTGGCTGACCCGGACCATCCGTCGTCACGGCCCCGACATGCGCGTGTGCTACACGCTACAGGGCGAGCTGATTCCGGCCGAGACCTATCCGGCGCTCACCGGCTACAAGCATTCACAGCCGGTGCGGGTGGGCAACAACGCCCGCGATCAGATCCAGCTGGGCATGTATGGCGATCTTCTGGCCACGGCGACGCTGTTCATCGATGCCGGTCACATCATCGACCTCAATACCGCCCGACTACTGGGGGATCTGGCCAATCAGTGCGCCGATCGCTGGCGCGTGCGTGACGCCGGCATCTGGGAGCTGCCCGGTGACTATCATCACTACACGCACTCCAAGATGAACTGCTGGCTGGCACTGACCAATGCCGTACAGCTGGCGGAGCAGGGGCACATCGAACCGACCTGGAAAAAGCGCTGGGAGCGGGAAAGAGACCGCATTGCCGAATGGGTCGAGACGCACTGCTGGTCCGAGGCGCGCGGAGCTTACGTGTTCCACGAGGGTGTGGAGGGGCTGGACGCCGCTCTGTGCCTGACCTATCGCTTTGGTGCCGAGGTCAATCGCGAGCGCATGCTCTCGACCTATCGCGCCATCCGTCAGGAGCTGGGACGTGGCGCGTTGATCTATCGCTACTCAGGCGCTCACGAAGAGGAGGGTGCTTTCGTCGCCTGCTCCTTCTGGATGGTCGAGGCGCTGGCGGCCCTGGGCGAGCAGGAAGAGGCCCGTGCGTTGATGGATGAAGCGCTCGAGGCCACCAATGGCAATCTGGGGCTTTTGACCGAGATGGTCGATCCCTCGACCGGTGAGCATCTGGGCAATGTCCCTCAGGGGCTCAGCCACCTGGCCCAGATCTGCGCGGCCAATGCCCTGTCAGGCCGGGTGGTCGAGGGGGCGCACGGCTGACATGACCCAAAGATCCTCCGTTCATGATCAAATGGCGATGTGACGGTATTTCCTGAAAGGCGATAACAGGCTCAAGGAAGGAAAGGCATGCTTGAGAAAGGCTTTTTATGTGACACCTGTGGCGTACAGTATGACGCCCTGGACCACCCTCCAAAGCGATGTCCGATCTGCGAGGACGAGCGTCAGTACGTGCCGACGGGCGGTCAGCGCTGGATTAAACCGGAGGCACTGCTGGCGCAGCACGCCAATACGTTCGAGCAGCTCGCGTCCGGGCTTTTGAGCCTTCGCAGCACGCCGAAATTCGGTATAGGCCAGCGAGCGCTCTTGTTGCAGACGCCTCACGGTAACGTGTTGTGGGACTGTTTGAGCCTTCTGGATGACGCCACCTGCCAGCTGATTCAGGGGCTGGGCGGGCTTGCCGCCATCGCGATCTCGCATCCGCACTACTACAGCACCATGGCCCGCTGGGCCGAGGTGTTTGACTGTCCGCTGTATGTGCACGGTGATGATCGTGAGTGGGTGATGAGACCTTCCGATCGGCTGTCGTTCTGGTCCGGTGACCGGCTCGACGTGCTGCCGGGCGTGACCGTCTATCGGCTGGGCGGTCACTTCCCCGGGGCCAGCGTGCTGCATTATCCGGCGCAGCAACTGCTGCTGGGTGGCGACACGCTGCTGGTGACGCCGGATGGCAAGGCCTCGTTCATGTGGTCCTATCCCAACAATATTCCGCTGCCGGCGGCGACCGTCAAGGCGATGGGCGAGACCCTGGCAACGCTTGAGTTTGACGCGCTTTACTGCGCCTTCAAGGGCAGCGAAATTCCCACCGGGGCCGGGCAGGTCGTACAGTCTTCGGTCAGGCGCTACTGCCACGCGCTGGAGCAGATTCCCGGGTAGCCACAGGCCCCACAGATGACAGCGCCCCGCCATCAGTCCGATGGCGGGGCGCTGTTGTTTGCTCTGACCGGCGTTATTTTTGTGGCTGAACGCGAATCAGCGCGCCATCACGCTGGTCGGTCAGCAGCCACAGGTCATCGTCCGGCCCCTGCGCGACATCGCGTACCCGGCCGAGGGTTTCCAGATAGCGTGCTTCCCCGGTCACACGATTGTCGTCCAGCGTGAGCCGAACGATCCCGCCGGGTTTGAGCGAGGCGATCACGAGACTGTTCTGCCAGCCATCAAACTGATCACCGGTGTAAAAGGTCATGTCGCCCGGTGCAATGACCGGGTCCCAGTAATAGATCGGCTGTTCCAAACTGTCCTTTTGGGTGATGCCCTGGCCGATGGCCGCGCCGGAATAGTCTTCCCCATAGGTGATCACCGGCCAGCCGTAGTTGAGGCCGGGCTCGGGACGGTTAAGTTCATCTCCCCCCTTCGGGCCATGTTCAATGGTCCAGAGCGCACCGGTGTCGGGGTGTCGTGCGGCGCCCTGCAGGTTGCGATGACCCAACGACCAGATCTCGCCCCGCGCGTCATCGCGCCCTGCGAAGGGGTTGCCGTCGGGCACCGAGCCATCGGCATTGACCCTGACCACCTTGCCGATCGTGTTGTCCAGGGTCTGGGCCAGCTGGCGCGGCTCGACCAGTGAGCGCTCGCCGAGCGTGATCCAGAGCGTGCCATCGGTGCCCCAGACGAGCCGTGAGCCAAAGTGTTTGGTGGAGTCCCAGGCCGGCTGCTGCTGGAAAATGGTCTCTACGTCGGTCAGGCGTGTACTGTCCTCGGAGAGTCTGCCACGCGCCACGGCAGTGGCGTTTTCGCCGTTGCCACTTGGCTCGGCGTAGCTGAGATAGACGAGGCGAGTGTCGGCAAAGTCCGGTGCCAGGCTAACGTCCAGAAGGCCGCCCTGACCGCGGGCATCCACCTCGGGAAGCCCTTCGATCGGTGCCGAGACTTCGCCTTCCGGCGTGATGCGTCGCAGCCGACCCGGGCGCTCGGTCACCAGCAGATCGCCGTCGGGCAGGAAGGCGAGGCCCCAGGGGAGTTCAAGCCCGTCGGCCACGGTGGTCGTCTCAAGGCTGGTTTTGTCTTCAAGCTGTGGGGCGCGGGTCTGCTGCTCGAAGGCCGGTGTCTGTGAGGGAGCATTGGGCGGTCCTGTCGGTACCGGTTCGGCCATGACCGCTGGGGTCATCATCAGGACAATAAGGGGCGACAGAAACGGCGCAACACGCATGGGCACTCTCCCGGCAGGCTGAATCGACAGTTGTGAGGATCGATTCAGCCTCGCATGCCCGCCGCATTGATGCCCGGCGCCTTCAGCTTTGGCTCAAGACGAAGGGCCGGGGATCAAAACGCTAGAGCATCCCGTCCGCGATGGCGCGCGCCATGGTCGGCGCCACCGGCAGGCGGGGCAGCAGCGTGGCCTGATAGGCATGGTAGAGATCTGCCTTGCCGGACCACACAGTGCTCGAGGGGCGATTGTGACGATCAAGCTCCTGATGCCAGCTGCCCTGTTCGCGATCGATCAGGAAGCGATCAATATAGTCCCAGAAGCAGCGGTACCAGCGCTCGTAGCCGACGTCTCCGGTGCGTTTGAGCAGCATGGCCGCGGTCGATGCCGCCTCGGCCACTACCCAGTGCATGCGCTCGTGGACGACCGGCTGGTTGTCCCAGTCATGGGTATAGATCAGGCCGGGTTCGCCATCGACCTGCCAGGCCAGTTCCGTGGCGCTGTGAAACAGGCCGCGGGCGTCTTCGATCAGCCAGCCCGGTGTGCTGTCACCATGGCGCAGAAGGCTGCCTTCCAGGTGCAGCATCAGGCGCGACCATTCAAAGGCGTGCCCGGGTGTGGCGCCATAGGGCCGGAACGGGTCACCGGGCTTGTCGCGGTTATAGTCACGCCATTCCTGCCAGTGGCTGTCGAAATGTTCGACCACGCGATAGTTGTTGGGACGGGCGTGAGCGTGAATGATCCTTTCGACAATGGAGAGTGCTCGCGCTCGCCATTGGGGCGCATCAAGCACGTCGGCAAGCTGCAGGAAGGCCTCGGTCGCGTGCATGTTGCTGTTGCCGCCGCGGTAGGCCTCATCCTCGGACCAGTCGCGGGAGAACCCTTCACGCAGCCGGCCCTCCCTTTCATCCCAGAAGCGCGTCTCGAGCACCTCAAGGATGTCATCCAGCAGCGGGCCGGCGTCTTCGTCTCCGGACTGCCAGGCGCTGGCTGCGGCCAGCGCCACAAAGGCGTGGATGTAGGCCTGCTTGGTCTGTGTTTCGCCATTACGCGGGCGCTCGCCATACCAGCCGCCGTGTTCGTGATCATGCAGGTCACCGCGCAGTGCAGCGACGCCATGGGCGACCAGCGGTGCCGCGCCAGGCTCACCGCGCATGGCCGCCAGCGCGAAACAGTGGGTCATGCGCGCCGTGATCATGGTATCGGGGTGGGCATCGTCAGGCAGGCGGCCTTGCTCGTCCAGCGCGGCAAAACCGCACTCAGGATGGCGCGAGGCGCGATAGAAGGCCAGCAGTCGCTGACCTTCCATCTCGAGCCAGTGATGGTGCGCCGAGCGCTCGAGCCAGCTTTCACGAGACGATAAGGGGTTCGGTGTCATGCCGGGCATATGAGTCAGGGCCTCCTTCGCCCAGGGGAGTGAGATATCCGTCATCATTGATGATGGCAGAGCACGTCAATGTTCATGCCGCCCTGGCCGACCCGCGTGAACCGGTGAACATCTCCCGGTCTGCCGGCCAGGCACCAGGCCTCAGCCGTTCACCACAACGCCACCGTTGGGGTGCAGCGTCTGACCGCTCATGAAGGCCGCATCCAGCGACGCTAGAAAAACATAGCACGGTCCCAGCTCCCATGGTTGCGCGGCACGTCCCATGGGCGTCTCGGCGCCAAAGTCTTCGAGCATTTCCGGGTCGTGGGCACCCAGCGTCGCTGGCTGCAGCGGCGTCCAGACCGGCCCTGGAGCCACCGCATTGACCCGGATGCCGCGTCCCACCACCTGGTTGGAGAGCGAGCGGGTAAAGCTGATGATCGCGCCCTTGGTGGCACTATAGTCCACCAGAAAGTCGGGGCCGATATAGGCATTCACCGAGGCGGTATTGATAATCGCATCGTCTTCGCCCAGATACGGCAGTGCGGCCTTGGTCAGGTAGAACATGCCGTGCATGTTGGTCGCGAAGGTCTGCTCCCACTGCTCGTCGCTCAGCTCGGTCAGATCGGTGCTGACCTGCTGAGTTCCTGCGTTGTTGACCAGAATGTTGAGCCCTCCGAAATGGTCGATCACCTTTTGCACTGATGCTCGACAAAAGGCGGCATTGCGGATATCGCCCGCGATCAGCAGGCAGCGCTGACCTTCGGCTTCCACCAGGCGCTGCGTTTCCAGAGCATCGTCCTCTTCACTGAGGTACATCACTGCGACGTCGGCGCCTTCACGCGCGAAATGGATCGCCGTCGAGCGGCCAATGCCACTGTCGGCGCCGGTAATCAGAGCGATTTTGCCCTCAAGCTTTGCGCTGCCGCGATACCCCGGGCGGATGAATTCTGCAGGCGGCTGCATCAGACCTTCCTTGCCGGGCAGTTCCTGTTGCTGAGCATGGATCTCGGTTTTACTGACCATGGGACATTCCTTGCGTGCGGGTTGGATAAAAGAGCGTAGAGCCGGGGCTTCAACGGTGTTCAAGAGGTGATGATTTCGGCCTGTTCGCCGACCAGAATCAGGGTATTGTCGTGATCGAGAAAGGTCTGCTCGTCAGGGAAGACCTTCTCCTTGTAGGTTTTTGAGCCCAGTACGGCCTGCATGCCCTCAATGCTGTCGAACCAGAGCTCGGCGGTACCGTCGAAGTCTGCCTGCGGCACTGGCAGATCACCCTGTGATGGATGCGTCTGGATATAGCGCAGCACGTGCGTCGATGCCTCCGGGATAGTGCGAAATAACGGACCGTGGGTTTCGATGTGGTGGCGCACGAACTCGGCATGGCTGATGTTGGGGTTGCGTTTGAGCAGCATGGTCATCTTGATCATGGCGAAATACCTCAGGGATGTGGGGTCCAGCGCAGCGTCGATGTCCGGTCGGGATATTCGATGCCGTCCGGATAAGTCAAAAGTTCGATCAGCATTCCCCAGGGGGTACGGCCATAAACGCCGGCGTTACGAGGCCCGTTCTCGATGCCGGCCAGCGGGTGGGTCGGCGACAGCAACTCGCCGCCGGCAGCCTCGAAACGCTGTAAGGCAGTCTCGATGTCGTCGACATAGAGTCCGAAGTGGGTCAGGCCGAGATCCTGCAGTCGCGGTGGTGCCTGTTGCTCACCATTTTCCATCTGGAAGATTTCGAGACACGGGCCGTTGCCGATGCGCATCAACCGCATGTGCACGATGCGAGTGCCGGAGCTCAGGCCGAGCTCCTTTTCCGGGCCTTCTCCCGCCATATCGTCTCCATCGCGCGGTAGCACGTCATACACGTGGCGAGCGCCGAAGGCGTCGGCAAAAAACAGTGAAGCAGCCCGGACATCCGGCACGGTCAGGCCAACGTGATCAATGGCGCGAATCTCGGCATTGGAATCATTTTGCTTATCGAGTTTGACAAGCTCGGTAATACTGGAAGCGCCGCCTTCGGCAAGCGATTTGAGCGCTTCGTTGAACTGTTGCGTATGCGGCATGGCAAGATGACGCTGAAAAGATTCATCGTCGCGATACTCCTCGACGATGACGAAGCCTGACCCGTCGGTGGCCTCATGAGCTTCAAAACGGAGGTTGCCGGCTTCCGAGCGTACTCTGCAGGCAAGCGACTCGACGTAATGCCTTACCTCTGACGTCTTCCCGGGTAGGGGGGTAATGCGCGCGATTATGGAGCGTGTCACGTTGAACCCTCTTCTAAATTTTCGCGTACGAAAAAGGTGTAAATATCGTTAAATTTAGTATTAAAGAAATATTTTTCAAATTTGTAATTCATATTCAATAATGATGAATATTTCGAAAGGTTTTATTTTTTATGATTCAGTCCATCGAGCGGGCACTCCATATTCTTGAATGTATTGCCCATGCTGGCGGTAATATGCGCTTGCAGCAGATTGCCGAAGCCACCGAACTCAAGACCACAACGGCGCACAACATTCTCAAGACGCTGGGAACACTCGGATATGTACGCCGTCGGCCAAATGACACCCGCTACTATCTGGGGGATCGTATCCTTAATCTCGCGCGCATTGCCGGTGACGACAGTGGGTTGCGTCGACGGCTGCGTCCGCGTCTTGAAGCCATGGCCGAGGCCAGCGGTGAGACAGTGTTTCTTGCGGTGCCTTCTGGTGATGAAGTGTTCTTTCTGGATGCCATTGAAAGTTCTCAAATCCTGCGCGCCTCCAGTCAGCAGGGTGAGCGCACGCCAATGGAAGGCTCGGCCATTGGTCTGCTCTTTCTGGCTTTTATGCCAATGCTCCGACAGCAGCTGTTGTCATTGCGCGCCAGTCGAATTGGCCCCGGCATTGTCGGTGAGGTTGACCGCATTGCCGCGCGTGGCTATGCCCTGGATGAAGAGAATTACCTGCCGGGAGTGAATGCCGTGGCTGTTCCCTGGCTTGAGGATGGCGAGCTGCGCGCCGGCTTCGGCATCGCCGGGCCAAGTGTGCGGTTGTCCTCGTCAAGGCTTGAAACACTGGCCGCCCTGATGAGTCGGTTATGCCAGGATTGATGTCGATGACAGGGTGAATGAAGCAGGGTAACGATGGCATGTGAAGCTTCCAGCGATATTTCTCTCTCAAGCCCTTCGGCTTATCATGTTGATCCCTTTTCGTTTGCCACGAGGATGCCTGCATGTCCCCCGAGCTCTTCTGGGCCTTTCTGGCCGCCTCGATACTGATCAGCATCACGCCCGGGGCGGGCGCCATCAACACCATGTCCAACGGCATGCGCTATGGACTCAGGCGAACCCTGCCAGCCATTGTCGGGCTGCAGGTGGGGCTGGGCATACAGATTCTGGTCGTGGGTGCGGGACTGGGGGCGCTGCTGGCGTCCTCGGAGCTGGCCTTCATGCTGATCAAATGGGTCGGGGTGGCGTATCTGATCTATCTGGGCATCAGCAAGTGGCGGGAGAAGGCCGTCGATATCGAGTCGTCATCAAACGACACGCCGCGCGAGGGAGCCCTCACGCGCTTCTGGAAGAGCGTGCTGGTCAACGTGACCAACCCCAAGGCCACGATCTTCATGATCGCGCTGCTGCCCCAGTTTCTGGACCCGGCGCTGTCGCGCGTCACCCAGTTTACCATCATGGGCGTGACCATGATCGGCATCGATATTATGGTGATGTGCGGCTTTGCGGGCCTGGCCACGCTGGTGGCTCGCTGGTTGCGCTCACCGCGCCAGCAGCGGCTGCTTAATCGCCTGTTCGGCGGCCTTTTCGTGTTCGTGGCCGGGCTTCTGGCCACCTGGCGGGCCTGACGGTCTCAGTCGGCGTCGGGCCAGGGCATGTCTATTGGCCCATGGCTGGCCGGCGTGTCGACGGGCGGTCGCAAAGGCTGCATCAGCTGGCCCCACCATTGATCATGTGCGGGCGTTCTGAAGTTCTTGAGCCCGCCGGTCGGCGTAAAGGTGATCTCCCCGAAGTAGATACGTCCCGCCGTTAAATACAGATCCACCCGGGCAAAATCGAAGCCCTCGGACAGTTTTCTGGCCACCTCGAGGGCCTCATCAAGCTGCTCCGGTTTCGGGATTCGTCGTCCGGTGGTGAATCTGTCCTGGACCACCTCGATCAGATTCCAGTCCACGTCATAGTAATCGACGGCAAAATCGGTGAAGCGGTTTTGTACCACCTCGATATAGATCTCGGGGGCATACCGGTCCGGTCGCCTGAAGCAGTAGAACTTGAAGTCCATGGGCGGTCGGCCCTGGTCGTCGAGCAGCAGCTTCTCGAACAGCAATTGGGGCTCTATCTCGCGATAGTGGGACTCACGGCTGGCGGCGTAGTAGTCGGCGCTCAGCCAGCGCCTGCCGATATTATCCAGCAGCTGTAGCGGGTACTGCTGCTTGTCCTCTACCAGCAGATTGAACCCGGAGCCGTGATTGCCCTTCATGACGAAGCTTTCCGGCAGCTGCTTATACATCTTCGGTGTCAGCCGCTGGGTGTGGCCGTAACATTCGATCAGATAATGCTGACCGACGGTGGCTGCTACATAGTCACGAACGGCGTATTTATCGCTCAGAAAGGTGTAGACCGGTTCGGGATCAAAGCGCCGGCAGCAGATCTTTTCATTGAAGGTCTGCGGATTGCTCAGATTCGGAAATCTGCCGAACTCGCGTCGATAGACGAATGACACATACAGCCTGTCATTGAGACGGGATGTAAGCGTTTTACGGGCCCTGCGGAGCAGCGTTCTGGAAAAGTCCCTCAATGTCGGCCGCCTGGCAGGGGCCGATGATGTGTCCCTCATGCCACATGATCTCCTGACGTCAGGAGGAGAGATGGCTCATCCTCGTGGTTTATTGTTGGTGTCATGAAGTGGCCTTTCATGACGCTGATTACTTTGAGGGAGAAACCATTTCTTCAGCTTAATAAGGGCCGGCTCATGAGGGGCGAGCCTTCAGGAGCAACAAGGACTGCAGGTCTTGCGCGGCGCTCCCGGGTATCGCGTGACGTCCTGAAGGGGCTGCCCCCGGGACGTAAGGTGAAAAAAATGCCCGACGGTGAACGTCGGGCAAAAGCGGGGAAATGAGATGGCCCGTTAGCGGGCAGGGCTCAGGATCGTGCCGGCCTCTCGACGCCAGCATGCGCGCCCCTTCTTTTTTGGCGCCATCGGGCCACCATCGGGCCGAACAGTGACAGCAGGGTCAGGGCAAAAAACACCAGCGCGATCGGGCGGGTAAACATCAAAAGCCAATTGCCGTTGTACATGGCCACGCTCTGTCCCAGACGCTGCTCGACCATGACGCCCAGTACCAGACCGATGGCCAGTGATACCACCGAGAACCCGTAACGCTGCATTAAAAAGCCGATGGCACCGAAGGCGATGGCCACATAAACATCAAATACCGACTGTCGTATGGCGTAGGCCCCGATGACCGAGAACAAAAAGACCAGCGGCCAGAGCACCGGCACCGGGATCTGCGTGATGCGCGCATAGAATCGGGCGCCACCAAGTCCGATGACCAGAAACAGCAGATTGCCCACCAGCAGCGCAGCAAACAGCGCACTGAGCAGATTGCTCTGCTCGTTGAAAAGTGTCGGCCCCGGCTGGACGCCCTGCGCCAGAAGCCCTGCCAGAATGATGGCTGCGGTGGGGCTGCCCGGAATACCCAGAGCCAGGGTCGGCACCAGTGAGCCGCCGACCGCCGAGTTGTTGGCCGCTTCCGAGGCCGCAATGCCCTCGATGGCGCCCTTGCCAAAGGTGTCCTGGTTTTTTGAGGTGCGGCGCGCCTCGTTGTAGCTGATCATCGAGGCGATGGTGGCGCCTTCGGCTGGCAGCACGCCGATAAAGGTTCCGATGCCGGTGGCGCGCAGCACGGTATTCCTGATCTGGCGAATGTCGGCCCATGTCGGCAGTCTTGCAGCCTTCATGCCCAGCACTTCCCGCTTGAGCCCCAGTTCGGTCGACTGCCTCAGAAACTCGGCAATACCGAAAAGCCCGATCATGACCGGTACAAAGCCGATGCCGTCATACAGCGCGCTGGAGCCAAAGGTATAGCGCTCGGTGCCGGTCATCATGTGCACCCCGACGGTCGACAGCAGCACCCCAAAGGCGCCGGCAATCAGGTTTTTGGCCGCCGATCCTCCGCCAATGGTGGCCAGCATCGACAGACCAAAGATGGCCAGCGCGAAATATTCCGGCGGGCCGAACTCATAGGCAATGCCGGCCAGCATGGGGGCGGCAAACAGCAGAAAGATCACGCTGACCACGCCGCCAAAGCAGGACGACAGGGTGGCAATCCCGATGGCTCGGCCGGCTTCACCCTTCTTGGCCAGCGGGTAGCCGTCCAGGCAGGTCGTGGCCGAGGCCGAGGTGCCGGGCGTATTGATCAGAATTGCCGTGATACAGCCGGCAAACGTTGAGGAGCCATAGATCGTCGCCAGCACCACGACCGCCGATACCGGGTCCATGGTCAGCGTAAAGGGCAGGGCCAGCGCCGCGCCCGTCGTGCCGCTCAGCCCCGGTAGTACGCCAATGATGGTGCCTGCCAGGGTTGTGATGACAATCAGCAGCAGAAGTGACGGATCGGCAAGGGCGGAAAGCCCGGACATCAGAAGATCAGTCATGGTATCAGCGCCATTCGTAGTAGAGGTTCAAAAGCGGGCTGCGTGGAAATCTGACTTCAAGGCCGATATCAAACAGCACAATCGCAATGACCGGTGCCAGGGCCAGCGCCGTCAGTACCAGCACGCGCCGCTCTCCCCATAACAGGGCCGTGCCCACCGTGACCGTGATCAGCGCGATCAAAAACAGGTTCGAGGCGAGCAGCGCCGAGAAAATCACCAAAAGCAGCGTGGTGGAAAACAGTACTTTCGGCAGGGCTTCCCCCGGTGCCGGCGGTTTTCTGAGGTCGTGGATAAAGGCGATGACGGCAAGGATCAGAATCAGCCCCGTCACCAGACGCGGAAAGGTGGCCGGCTGAAGGCCACGGGCCAGAATGGCCGGCACCGACTTGAAGGTATAGGTCTGTACAAAGGCCAGGATGGCGAGCAGTCCCGCCGCCAGTAGCGGCCCCGAATGACGAACAAGGCGAGAAGGTTGCATGAAATGGCCCCGGTCGATGGAGAAGGGCTTTGATCGGTTGTCAGGCACGACCGACGGACCGGTCGTGCCAGCGTCGATCAAAGGGTTATTCGATATAGCCCAGCTCGACAAGTGCGGCATTCATGTTCTTTACCGCCGCATTCATCTGCTCGCCCCAGACCTCGTAATCGGCGACGGAGGTCTCCGGGCTCAGCCCCATGGCCGAGGTCAGGAAATTGCCGAACTGCTCGCCCTGCATGCCTTCCATCAGCGTGGCCCGCAGCTTGTCCACCACTTCGGGCGGGGTGCCTTCGGCCACGGCAAATCCGCGTACGGTGGAATAGTCGGCATCAATCCCCAGGTCGGCTGTGGTTTCCACATCCGGCGCGCTTGCCAGGCGCGTGTCGGCCATGACGATCATCGGACAGATTTTCCCGGCGTCGATCTGCGCGGCGGCTTCTCCGTAATTGAGCACCGCCACATCGACGTTGCCGCCGATCAGGTTGGTTTCGAGATCGCCCCCGCCTTCAAACGGCACGATCTGTGGCTGCTGGATGCCGGCTGCCCTGCCAAACATGAAGGCCGACACGTCATCGATATTGGCCACATGCGTGACGCCGTAGCGCAGTGGCTTATCCTTCTGGGCATCGATAAAGGCCTGTGCATCATCGAATTTGCCACAGGCGGTCATCAGTACCTGCGGATCATTGGTGGCGCGGGCGATCGGGATCAGCCCTTCGGCCGAGGTTGCCCCGTTCTTGGCCTGCTGTACGGCATGCCCGGTGGTCCAGGTCAGCAGCGTGTAGCCATCGCTGGGACGATCGGCGAGATACTTCAGCGAGACAATCCCGGCACCGCCCGGGCGATTGACCACGATCATGTCGGCCCCCATGAGTGGCTCGACGGCACGGACCATGGCGCGTGCGGTCAGGTCCGTGCCGCCACCGGCGCCGGAGTGAGTGACCACTTCGATAGTCTTGCTGGGGAATTCGGCAGCCTGTCCCTGTGCGGACAGACCCAGTGCGACCAGGCCGGCCGCCAGTACGGAAATTTTCATGTGATTCTCCCGATTAGCGTCACTGCGTTTTAACGCGTCGCCTGGTCAGTCACTGTCTCGTCAGGCGGACACGAGGTTTAAATGCCCGGCTCAGGCCGCGGCATGCTGCAGGCGAGCGGCCATCCTTGCTGCCAGCAGCAGGGCCTGACGTGAAGCGCCAATATCGGCGATCCCCTGTCCTGCGATGTCATAAGCGGTGCCATGGGCAGGCGTACAGACCGGGAAGGGGAAACCGCCCAGCATGGTGACGCCACTGTCAAAGCCCATCAGCTTCATCGCGATCTGACCCTGGTCGTGATACATGGTCAGCACCGCGTGATAGCCCTCTCGAGGGGCGCGCAAAAAGACCGTATCGGCCGGGAAGGGGCCCTCGACGGCCCAGCCCCTGTCACGCGCCTTCGCGACCGCCGGCTCAATGATCTCGATCTCTTCCCGACCGAAATTACCGCCATCGCCGGCATGGGGATTAAGGCCTGCCACAGCGATGCGTGGTGTCTCGATACCCGACTGCGTCAGGCACTGCTGGGTCAGGGCGATCTCTTCAAGGATGGAGTTTTCGTTGAGGGAGGCGGCGACCTGCGACAGCGGAATATGTGAGGTCACTCGTGCATTCCAGATGTTGTCCAGAATATTGAATTCACGTGCCTTGCCCTTGAAGCCGATGGCGCGCGCGACAAACCGGATCTCATCGTCGTAGTCAGGATTGGCGTAGCGCATCGCCTGCTTGTTGAACGGCGTAAAGCAGACGGCATCGACGTGACCGTCTCCGGCCAGTGCCAGTGCTTCGTTGAAGTTGCGTGAACAGAACGTCCCGCCTGCCAGCGATGGTACGCCCTGCTCGACCTCATCAAGCGACAGGTGGCCAAGATCCACGAAGGCGACCTGATCCGGTGCGCCAGCCTTCAGTGCCTCAAGGGTGGTGTCGACCAGTTCGGGGGAAAGCCCTGCGGTGCGGGCGCCTTCATCGAACACGCGTCGATCCCCGATGATCACGAGTCTGGCGGCGGCGTTGACCTGCGGGTCGACGGCCAGACGGGCCGTCAGCTCCGGGCTGATACCGGCAGGATCCCCCATGGCCAGGGCAATCAGGGGGCGGTCTGCTGCAGAAGCGGAACTATTGTGGGTCATGTCATCTCTCACCGGTCACGAACAGGAAATGCTGCTTGACGATGAGAGTGCGCCCTAATGCATAATGTATACATTATACGTTGGTCCCAAAATGCACTTCCGGACCCTGGCCATAAGTCCTGGAGTCTCTCCCTTCGAGGCCTGAAATGATGTGTCACATCGCTGCATATGAGGGCAGATTCGGGCGTGATGAACTGCCAGGCTATACAAAAGCCCCGGGCCCCATCGACTCCACCCCGGGCATGAGGACGACATGACATGACAAGGACACAGGACCTTCGGGACACGGCCGGTGCCATTTCCCGGCATTCGCTGCACGATGCGATTACCAATCGCCTGCGCGACATGATTATCGAAGGCGAGCTGGAGCAGGGCGCCCGCATTTATGAAGGTCCGCTGTGCGAGACGCTGGGGGTGTCACGTACGCCGTTGCGCGAGGCGCTGCGCTTTCTGGCCAGCGAAGGGCTGGTCGAGCTGGTGCCGCAGCGGGGCGCTCGGGTACGTCAGTTTTCAGCGCGCGATATTGAAGACATGCTGATTCTGATTCGCTCGCTGGAGGAGCTGGCAGCAAGGCTGGCCTGTGAGCGGGCCACTGATGATGAGGTGGCCGAGGTACGTCAATTGCACGATCAGATGGTCGATTACTATCAGGCGGGCAATCGACTCGACTATTACAAGACCAATCAGCAGATTCACACGGCCATCGTGGCGCTTTCCCACAATGAGCCGTTGATGCAGGTGCATGCCTCCCTGCAGTCAAAGCTCAAGCGCATTCGCTTTATCGGCCACTCGGGCCCCGACAAGTGGGCCGCGGCAGTGGATGAGCATGAGCACATCATGACCGCACTTGAGCAGCGCAACACCGAGGCTCTGGTGGCAGCGCTGGGTGAGCATCTGGGGTACGCCTGGCAGCGGGTCAGGCACATGGTCTGATCGTCGCGGAGGCGGCCGTCTATCGACGGGGCAGATAGTGCACGTGTACACCGCCGTGATGCGGTGAGCGCTCGATCACGGTCTGCACGCCATAGACGTCAAGAATACGCTCTGAAGTGAGGACTGACTCCGGCGTGCCGGCTGCAGCCACACGGCCTTCCTTTAATAGCACCAGCTGATCGCAGAACATGGCGGCGAGGTTGAGATCGTGCAGCGCCATGACACAGGTGACCGGAAGACGCTGGACCAGCGCGAGGATGTCCAGCTGATGCTGGATATCCAGATGGTTGGTGGGCTCGTCCAGCAACAGCTCCTGCGGGCGCTGCGCCAGAGCACGAGCGATGTGGATGCGCTGTCGCTCGCCCCCGGAAAGCGTATGCCAGCTCTGATGGCGTCGTGTACTCATGCCCACCTGCGCAAGGGCCTGCTCGACGGCGGCGCTGTCCTCTTCGCGCCAGCCGCTGAGCATCGAACGCCACGGCGTGCGTCCAAGGCGCACCACATCCAGCACGGTAACGTCGGCATCGGTGGTGGCATTTTGCTCGACCAGCGCCAGACGCCGAGACACGTCCCGCCGGGTCAGCTGCTCGATCGGTGCATCATCAAAGGTAATCCTCCCTTCGCTGGCACGCCGCAGGCCACACAGCAGGCGCAGCAGCGACGACTTGCCCGAACCGTTGGGGCCAAGCAGGCCCACGGTGTCATCCGGTGTGATCGAAAGGCTCACGTCATCGACAATCAGACGGCCAGCCGTGGACCAGCTTACCCCATGGGCCTGTATCGACATCTCATACCTCTCCGGGCAAGTGAGTGGTGCTGGGTAAGCAGGTCTCGGGTAAGCAAGTCTTCACTTCGCTCATAACGGCGGTCTGGCGCGGTAGAGGATCAGGGCAAAGACCGGGGCGCCGACCAGTGCGGTCACCACGCCAATGGGCAGGCTCTGATGCGGCAGGATAACGCGCGATACGATGTCGGCCAGCACCATGAAGATCGCGCCGATCAATAATGAGGCCGGCAGCAGTCGCACGTGGGCCGTGCCAACGATAAAGCGCGCCGCGTGGGGGATCACCAGACCGACAAAGCCGATGGCACCGACCATGCTGACCATGGTGGCAGTCATGAGCGCCGTTACGGCAAACAGGATCAGCCGCACGGCCCCGACCGGAATGCCAAGCGCGGCGGCGGCGTCCTGGCCGAAGGTAAAGGCGTCCAGCGCCCGCGCAAACAGCAGACAGATCACAAAACCCGGCAGCACTACCGCCAGCGCCAGGGTGACCTCCGGCCAGCGAACGCCGCCCAGGTTGCCCAGCAGCCAGAACATGATGCCGCGGACCTGTTCGGCGCTCGCCGAGGTGCTGATCACCCAGGCCGTAAGCGCATTAAATAGCTGTGACCCGGCAACGCCTGCCAGGATGATGCGGTTGGGGCTGGTGGAGGCGCCGCGGGAAAGTGCCAGCACAACCGCAAAGGCCCCCAGTGCGCCGAGAAAGGCGCCCAGTGACAGACCCACCGCGCCGCCACCCACGCCAAGGACCATGATGCAGACCGCTCCGGTGGAGGCGCCGGCCGAGATGCCCAGTACATAGGGCTCGGCCAGCGGATTGCGCAACAGGGCCTGCAGGATCGCACCGCACAGGGCCAGGCCCGCGCCACAGCAGGCTGCCACCAGCGCCCGACTCAGGCGGTACTCACGGATGATGCTTTCATGGATGCGGTCAAGTGGGTACTCACTCACGCCCAGAGCGTTGCCCAGCGCCTTGAAAGTGGTGGCCAGCGGGATATGAATCTCCCCGATCGAGATCGCCAGGGCCATGGACAGCGTCAGTATCCCCAGGCCCAGTACGATCAATCCCAAATGCAGCCCCTGACGATGTCGGGTATGAGCGGGCAGCGGACTCATGGGGTCTCTTTTGGTGCTGACGACTCGGTCAGCCCCATCGCGCTCAAGCCTTCGGCCACGGTTTCAAGCCCCGTCACGGTACGCAGGGTCGGGTTCATGACCTGAGCGTCCAGCACGATAAAGCGGTGATGCTTCACGGCACTCATTTCGCGGGTGACCGGATCGTTTTCGAGAAACGCGATCTTTTGGTTAATGTCATCGGCCGGAAAGTTGCGGCGCGTCATCTCGCCCAGCACGATCACGTCCGGGTCCAGCGCGGCGATGCGCTCCCAGCTGACCGCCGGCCACTCGTCACGACTGTCGATGATATTGCGTGCTCCCAGTGTCTTCATGATATAGCCCGGCGCGCCCAGCGTTCCGGCCACCCAGGCATCGCCCGAAAGCTGGGCACTGGAAAACCACCACACCATGGAAAGGTCCTTCGGTATGCCGGCGGCTTTGGATACGGCGTGCGCCTCTCTCTCGCGCAGCGTCTCGACCAGGGCGTTGCCCCGCTCGGAGACGTCGAAAATGTCGGCAAGCTCCTCGATTTCGCGATACACCAGCGCCATGTCAAACGCCTGCGTGCGGGCACCATCCGCGTTACTGCTGCCGCCATATACCCGTCCGACGCAGTCGGTAGGAGAGATATAGGTCGGCACGCCGAGCGAGGTGAACTGCTCGCGACGGGCGATGCGCCCCTGGGGGCCGACATCGATTTCAAACTGCGCCGCCACCAGGTCGGGCTTCTGGCCCAGCACGCTCTCAAACCCCGGGATAGTGCTGGAAAGGCGCGGGACGCGATCGTTGGCCGCCTTCAACGCCTCCGGCACGTCACTGATCCAGACGGCACTGGCGGCCATGCGATCGGCCAGACCCAGCGACAGCAGGATTTCGGTGGTGTTCTGGCCAATGCTGACCGCCCGTTGTGGCGGGGCATCAATGGTGACCTGCGTGCCGCAGTTGTCCAGCGTGAGCGGATAGTGCCCCCCGGTGTCGGTGGCATGGGCCTGAACAACGGGGGCCATGGCCAGCAGAGCGAGCAGTGCAGGGCGCAGAAGGATAGGGGGCATCAGGGAAGTCCGGTCAACAGGCAGTGGATCAAGCCGTGAACATACCCGACGAACCTCATCGACAAAAGCGAACAGGATTCAGCCGGGCATGCAGCGTCATTCATTCAGAGGTTTGGGCCGCGGCGCGCTCCTGACGCAGCGACAGCCTCAGCATCCAAAGACTCACCGCCGAGCAGGCGGCCATCGCCAGCACCACCGCCGTGACCGAGGGCGGCAGGCGTGAGGAGAGCGCGCTGACAACGCCGGCAATCCCGAACTGGGAGGCGCCCAGCAGGGCCGCCGCCGTGCCGCTGTTGACCCCGAAATACTCGATAAACGAGGCCTGAATGTTGGGTGCAATCGCGCCGACCATGCCGATACTCACCATCATCGCCGGCAAAAAGACATACAGGCCTGCATCGAAGACGCTGGCGATCACCAGCACAACGATCGCTGCGGCCTGAATGCAGGTCGCGCCGCGCAGAATGCGTCGGGAGCCAAAGCGCTCCAGCAGCGAGCGGTTGGTCAGGTTTGCGGCAAGCATGACGATGACATTGGCGCCAAACAGCAGCCCGAAAGTGTGCTCATTGGCGCCAAAGTGGGTCTGATAGATGAAGGAGGCGTGGGTCACAAAGATCATCAGCACCGAAAATGACGCGGCCTGCCAGAACAGAAACGGCAGCGCCTGGCGAGTGGCCAGCACCTGGGCGTAGCGCCTGACGATATTGACCTTCGGCCCCGGTGTCCCCTTGGGGGCCTTGCCGGCCTCCTTGAACGCCACCATTTTCAACAGCGGAATGACCAGCAGGGCGTAAAGCGCCAGGAACAGAAAAATGAACGACCAGCCACCCAGGCTCAGCAACGCCCCACCCACGGTCGGTGCGATCCCCGGCGCGACCACCATGATCAGACCGATCAGGCTGAACAGGCGCGCCGCCTCGACGCCCTGAACGCGATCGCGCACCAGCGCCGGCACCGACACCAGCGTCCAGCCGGCCCCAAAGGCCTGCAGGGCACGAAAGGCCAGCACGCTTTCAAGCTGCTCGCTTTGCCATATCAGAAGGCTGGCCACACTGTAGAGGATCAGCCCTGAAAACATGATCTTCTGGCGTCCGAGCTGATCGGACAGCGGTCCGCCTATGAGCTGGCCGATCGACATGGTGAAGATATAGATCGACACGCTCAGGGAGACATCGCTGATGGACACGCCCAGCGACTCGGCCATGGCAGGAAAGGCGGGCAGATACGCGTCAAGCGAGAAGGGGCCGATGGCGGCCGTCATCGCCAGCACCACGGCCAGCGAAAGATGAGAGGGGAGTCTGGATACCATGAAGCGTGGTCGCCCTGAGTAATCGGTTGGGAAAGAACCCCGCCATTATGGCGAATTGAGAATCACTATCAACCGGGCGCCGGCCGTAAAGGCCGGTGCCCTGCTGTCACGAGGCGCGCCTGGCGTGGTGAGCGTCAGGCGGTCAGCGTGCTGCAGGCCTGAGCAATGCGCTCACACGCCTCGCCGAGGCGTTCGGTGGCGGCGGCAAAGGAGATACGAAACCAGGGCGCCATGCCAAAGGCCGTGCCCGGCACCACGGCCACATTCGCGGTGTCGAGCAGAAAGCGGGCAACGTCGACATCGCGTTCAAGCACCTCGCCCGCCGGCGTCCTGCGATTGATCAGTCCCTGACAGCTGATGAACAGATAGAACGCGCCTTCGGGGGCACGACACGATAACCCATCAATGGCATTGAGGGCCGCCATGCACATGTCACGACGCTGGCGAAAGATCTCGAGATGCTCCACCAGAAAGTCGCGGGGGCCGTTGAGCGCTTCTACCGCGGCGGCCTGGGAGATGGCGCTGGGGTTGGTGGTCATCTGTCCCTGCAGCTTCGCCATGGCACGAATCAGGTCCTTCGGACCGCCGCCGAAGCCGATGCGCCAGCCGGTCATGGCATAGCCCTTGGAGACGCCGTTGACGGTCAAAACGCGCTCAAAAAGCTCGGGCACCACCGCAGCAAGCGTGGTGAATGCCCAGCCGTCGTAGGCCAGGTATTCATAGATGTCATCGCTGATCACGAATACCTGCGGATAACGCTTCAGGACCTCGCCCAGAGCCGCGAGCTCTTCGCGATGATAGCCGGCGCCGGTCGGATTGGCGGGCGAATTGAGCATCAGGCACTTTGTTTTCGGGGTGATGGCGGCCTCGAGCTGCTCGGCCGTGAGCTTGAACCCCTGCGACACGTCACACTCGAGGCAGACCGGCGTGCCGCCGGCAAGGCGTACCATATCCGGATAGGAGACCCAGTAGGGGGCCGGGATGATCACTTCGTCTTCCGGATCGATCAGGGCGAACAGGGCGTTGAAAATGACCTGCTTGCCGCCGGTACCGACCGAGATCTGATCGGTGGCGTAGTGCAGCGCGTTGTCGCGCTCGAACTTGGCCACGATCGCCTGCTTGAGCTCCAGAGTGCCATCGACATCGGTATAGCGGGTCTGGCCCTCATCAATGGCGCGCTTGCCGGCATGGGCGATGTGGGGCGGTGTATCAAAATCGGGCTCGCCCTGGGACAGGGAGATGATATCAAGCCCCTCACGGCGCATCTCGGCGGCGCGGCGCGAGATTTCGATGGTGGCCGAGGGGGCTATCGTATCCATACGGCGGGCAAGCGTGGTCATGATCAATCTTCCGGTCAGCAGGGGAGAGCCCCTCAGAGTAACGACTTTGATCGTCAGCGGCCACGCGCTCGCCGCTCTGGGGCGCTAGATGGGCGAAGGCTGGCGAATCAGCTGACGCAAGAGGCGCATCATGGCGGCAACCCCCGGCGGCAGCTGCTGGCGACGCAGGCTGACAAGTCCATAGGGCTGCACGCTCAGACGCGTGGACGACGAGATGATGCGAAAGCGCTGCGGGTCGCATAGCAGCTCTGCCACGCCTCGGGTGGCCACCGTCAGAAACGAGGAGGCATTGACCAGGGCCAGCGAGGTGGTCAGATCCGAGGTGTCGACGATCCAGTGGGGCGGCTCGAGCCCGCGATGACGCAGCAGGTCATCGACGCGCTGACGCATCAGGGTACCGGGCGGTTGTAGTGCCCAGGGATAGTCGACCATGGCCGACAGCGCCGGTACCGGCTGCTCGGCCAGCGGATGTGATCGGCTGCAGATGAAACAGATCTCTTCCTCGCCGATCTCCTCGAACACGAAGTGCTCGCCGGAAAAGCCGGCCGGAATCCGAGAGATCACAAAATTGTAATGACCGTCCATCAAACCCGAGATTAACGCGCGACTGACATCGACATTGACATTGATGCGAAGGTTGGGTCGTTCGCTGTGCATCTGCTCGATGGCGCGGGTCAGGAGCGCCACGGCCGGCTCCATGACCGTGCCGACCCGGACCAGCCCGGCATGGCCGGCGCGGATGGCGTTGAACTCCTCGCCGGCGCGCTCGAGCTCGTCGATGATGGTTCGGGCACGACGAATCATCAGCTCGCCGTAGAGGTTGGGGGAGAGCCCGCGGCCGTGGCGTTCGAATAGCGCCGTGCCCAGTCGCTCCTCCAGCTCGATCAGAAGCCTCGAAGCCGCCGGCTGGCTGATGCCCAGCATTTCGGCGCTGCGGTGCAGATTGCCCTGCTCGCCAAGGGCCACGAACAGCTGCAGATGACGCAACTTTAGTCTTGACCTGAAAAACCAGTCTTCCGGCAGAGTCCCCATGAGGCGTGGCTCGTTATCAAATTGATATCAAAATGGTCATCAATATGCGGCATGACCGGCATTGGTAGGGTATTGCCCGGAAAAGATATCGTCTGCGGTATTGGACTTACAGCCATGTAAGGCATTTTGCGACCAATGGCGTATCAAGGCGCTTGAACGTCATGGCCTGATCCGGAGTCGGTTATGCCCAGTGCCACCGAAGCTGCGTTATCCACACCCCTTTTGCTCATGATTTCGGCGGTGGCCATCGCCATTTTGCTGCTGCTGATCATTCGTGTGCGTCTCCATCCCTTTTTTGCGCTGGTCATGGTCAGCATTGGTACGGCGCTGGCCACCGGCATCGGCGTCAGTGATCTGATCTCGACCCTGACCGGCGGCTTTGGCAAGACCCTGGGCAATGTGGCCCTTCTGATTGGCTTTGGTGCCGTACTCGGACGAATCGTGGCCGTGTCCGGTGGGGCAAGAGTGCTCTCCGATACCCTGATCCGCCTGTGCGGGCGCGAACGGGCACCGCTCGGACTTTCGATCGCGGCACTGCTGTTCTGCTTCCCGATCTTTCTCGATGCCGCCTATGTGGTGATGCTGCCGATCATCTTTGCCGTCGCTCGTGAGCTCAAGGGGTCGCTTCTGCTCTACGGTCTGCCGGTGGCCGGTTCGGCGCTGGTCATGCATGCCCTGATGCCGCCCCATCCGGGGCCGGTGGCCGCTGCGGTCTTTCTGCATGCCGACATTGGTCTGGTGCTGTTTGTCGGTCTGCTGGTCGGCCTGCCCACCTGGTATGTCATGGGGTATCGGCTCGCCCTTTGGCTGTCCAACCGAACGCCGTTTCAGTCAGTGCCCGACGTCATGGGCGGTGAGGAAGACGACGGTGCGCCACCGCCCGCCTTTGGCACCGTGCTGCTGGTGCTGCTGCTGCCGCTGGTACTGATCTTCATGAACACCGGCATCTCGACGCTGATCTCGGCCGGCACCCTGCCGGAGGGCAATGCGCTGCTGGACAGCTTCATTGTCATTGGCGAAACCCCGATTGCGCTTCTGATCAGTACCTGTGTGGCCATGTGGCTTTTGATCTTTCGCCGCGGGCTCACGTCACCGATGGATGCCATCAACGACATCATCGAGCGTGCGCTGGCACCGGTGTGCACCATCATTCTGATCACCGGCGCCGGCGGCATGTTCGGTGGGGTGCTGACCGCCAGCGGGATCGGTAATGCGCTGGCGGCCAGTCTGGATGCGATCGGCATGCCGTTGATTCTGGCCGGTTATCTCATCGCCTCGGTCATTCGCGTCGCTCAGGGATCGGCCACCGTGGCCGGTACCACCGCCGCCGGCATTATGGCGCCTGCTGTACTGGCCCAGCCGGAGCTGGCCGGCATGCCGGTGGCCTGTATCACCACGGCGATCGTGGCCGGTGCCATTGGCTACTCTCACGTCAACGACTCGGGCTTCTGGCTGGTTGGTCGGTTTCTGCAGGTCGAGACCCGCACCATGTTGCGGACCTGGACGGTGATGTCGACCGGCATTTCCCTGATGGCCTTTGCGCTGGTCTGGGTGTTGTTCGCCCTGATCACCTAGGACGTCATGCTTTATCCACGGGCCCGCGCCAAAAAGACCGCCGGGTCCTGATACACACCCCTTGCAAGCCCCTTAAAAGGAGATGTTTTCATGCCTTATACCGCTGACAACTGGCCGATTACGGCCGCCACGCTGCCCTTTCCGGGCGTCGATGCTCAGGGGCGCAGCGTCAACGAGGCCGATGCCTCTCACTGGCGCGGTGTCTTTGATGAGATTCGTGGGGCAGGCTTTACCAATGTCGATCTCTTCGATAACTGGATCAAGCCAGGCGATTTGTCGACCCAGCGTCTTGATGAGCTGGTGCGAACTGCCAAAGAGGCCGGTGTGGGTCTGCCGGCCATTTCGGCCGTGCGCCGCAGCGTCATTGACGCCGAGCATGGCGAGGAAAATCTGGCCTATACCCACCGCACGCTGGAAGCCGCGGCCGCCATGGGCGCTCGCGTGGTCTCGGTAGGCCTGCACCAGGCGCTGACGCCCGAGCAGCAACGACAGCTGTGGTTCTGGACGGTCGAGGGCTACAAGTCACCGGAAGGCGATCGGGACATGTGGAACCTGACGGTCAAGCGTCTTCAGGAGCTGGGCCGGCACGCCGAGGAGCTTGGCCTTCTGGTATCGCTTGAGATGTATGAGGACACCTATATCGGCACGGCCGACTCCACCGTGGCGCTGGTCAAGGACATCGGCCTGGACAACGTTGGTATCAACCCGGACGTGGGCAACCTGGTGCGCCTGCATCGCCCGATCGAGTCCTGGCTCGAGATCATGGAAAAGACCCTGCCTTACGCCAACTACTGGCATGTGAAGAACTACATGCGCGATGAGGATGTGTCGCGTGATCACTATGTGGCCATGCCCACCTCGCTGGAGCTCGGACTGATCAACTATCGCAAGTCGATCGAGATTGCGATCGCCAACGGCTATCAGGGCATGATCTGCACCGAGCACTACGGCGGCGATGGCCTGAGCGTGTCCAGCACCAATCAGCAGTATCTGCGCGAGAAGATTCTGCCCCGCACGTCGGACTATGCCCTTGGCAAAAGCCGGGTTCGTCAGGGCTGAGAGCCATGACCGCGGTATGAGACACCATGTCTATAGGGAGTAAAGGTTCATGACACGCAAGATTGCCATTGTCGGCTCGGGATATATGGGCGGCGGTATCGCTCAGGTCATGGCGCTGGCCGGTGCCGAGGTTCTGATCAGCGATGTCTCGCTCGAGGTGACCCAGGCCAACCGCGAGCGTCTGATCGAGGAAACCCGTAAATTCGTCGCCGACGGCCTGTTTCCGAGTGACGCCGTCGAGCGCATCGAACGTCAGGTGAAGGTCGCCGAGTCGATCGAGGATGCGGTGCGCGATGCCGATTTCATCGAAGAGGCCGTGCCCGAGAAGATCGATATCAAGCACGATATCTTCAAGCGCGTCAGCGCAGCAGCGCGTCCGGATGCGATCATCGCCACCAATACCTCGACCATCTCGATCGCCAAACTGTCCGAAGCGGTCACCCACCCGGAGCGTTTTCTGGGGGTACACTTCTCCAATCCGTCACCGTTCGTGCCGGGTGTCGAGATCATCCCGCATGAAGGCACCGACCCGGAGGTCGTCGAGCGTGCCTGCGCGATTGTGCACGAAACCGGCAAGGAAACGGCCACGGTCAAGGACGTGACCGGCTTTGTGCTCAACCGCCTGCAGTACGCCCTGTTTCACGAGGCCACCCAGCTGCTGGAAGAGGGCGTGGCCAGCCCCGAGGACATCGATACGCTGGTACGCACGACGTTCGGCTTCCGTCTGCCGTTTTTCGGTCCGTTTGCGATTGCCGACATGGCCGGGCTCGATGTCTACAACTTCTGCTATCAGTCGTTGCAGACCGACTTCCCCGAGCGCTTCGCCACGCCCGAGGTACTGAGTTCGCTGATCGATCAGGGCAAGCTGGGGACCAAGAGCGGCGGCGGGTTCACCGACGTACCGGCCGAGCGCATTCCGGATCTGATTGCCTGGCGTAACCGCGCCTATGTGAAGCTCTCGGAGCTGATGAAAGAGCTCGGGCCACCGCCGATGAAGTAATCCGGCTGATGGTGCCTTCCCAAAGCGCCCGCTCGAGACATCGAGCGGGCGCTTTTTTATATCGATAGATTCAAGCAACAGATTCAAACGATTCGTCGTGGTTGAAACCGCCGTCGAGGGCCGGGGGCTTCCCTGCCGGTCGCCTCAGATGGGATCAAAGGGTTGCTGCATGCTGATCCGGTGAGCCGCCTCGGCCACCTGCCGGCCCCACTGCGCCAGCTTCTCGGGCTGGTAGCGCGATTGCGGCATGGAGATACAAACGCTGCCTACCGGACGCCTTTCGGCATCCAGAATGGCGGCGCCGATGGCACAGATGGCCGGTCGGTAGTGCGACAGGTTCAGCGAATAGCCTCGCTCACGCACGGCCCTGAGCTCCTCGCGCAGCCTGTCGGCCCGGGTAATGGTGTGCTCGGTGAAGCCGGGCAGGCCGCGGGCAATGATGGCCTCGATTTCCGACGGCTCGAGCCATGCCATGATGGCCATGCCGTTGGCAGTGGCGTGAAAGGGCGCGGCATCCCCCAGCGGGCTGAAGGTGCGCACATTCTGATCGCAGTCTGCGCGGTCGATCAGAACCACGTTATTAATGCCGTCGGGAATCGACAGATGGACGGTCTCGTTGGTGGCGTCGCGAAGTGCTCGCATGGGTTCGCGAGCGGCCGCGTAGAGCCTCCCACCGTTGAGCTCGGGTGGGCGGACGCCCAGAACGCGCGAGCCGATCTCCCAGCGGGTCATGTCCCCCCGGCGCTGGCGCAGCCAGCCCGCCTCATGAAAGGTCAACAGCACGCGCTGTACGGTCGATTTGGGCAGCGCCAGCCGTTTGGCCAGTTCGCCCACGCTGACCGGCTGGTGCTCGGCGACCGCTTCCAGTATTTCCAGGCTTTTCAAAAGGCTCTTCATTGGCGGCTCACGTCCCGAAACAGGAGCACAGTGTATCGGCTTGTCGTTCGTTCGTCCCATCCCCGCCTTGAGACGCAAAAGCAGTTGCCAGTTGTGAAAGACCGGTGTAGCGTTTATATATGGCATGGCGTTCCACATTGTGGCATGGTCCGGGGCGTCTTCTTCATTTGCTGTTCAGATGCGGTATTCGGGAGCAGAAGATGGCATCAAGGCACTCCTTTCTGGCCGATGACTTTCGCGAGACGCCCTATTGGTGGGAGGCATGGCAACCCCATGACCATGACCCAATGGATGTTTCACGTGAAACACATACGGCCATTGTCGGGGCAGGCTACGCCGGATTGTGCTGTGCGCTTGAACTGGCACGCAGCGGAGAAATGGTCACCGTCCTTGAGGCGGGGCTGCCCGGATGCGGTGCCAGCACGCTAAGCGGTGGTCAGGTGACGGGAGGCGTCAATATCGGCAAGCGCATGAAGGCCGGATCAACCCACGACCCGGTACGCCTTGAGTCGCGCCTGAAGGAAGCCGCCGCCAGCTATCGATTTCTTGAAACCCTGATCAACAGGGAAGGCATCAAATGTGATTACCGTCGTGCGGGACGCCTGGCACCAGCCTGGACCATGGAGCATTTGAGAAAGTGGCAGGGCCGTGTCGAACTGCTCAATGCCTTCACGGATTCCGATGTTGTCATCCTGTCGCGCGAGGCGCTCAGAGAAGAGCTGGCCACCGACGCTTACGTGGGCGGCGCGCTGATTCGAGGGGCCGGGCAGCTGCATCCGGCAAAATATTATGCCGGGCTGCTGGCGGCCGCACTGGCGGCCGGTGTCCGAGTGTGCAGCCAGGCGCCGGTCACCGACATCACGCGGGAGGGCGCGCATTATCAAGTGACCACCGCGCGCGGTTGCCTGAACGCGGCACGCATCATTATCGCGACCAACGGCTATACCGGAGCGCTGTCACCCGCGCTGCGCCGTGGCATCGTGCCGGTGGTCTCTCACCAGATTGCGACCCGGGTCCTGCCCGAATCGCTGCAGCGCGACCTGATCCCCCGGGGGCGCAGCGTGGCCGATAGCGGCCGTGTCACCACCTACTATCGCTACTCTCCGGACGGCCAGCGCTTCCTGTTTGGCGGGCGAGCACGCTTTTATCCCCTTGATCGGCGCCAGAGTGCCCGCGTGCTACATCAGCAGATGGTGGCGCGCTTTCCCCGGTTGCGTGATGTTCCGGTCAGCCACAGCTGGGGCGGACGTGTGGCCGTCACGCTTGATGCCCTGCCACATATCGGTCAGACGGCATCCGAGTGCTACTACGCGCTGGGCTGCAACGGCAGCGGGATCACTACGATGAGCTGGCTGGGCCATCGGCTGGCGCGTCATCTCATCGAGGATGAGCCGCTCGAGCGTAGTGCCTTTGGCACCCCCTTGCCCGGTCATCCGCTCTATCACGGCCGACCGTGGTTCATGCCGGTGCTGGGCAGCTACTACCAGTGGCGCGATCGGCGTG